>NZ_MAUH01000017.1:0-70270 GCF_001693475.1 Chryseobacterium sp. CBo1
CTCTCAATTTTGTGAGAATAAAATCGTAAATTGCATCTAGGTTATTCATGAATGTATTTGATTGGTAGTCAATACAATTTACAAATTTTTGTAACATGAATAACTTTTTTTATAATGCACTACGGGTTACTTTAATCAAAAAAGGAAGAGTAAGCCCCTGCCCTACTAATGTGACAACAATTACTACAAAGGTGATAAAAAGAATAATTTTTCTTTGATGCATAGGTGTACCATCTGCTAAAGTTAATGGAAGAGCCATTGCAGTCGCCAATGATAACACGCCTCTCATTCCGGACCAAGAAATCACCAAAATACTTTTCCAGTCAAAATTTCTTCTCTGCTCCTTATCTAGTTTGGTTTCAAGCAGGGAAGGAAACCACATCGCCGGTATCACGAATAAAAATCGGGCAACAATTGTGATTAAGCTGATTACTAATCCATATTGAATTAAAGATTTAGTGTTGTAACCTTCAGTAGTACCTATCAAATCAGACAATTGCAGCCCTATAAGAATAAAAATAACCCCATTAAGTAAAAAAACAATCATTTCCCATATAGAATTAGATTGTGTACGTCCTTGATAAGATAACACTTCTGAAGATTTCCAAGAAGTAACCAAACCTGTCGTAACAACTGCCAAAACACCTGACATCTCCAAACTTTCAGCAATAGGATATGATACAAAAGGTATAAGCAGTAAAAGTGAACTTTCCACAATTGGGTTACTATGTATTCTTTTTAAAATCATACAAAGTACATATCCTAATATAAAACCAATAGTAATTCCACCACCAGCAACCAACAAAAACTGAAGTCCAGCTTTCCAAAATACAAATCCTGTACTTATTGTAGCAACTAAAGCATATCTGTATGCAATAAGTGCGGAAGCATCGTTCACAAGGCTTTCGCCTTCCAAAATAGTTATTATCCGTTTATTAAGCCCCACTCCTTTAATAATACTTGTTGCAGAAACTGCATCTGGCGGAGATACTATTGCTCCTAATATAAATGCTACAGGCCAGCTCATTCCGGGAATATAGTAATGAGCAACTATAGCAACTGACAGTGTTGTAAATAATACAAGTCCTACAGCAAGCCGGAAAATTGGTCTGATTGACATTTTAAAATCATTCCAGGAACTGTTCCACGCCGCCCGAAACAATAATGGTGGTAAAAAAAGGAGAAATACCATTTCAGGCTGTAATTCTATATGTGGAAGACCTGGTATAAATCCTAATAACAAACCTATAAAAACAAGTAAAATAGGATATGGAATTTTTTTTATCTTACCAGATATTACCGAAATGCATATTAACGTTGTCACTATGAAAATTACGGGCCCTAAATCAATCATAATAATATTAACATTAAAAATCAAAATTTCCAATATTTTTAAATAAACTTCAAAATAATATATTAATAATTCTAAATAGTCTAATTACCCTTAAAATATTAAACTATTGAAAATAATTTAATATCTTTTCTACAATTTTTTACACTTTAGAGTACTTGTTCAGCTCGATTTTAACTTTTTTTATTGAGCCAGCCTGTAACTCTATTATGGTAAAACGAACGTTATGAAGCTGTAATTCATCACCAGCCTTAAAAGTATGATGTAATAATCCTGAAAACAGCTCTTCCACCGTAATATATTTCATTTCATATTCTCTCAACCAGTCTAAAGATAATATTCTTCTTATCCTCTGAATATGTATAAAACCATTGGCGATATAAGTATAATCATTGATTTTATAAAAATATTTATGATAGTCTTCCCGTTCGGGCATATCACCAAAAACCCCTTCAACAACATCCTGCATGGTAACAATACCTAAAAAATCCATGTTTTTACCCATTACTAATCCAAAATCATTATTATTTTCTTTAAAATTAAGAAATATATCCTTTACCAATGTACTGGGCTTTATAATACAAGGCTGGCGTATAATATGTTGCCATGAGATATTATTGGTTTCAAGAAAAAAATCTTTTATTGCAAGAACACCTGCAATCTTACCTGTTTTATCATCAATTACAGGAAAATGAGAATAGGGTTTACATTTTATTAAATCAATTATTTCATTTCTATCTGCTCCATTAGATAACACTTCTACAATCACTGCAGGCTTCATGATCTGCTCAGCAATAAGCTCATCAAATGTAAAAATATTTTGATGTAAAACAAGTTCCTCTTCTTTGAGAGTACCCTGACGATACGCTGTGCTCAGCATATTTTTTAAATCACTTTCAGTAATTTTTTGATTTTCAGCTTTACGGATATTTAAAAGTTTAAGAAGAAAACGTGTGTTTAACGTCAACAATTTCACAAATGGAAAAGCAATTAGAGAAAATAAAGTCAGCGAAGGTGCTATTAATATTGATATTTTTAAAGGATTTTGAAGTGCTATAGATTTTGGTAATAATTCTCCTATAATAATGGTTAAATATGTTATCAATCCTATTCCAAAACAAGTTGTCAATATACGCAACATAGTTGGAGACAGATTAAAATATCTCGAGACAAAAGGGTCTATCAATTCCGCAACAAATTTTCCGCCGTAAATACCTTCAATGATTCCCAATAAAGTAATACCCACCTGTACAACACTCAAAAAAGATTCAGGATCTTTAATTAATGTTTTAACTTTTTTTGCTGCGGCACTCCCAGATTCGATTTCTTTCGTAAGTTCATGTTCCTTTACTGCAATCAGCGCAATTTCAGCTAATGAAAAATAAGCGTTAAGTAATATAAGTATTAAAATAATTAAAATAATCATCCTTTGAATTTAATTTTAGCAAATTTATCGATTTATGTGACTTTTCTAATCATTTTAATTAAAGTTGTTTAACTTATTTATAAAAATGGTTTTGAAAAAATCACCAATTTTAGATTGTAATTTAAACAACTGATAATCTGGAATTCACTAGCAAAGATAAAATAGAAACCTGACGAAGTTGTTCGGCGAAATTAAAAAGTGATTTTACCTCATTAAGTAGAAAAAAACGGGGATTTGTTACAAAATTTGCTCGGTAAGGTTTTTTGAGAAGCATTTCAATTTTGTATATTGTTTTTAAAATTAAAAAGGCGGTTTTCAACCTCATAAATTAACCACGCCCTAAACCAAAAATATCTTTTTCCATTTTGCCACCGTGTCCCTGCTTAGCTTAAAATGGGTTGCCAATTCGATATAATTCAATTTATGTTTTCTTTGATAATCGAGTATTTCTAAAATGGTCTGTTCATCATAAGACTTATGCTTTTGATTGAAATGGTGAGTATCTTTATCACTCAGATTAAATATTTTGGAGTTAAGTGTTATTACATCCATAATGGAAAATTTTTTTTTATCAATATAATAGCTGAATTCCTGAATCCTTGTGGGGCAATTCTTCATAATAATATCTTCGAATATTTTTCTGTAATCAGGGCTGTTATTTTCATGTGTTTTATAATTTTAAATAGTTTTTTTACTTGGTAATTACTACCTCTGCAATATCATTTTTATCAAATGCTATATATATATATTCTGTTTTATAAGCATGAATAATTTATCGAAAAAGTCATGTTTCTTTCATCATCCAGGATATAATTATTTCCTAATATCGATATTACTTCTGTTCTTGTTTTTCCTATTAGTGGCAACCTTTTTTATCTAATAACTGATGATATTCTTTCATATTGCAGGGAAATTTTCAAGAATAACATCTGGAATCATGAAATCTAAAACTATATTTTCTGCAAACAGTATAATCATTTCTCTTTTGAAGAAACAGTTTTTTCTAAGTTCATATCATCAAATGTTAAAATCAGAATGATAAAGACTATTTCCAAATCTTTCTTTTACTTCTTCTTCACTTTTGGTTTCAAAAGATATTGAAATGTTATTCATATTGAAATTTTAAAATGTCATAGTTTTTAAGATTTTTCAGAAGTTGTATTTATTTTTAATTTTTTTATGAATGAGAAGATAGCTATTTAATTCATCAGTATTAGTAGGAAAAAACAGATATTCATTAAGTATTCATATTAAAAAAGAAATTATATTACATTAAGGAGATTTTATTTAAACTATAAATTATTGTGAGTAAAAGGAATTTTTCTAAATAATTTCAGAGTTTCCATATTTGCTTATCCACTTATATAGAGTTGCTTTTGGGATGTTGTACCTTTCAATTACTTGATTTTTGGTCGTTTTATCTGAAGTAATTTCTTTTAAAATAAAATCTATTATTTGCTTTGTATAAATATTCTTACGAAACAATGGAAGTGCAGTTTGTTTTATTTCATGATTTTTTTTCTGATTATCATGTCTTGCTGAAGGAGGGGAAAACAATATTAGATGCTGTATGTAGATTCTGAAAAAATCATATTCGAGAAGTTTACTCAACTTGGCTGGATAGTTTTTAAGTCGGTATTAACATACTTTGAAACTTCTATAATAGATTTGATAACTGTGAATTACATTGCTTCACTATTCTATTACTCAGAAAAATAAAAGAGTAAACAGGTTTAATAGTTAGAAAAAAAAGAGTTAGATAAAATTTTATCCTACGAATGCAATGTTTCAATTATATCATACAATTATTAAATAATTGGTCTTTTTTAAACATTTTAAATCATAAAAATTTATTTTTGTCTCACAAACAATTTACTCCTCTTTATAAAATCATTTTTAAAACTAACAATGGTGTCTAAATTAATAAAAAGTTTTTTCTTAATAAATGTTTTGATGTTATATATTTCCTGCAAAAAGAATAGCTTTGAAATGAAATCTAATGAAAAACTCCTGAAAACATTAGATCAAAAGATAATAGAAAAAAAAAAATACGAAAGAATAAAAAAAATAAATATTCTAAAGCTTAAAAACCAAATAAGTAAACAAAATAATGACAGTGTCATATATGCTTTAAATTATCAGATTGTAGAACATTACTTAGGATATCAGTGTGATTCTGCGTATTCTTATTCTGACAAAAATAAAGCAATTGCCATTAAAAATAATAATAAACAATGGTTATATAAAAACCTTCTTCAAAAATCTGTATTGTTATCTACAACTGGGCTTTTTGTGGAATCCAAAGAAATTCTTGAAAATATTGACAAAAAAAATATTCCTGCAGAGCTACGGTTTTCTTACAACTCTGCGTATGAATGCCTTTATTCCAATTTACTTGATTATACAGGCAATGACAATATTTATGGGATGCAGTATCGTGAGAAACTTGCCGGATATTACGATTCAGGATACAAATCTATGAACGAAAATGATTCTTTCTACTACCTTTTTTTAAGCCATAAGAACCGAGTAAAAGGCAGTTGGGAAGAAGCAGATCATAATATTGATAAATTTCTGAGTGCACATAAACCTGGCACTAGGCTCTACGCAATTGGCAGTTTCTGCAAAGCAGTTATAGAGAAAAAACTTGGAAATAAATATTCAGAAGAAAAATTTTTAATATATTCAGCAATATCTGATATAGAATCTGCTACAAAAGAAAACCGATCACTACAAGAACTTGCCATCATACTACATCAGCAAAATGATACCAAAAGAGCATATACGTATATACAGTCTGCACTGGAAGATGCCAATTTCTACAATGCAAGGTTCAGAAACATTCAGATAGGAAAGGTTCAGCCTATTATAGAAGAAACATATTTAGAAACAATTAGTACCCAGAATAAAAAGCTTTGGATTTCTATAGTTTCAATCAGTCTACTACTTTTGGGATTAGGTATTACTTTATATTATATTTATAAACAACTAAAAATTATAAAAAATTCACGAAACAAGCTTTCAAAAATCAATACTGATCTTAAAATACTTAATGCAAAACTGGATGAAGCAAACCATATTAAAGAAGAATATGTCGCATTTTTCATCAATCAATGCTCCACTTATCTTGAAAAATTTGACAGATACAAAAAATTAATTTCAAATAGGCTATCGAGTGGTCAGATCCACAAAGTTTCCGCAATGCTGATTAATAAGAAAAACAATGATATGGATCTTAATGAATTATATCAAAATTTTGACCGCGCATTTTTAAGGATTTATCCAAACTTTGTACAGGAAATTAATAAACTTTTAAAACCTGATGAGGCGTACGAGCTGAGTTCTGGAACACTTAATACAGAACTTAGGATTTTCGCATTAATAAGATTAGGTATAAATGATACACAACAGATTTCTGATTTTTTAAGATATTCTCTACGTACCATTTATAATTATCGAAGCCGTGTAAAGGCAAAATCGGTCATTGATAATGATCAATTTGAAGTAGAAATTATGAAGATAGGCTCAATTAAGGTTCACTAGTATTTACTTTTTACCCTTCTTAAAAAAAATACAAATCACTGATTATAAATAATTTAAATATATTTTTTATTAAAAATAGTTTACCTAAACCTTACGAAGTAGCAAACTTGGTATTTTAGAGCATGTAATTGAAATATATTAGCAACAATCAATTAACTTTTAATTAACATAGCGTTGATGACTGTTAATGAATATATTTCATTTATGATAAAAATATATGCTTTTCCCCCAATCAATTTCAAAAGCATTTTAGACATTTTACTGCAACTTAGTAATGTTTATTCTTTATTGTTCAAAAAAAAATTATCTCTTATAGACATAAGGAATAATTTTTCATTTTTATTATCACAATTAAAAATATCCTAAAAACAAAAATAAACTTGTTTAACAGGAAAAATTATAACTATATAAAACATTCTATAAATGAACTCAAAACATCTCAGAATTACAGTCGTTATTGCAGCGCTATATTTTTCGGGAGATCTTTACGGACAGGAGAAAGATACTTTAAATGAAAAGAAAATAGAGGAAGTAGTGGTAATAGGTTATGGTAAAGCCAAAGCCAAAGATCTTACCGGTTCGGTTTCGGTAATTAATATGAATAAAACCTCAAATCAACCTGTTGCAGATGTTGGTCAGGCTATTCAGGGAAGAGCTTCGGGAGTTACCGTTATTAATTCCGGTGAACCAGGAAGTAATGTTACTTTCCGTATCCGTGGGACAGGTACTATCAAGAATAATGATCCTCTTATTGTAGTAGACGGAATGCCATTGAACGGAGGTCTGAACCAAATCAACATGAGTGATGTAGAGTCTATAAATATTTTGAAGGATGCCTCATCAACTGCTATTTATGGTTCCAGAGGTGCCAATGGTGTTGTTATTATTACTACCAAAAGAGGAGCAAAAGGAGGAGTCTTAAACTTTGATACTTTCACTGCAATACAAAGCACTGCAAATATGCCTAAGGTATTGAATGCATCTCAATATGCACAACTTAATAATGAAATGCTTAGTAATGCAGGACTAGCAACCAATCCTGAATTTTCGGATCCATCTTCATTGGGAGCTGGTACAGATTGGCTCAAGGCACTTTTTAGCCCATCTTTAATGTCAAATTACTCTCTTTCTTATGGTGATAGAAGTGAAAAAAGCAACCTTTATGTGTCTGCCAGTTACTTTAATCAAAAGGGAATGGTTTTAAATACCGACTATGAAAGATTTATTGTCCAGCTAAATAGTGATACAAAGGTTAAACCATTTCTTAAGCTAGGAAACAGTTTAAAAGTACAGCATGACGTTAAGAAAAAGGGAGAGTATGATGTAAAAAACACCATTTTGTCTTTGCCTACAAGAGCAATTTATGACCAAAATGGTAATTGGTCGGGGCCAGGAAATAACCCTATGCTATATGGTGATATTGATAACCCAATAGGGAAAGCAAGCCTTGTGGATAAATCTACAAAAGGTTACAATGTACAGGGAAACATTTATGGCGAAGTGGATATCTTAAAAGACTTTAAATTCAAATCTCTCGGAGGTGTTGAAGTAAATATTTGGGATGACAGAACTTGGTCACCAAGATATCAATGGGGTGTAAAATCTCAGGAAAACTCTTATCTCTATGAAGGAAATAACAAAAGTATTACCTTACTTTGGGACAATACTTTAACGTATGATAAGACTTTTGGTAACCATCATCTAAATGTAGTTGCCGGAAGTAGTTCTCAAAGCAATCAATATAAATATCTCAACGCCTCTGTACAGAAATTTGCAAGCGACAATACACAGCAGATTGACAACGGTACATTACAGCCAACGCAGCATGGAAATATGTCCGAATGGGCAATCATGTCTTATTTAGGCCGTGCAAATTATAGTTTTGCAGACAAATATTACCTTACTGCAACAATAAGGAGAGATGGATCATCAAGATTTGGCAGATCAAACCGATGGGGATGGTTTCCTTCCGCAGCCTTTGCATGGAGAATTTCCAACGAAAACTTTTTGAAAGACTCAAAAACTATCAATAATCTAAAACTAAGATTAGGCTATGGAATTACCGGTAATCAGGAAATCGGGAACTACAGTTTCTCATCATCTTACAATACTTACCGATATAACTTTAACAACACTTATGTAGGAGCGGTTCTTCCAACAATGCTTCCAAATCCTAATGTAAAATGGGAAGGTCAGGAACAGTTTAATGCAGGAATAGATCTTGATATGTTCAACAACAGAATAAGTTTAATCGTAGACGGGTATATCAAAAATACAAATGATATGCTTGTACCTTTATCTGTACCGGTAACATCTGGATATTCAGACATTTATGTACCTTACACCAATGCAGGTAAAATTCAAAACAAAGGGATCGAAGTTACTTTATCAACCAAAAATCTTTTGAAAACAGATTTTAAATGGTCAACGGATGCTGTTTTTTCTTACAATAAAAACATCGTAGAGACAATCAACAGCGATACACCTATTTTGGTATCAAATACAGGTTTTAACAGCACAATAGGACTTATTCAAGCAGGATACCCCGTGAATGTATTCTATGGATATGTAACTGACGGGATTTTCCAGAATGAGGCAGATATAAATGCACATGCCGTTCAGACACCTGGCTCCAATTCAGCTACAAGTACTGCGCCCGGAGATATTCGCTTTAAAGACCTTAACAATGATGGTGTTATCAACGATAAAGACCGTACTTACATTGGAAACCCAAATCCCAAATTTACATTTTCACTAAACAATACATTCAGCTATGAGAATTTTGATTTAACTATTTTCTTACAGGGAGCATATGGAAATGATATTTATAATGCCAACAGGATGTATACAGAATCAATGTCTGTTATTCAAAATCAAAGTACTTCTGTACTAGGACGATGGAATGGTGAAGGCAGCAGCAATTCAATGCCAAGAGCAATTTTTGGAGACCCAAACCAAAACTCGAGAGTTAGTGACCGCTATATTGAAGATGGATCTTATATTAAATTGAAAAATATTAATTTAAGTTACACCCTGCCTAAAGGGATTTTCGGAGAAAACCTGAAATTGGTAAAAATATTCGTTTCTGCCCAAAATCTTTTAACATGGACTAAATATTCAGGTTTCGATCCTGAAGTACCGGTAAACGGAATTGATAATGGAACCTACCCTATTTCACGAACAGTTTCATTAGGATTAAATGTAGCATTTTAAAAATTAAAAAAAATGAAAAAATTAAAAATAGCAATATTTGCACTTCTTACACTTACAATTACCAGTTGCAATGATGATTTTCTAGATAAAGTACAACCAGACACTATCAATACAGGCAATTATCCAAAAACTGCTGAAGAATTGATTACTGTTGTAAACGGTGCTTACCAACCCCTGCAACGCGCAAAACTTTACAACATGAGAATGTGGACAAGCGATATTTTTGCAGGAAACAGCATTGTGGGCGCAGGCGGAGGAGATGATGGTATAGAAACAACACAGCTTGCAAATTTTGTAACAAGCACCGACAATCAAGGCGTATTAGATCTTTGGAGAGGACCTTGGCCGGGTATTCTTTCAAGTAATATAATTATTAAAACAGCTCCAACTCTTAATATTGCTGATGATATAAAAAACAGATCCTTAGGCGAAGCTTATTTTTTAAGGGCTCATTACTACTTTATTCTCGTACGATTCTTTGGTGATGTTCCCTTAATTACAGAACCTCAAAATGCAGACGGAGACTTGTACCCAGCAAGATCCCCTAAGTCTGAAGTTTATAATCTTATAATCTCTGATCTTGAAAAAGCTATTACAATGCTCCCTTCAAAATCAAATTATAGCAGTGCAGATAAAGGAAGAGCTAGTAAAGGAGCTGCAGTAGGAGCTTTAGCTAAAGTATATTTAACATTAGGAAACTGGCAGAAAACGTTAGATTATACCACACAACTCGAATCTATGGGATATGCTCTTAATTCGGATTACGCTGATAATTTCAACGTTAATACAGAAAACTCAATAGAATCTCTTTTTGAAGTACAGTACGCATCCAATGGAGGTTATGATTTTTGGAGCAATGAAAACCAGGCATCATGGGCAAGTACCTTTATGGGACCTCGAGGCGGAAACTTTGTCGGTGGCGGATGGGGATGGAACCAGCCAACACAGGAATTTGCAAATAGTTATGAAACCGGCGACATAAGAAAATCGAAAACAATATTCTATCAGGGTTGTCCTCAGTATGATGGCAAAGATTACAGCAGCACTTATTCACTAACTGGATTTAATGTTAGAAAATTCCTTGTTCCGCTATCTGCATTTCCTTCATATGACAACAGTCCGCTGAACTTCCCGGTAATGAGATATTCTGAAGTTTTATTAATGAAAGCAGAAGCTCTGAATGAACTTGGGCAGACTTCTCAGGCAGAAGTCCCTCTTAATTTGGTAAGAGCAAGAGCTGGACTTAATGGTGTTTCAGGACTAACTCAGTCTGCTTTCAGAGACAAGGTTCTCCATGAGCGAAGAATAGAGTTTGCCTTTGAAGGACAACGATGGTTTGATCTGGTTAGAGTGAATAACGGTCAATATGGTTTAAATTTCCTTCATTCTATTGGTAAAACCAATGCTTCTACAAAGCATTTACTTTTACCCGTTCCTCAAATTGAACGAGACAGAAATCCTAATTTAACACAGAATTTCGGATACTAGTAATATTTGAAATTTTCAAAAAATCATATATCAATTCAATAACCGCAACAGCGAAATATTTTATGAAAGTAAAATATTTTACTGCTGCGGTTTAAACAATAATTAAAATATGGTAAAAAAAATGATCTTTCTTGTTATAACATTGCTGTGTTCATCAATGTTTATGGCAGCCGAATGTACATCTTATACCAAGAAAGGAAATCAGGTCATATTCAATTGTAAGGATGGTTCAAAACTTTCCTTGACTATTAGCAGCAATGCGGTTGTAAAAATATGGTACGACAAATCGGGCAAGCTGGTACGCAGTAATCCGTCTTTTGCCGTGGTTAATGAAAAACTGGAAAACATAGGCGAAGTTGGCGTTAATGAAGAGCCTTCCGCGTACGAGATTTTTACATCAAAACTTCGTATACGGATCAACAAAAACCCAATGCAGCTTCAGATTTTTGATAAATATCAGAAGTTGATTTTCAGTGATTTCAAAGATCAGGGGCACGTTTCCGATGCAAAAGCCGTAAAAGCCTATAAAGTTTTGCGCGGCGACGAACAGTTTTTCGGGCTGGGAGAAAAAACCGGAACCCTGAACCGCAGAAGCAAAAACTACAAAATGTGGAATAGCGACCGTCCTTGTTACAGCGTTACCGAGGATCCGATTGCCAAAAGCATTCCGTTTTTTATGAGCAGTTACCGATATGGGATTTTCCTCGATAACACCTATAAAACCGAATTCAAATTCGGGACAGAATCGCAGGATTATTACTCCTTCGAGGCTCCGGATGGCGCTTTCGTTTACTACTTTATCTATGGTAAAGATTACAAAGACATTCAGCAACAATATATTACATTGACGGGACAGCCGATTATGCCTCCAAAATGGGCGCTTGGTTTTGCACAAAGCCGTGGACTTTATACCAAAGAGAATCAGGCACTGGAAGTGGCGGCAGAATTCCGTAAACGAAAAATCCCGATTGACATTATTTATCAGGACATCGGCTGGACTCAGAACCTTCAGGATTTCGAATGGCGAAAAGGCAATTATACCAACCCGAAAGCGATGCTGAAGAAACTGAAAGACAACGGTTTCAAAATGATTGTTTCCCAAGATCCTGTTATTTCTCAAAAAGGAAATAAACAATGGACAGAAGCCGACAAACTCGGTTACTTTGTAAAAGATGTCCGTACCAACAAAGCCTACGAAATGCCGTGGCCCTGGGGCGGAAACTGTGGTGTGGTAGATTTTACTATTCCCGAAGTGGCCGACTGGTGGGGCAAATACCAGCAAAAACCAATAGATGATGGCATCAGCGGTTTTTGGACGGATATGGGAGAACCAGCGTGGGGCAATGAAGAAGATACCGACCGGCTGAATATGAAACACCGATTGGGAATGCACGATCAGATCCATAATGTGTATGGTTTAACCTGGGACAAAGTGGTGAAAGAGCAGTTCGAAAAACGGAACCCCAACAAACGTATTTTCCAGATGACACGTTCGGCGTATGCCGGCTTGCAGCGTTATACTTTTGGCTGGACCAATGACAGCGGCAACGGAAATGATGTGCTGGATGGCTGGGCGCAGATGGAAAATCAGGTCGCGGTGGGAATCTCTGCCGGACTGGGCGGGATCCCGTTCTGGACGACTGATATCTCGGGATACTGTGGCGATATTACAGATTATCCTGCAATGGCAGAACTCTATACAAGATGGATGCAGTTTGGCGTGTTTTGCCCGCTAAGCCGTGCACACCACGAGGGTGACAATGCTGTGGAACCGTGGATGTTTGGCGAAGTGGCCGAGAAAAATACCAAGGCAGCCATCGAATTAAAATATCAGCTGTTCCCTTATTTATATACCTATTCCAGAAAGGCACACGACACCGGATTGCCGATTACCAGAGGATTGTTTATGGAATATCCTAATGATCTGGAAGCTGCGAAGATTGACAATCAGTTTATCTTTGGGGAAGAATTATTGGTGGCCCCGGTTCTCAAAAAAGGCGAAAGGGTAAAACGGGTTTACCTTCCGGATGGAGAATGGATTGATTTTAATGATAAAAAAACCGAATATCTTGGTGGGCAAACCGTGGCGTACAAAGCGCCGCTTAATACCATCCCGATTTTTGTGAGAAAAGCGTCTATCATCCCGATGATGCCTGTGATGCAGTACATCCACGAGAAAAAAGATTATCCTGTTTTCTTTCATATTTTCCCGAATTATGAAGATGAAAAAACTAGTTTCAGCCTTTATGAAGATGATGGCGAAAACCAGGATTACCTGAAAGATATTTTCTCCAGAACCAACATTGTCTGCACCACAAAAGTAGCCGGTTATGATATCGAAATTTCGCCGGAAGACAAAGGTTTCCGCCAGTCGGACAAAAGAAATTTTGTTTTGAGCATTTTAACAGAGCAAAAACCAAAAAGCGTTTTGGTAAACGGAAAAGAAATCCCTTTCTTCGCAGTTGATGCGCTGGATATCGAAAAAGATACCACCAAAACCCAATGGAGCTGGGACGAAAGAGGAAGCAAGCTCCTCATCAAAATACCTGATAACAGAACTAAAATAAATATTAACGTTAATAATTAGTAAATGAAGAAGTTTTTTTTAATTGTAGCATTATTTCTCGTTGGGCTCGTCGCGGCTCAAAAACTCCAGTCGCCGGACGGAAAATTTGTCATGAATTTTTCTGTTCAGAACGGTGGCTATCCTTCCTATCAGTTGAATTATAAAGGGAAAGAGATTGTAAAACCGAGCAGGCTTGGTTTTGTCCTTACAACCAAAGATGCTCAGGCAAATGATCCCCGAAATTTTTTAAATAATAATTTTGAAATTGTTGGCTCAAAAACAGCCACTTTTGATGAGACCTGGCAGCCGGTTTGGGGCGAGGAAAAAAGCATCAGAAACCATTATAACGAAATTTTAATCAGTCTTAAACAAAAAGGGACAGACCGCTTAGTAGATGTTCGTTTCCGTTTGTTTGATGACGGTTTGGGTTTCCGTTATGAGTTCCCTCAGCAAAAGAATTTGGTTTACTTCACGATAAAAGAAGAAAAAACCCAGTTTGCTATGACGGGCGACCACACGGCTTATTGGATTCCTGGGGATTACGATACGCAGGAGTATAACTATACAACGTCCAAACTTTCCGAAATCCGCGGTTTGATGGAAAAATCTTATGAAAAAGGGAATGTTTCCCAAACTTCATTTTCGCCAACAGGTGTTCAGACTTCATTAATGATGAAGACTAAAGACGGTGTTTATATCAACCTTCACGAGGCTGCTTTGATCGACTATTCTTGTATGCACCTGAACCTTGATGACAAAAATATGGTTTTCGAATCTTGGTTAACTCCGGATTCTCACGGAGACAAAGGCAAAATGCAGGCGCCACGCCACACACCTTGGAGAACGATTATCGTAAGCGATGATGCAAGAAATATTTTGGCTTCCAAAATGACTTATAACCTGAATGACCCAAGCAAAATTACCGATACATCTTGGATCAAACCAACCAAATATGTAGGTGTTTGGTGGGAAATGATTTCTGGGAAAAGCAGTTGGGCTTATACAGATGAGTTTCCGTCTGTACAACTAGGAATCACCGATTATGCCAAAGCAAAACCAAACGGGAAACACGGAGCCAACAATGCCAACGTAAGAAGACATATCGATTTTGCTGCTAAAAATGGTTTCGATGCTGTTTTGGTAGAAGGCTGGAACATCGGTTGGGAAGACTGGTTTGGTAATGACAAAGATTATGTATTTGATTTCGTAACTCCATATCCTGATTTTGACATCGTTGCACTGAATGCCTATGCCCATTCAAAAGGGGTGAAACTGATTATGCACCACGAGACTTCCGGATCTATCAGAAACTACGAGCGTCATATGGATGCAGCTTACAAACTGATGAACAAATACGGTTACGATGCCGTGAAAAGTGGTTATGTAGGAAATATCCTGCCTGTAGGCGAAACACATTACAGTCAGTGGACGAACAACCACTTTCAGTATGCGATAGAAAAAGCGGCTGATTATAAAATTATGGTGAATGCTCACGAGGCTGTTCGCCCAACAGGTATTGCAAGAACGTATCCAAACCTTATCGGAAACGAAGCTGCAAGAGGAACAGAATATCAGGCTTTTGGTGGTGACAGAAACAACCCGAACCACGTAACAATCTTGCCTTTTACCAGATTAATTGGTGGACCAATGGATTATACGCCGGGTATTTTCCAAATGGATGTTACCAACGGTTCCCACGTTAATGCAACTATCGCCAACCAATTGGCATTGTATGTAACGATGTACAGCCCATTGCAGATGGCAGCGGATTTCCCTGAAAACTATGAGAAATTTGCGGACGCTTTCCAGTTTATCAAAGATGTAGCTGTAGATTGGGATGAGAGCAAATACCTGGAAGCAGAACCGGGGCAATACATTACCGTTGCAAGAAAAGCTAAAGGTTCTGACAAATGGTTTGTAGGGAATGTAGCAGGTTACACGCCTTTTACATCAAAAATTTCCCTGGATTTCTTAGATGCCGGTAAGCAGTATATCGCAACCATTTATTCTGATGCTAAAGATGCAGATTACCTGAAAAATACGCAGGCTTATAACATCCGCAAAGTGGTGGTAACTAAAAAATCAAAACTGGAGCAGGTGTCTGTTGCAGGTGGAGGTTATGCCGTTAGCATTGTTCCTGTAAAAGATAAAGCAGAAATAAAAGGCCTTAAATCATTGTAATAAAGTCTTATAAAGATTTAGTAATGGTTTAAAACCTTAATCAATTGATTATTACTTCAGCTCCGCTTAGGTTGACATTTTGATATTTTTATGATAGATGGTCAGGTTAAACGGAGCCATTTTTAATATAAAATTAAAGCAAACAAAAAGCTCAATATTATAATTAATAAAAACTGAGATATAAATAAAAGATTCGGGATCACACTTTTTTTGGTTTTATTTTTAGCGGTCAATAGCTTTGCGCAAAGCCAAAAATCGCTGTGGACTATAGAAGCCAAAAATCCTGATAATTATGTCGGTGCGCCTATTGCCAGCGGGTAAATAGGGATTGTTCCCTGGAAAGAGCCTTTCTCTGTGCAACACGTGATGCTGAATCACGTTTTCGATATTGGTGATGCCGGTGTTAATCAGGCATTGCAGGGCATCAACCCATTTCATCTTGAACTGTTTCTTAATAAGCAAAAAGTAGAGATGAGCTCCATCAAACAATGGAAGCAGTCTTTGGATTTAAAAAAAGCGACGCATACCACATCATTCATCATTCCCGGAAAAGCTGAAGTCCGCTATACGATTACGGCTTTACGCAATCTGCCTTATTCCGGATTAATCGAGGTTGAGGTCAAGGCACTTGATCAGATTCAGATGCAATGCTTTAATCAGATGGATATTCCCAATTCCTACATCGATGTTAGAAAAAGATTGGTCGAAGCCAATGTAGGACTGGATGGCGGAAAAGAAATGATCCTCCAAGCCGAGGCCTTATCTGCCCAAAAAGCCCATAAAGTTGTATATAATTCAGTGAGTTATAATTAATTAATTAATTAATTAAATATAAATACGCTATAATTTAATAAGGGATTCTTGCAAAATAATAATTGATCTATATTTTCGTCGCCAGTTGTTTTTATTTATTAAAAGTCAATAATAAAATTTAAGACTACTCCGATTATGTACAAATTGGCTTACTTTATGATTATGGTTTTAATAAAAATGCTCTATGGGATTTCAAAAAATAATTTTAAAAATATTGAAGTGGACAGGTATTTTCATTGCTTCTGTTCTTTTTCTCATGTTCATCATTCCGCTTTTGTTTCCGGGAACCATTTCGGAACAGGTGAAAGTTTTTGCCAATAAACATCTTGCAGGTGAGCTCAATTATAAGAAAACACGTCTTACATTTTTCAGACATTTTCCTTCTCTTACTGTTTCTGTTGATGATTTTCTGCTGAAAGGTTCAAAACCATTTCAAAATGATACTTTACTGGCGGCAAAAGAAATTGCTGTAGGAATCAATCTTAAAAACCTCATCTTCGACGGAGAAGTAAAAATCGATGAAATATACGCTACAGATGCTTATGCGAATGTTTTTGTCAACACAAAAGGGGAAGCAAATTATAATGTTTATGTTTCAAAACCATCGAAGACACCTAAAGATACAACGGCAACCGGCGCATCGATTAAATTGGATTTAATTAAACTAAAAAACTGGAATATCATCTACCGAGATCATTCTGCAAAAGTTCTGGTTGATGCAAAAGGTTTAAATTATACAGGAAAAGGAGGCTTGAGTGAAGACATTTTTGATCTTACCACCGATTTGGATATTGATAAACTTGATTTTAGCTTAAACAGAATTTATTACGCCAAACAAAAAAAATTGCATGCAGATCTGATTACCAGAATTAATACCAATGCCCTTACTTTCGTTTTAAGAAAAAATGAATTAAGAATCAATGATTTACCCTTGAAATTTACAGGTTTTGTCAGCATTTTGAAAGACGGGTATAATCTCGACATCAATGCTGCTTCAGAAAAAACGACGATTCGGGATATGATTTCCGTTCTTCCGCCACAATATCTTGATTGGGCAAAAGATACCAAGATTGAAGGTAACAGTGATCTGTTTTTTAGTTTAAAAGGCAGATTCAGTGAACCGAAAAACCTGAAGCCAAGGTTAAAAGCAAGACTGTTTGTAAAAGATGGCTTTGTTTCGAATGGAAAAGCGCCGGTTCCGATGAACAATTTTAATATGGATCTGAATGTTGATCTGCCGGATCTAAATACCGAACAATTAGGTCTTGATTTAAGAAACCTTAGCTTCGATCTCGGACCAAATAATAATTTCAAAGCGGTTGTGAAAACCAAAGGCTTAGATGAAATGCAGATTAATGCTGATGTAAAAGGAGCGGTCAACTTACAGACTTTAAGTCAGGCTTTAGGCTTAAAAGATATAGACGTCCGCGGATTGATGGATACAAATATCAAAGCAAACGGAATTTTCAGTTTAGACAAAAAATTATTCCCGAAAACGAACGGTTATCTCAATCTGAAGAACGGTTGGCTGAAAACAAAATATTATCCTAATCCCATAAAAGACATCAATATTGTTGCGAATATTGTGAATACAGACGGAACTTTTAGAAGTCTGGGTGTAAAGCTCGATCCTTTCAAATTTGATTTTGAAGGAAACCCTGTTTTTGTGAACGCCGATTTGCAGAATTTTGAAGATGTTTTATATAAAGTCCGTGCAAAAGGGGTGTTGAATGTCGGAAGAATCTACAAAGTTTTTGCTAAAAAAGGTTTAGACATCAGTGGTTTGATTATGGCAGATCTGTCTTTGAACGGGCGACAGAGTTACGCAACAACCGGTCAGTACAGCAAATTAGATAACAAAGGAAATTTAATTTTAAAAAATATAAAAGCCACCACAGAATATCTTCCGAAATCGTTTTACATCAAGGAGGGGAATTTTGAGTTTGAAAATGAAAAAATGTGGTTCAGGAAGTTTTTTGCCAACTATGGAAAATCGGATTTTGCTTTGAATGGTTATCTTTTGAATACCATTAATTATTTTATTGAAAGAAAAGGTACGCTGCATGGTAAGTTTAAATTAAAATCAAGATACATTCTGATTGATGAATTTATGGCTCTGAAAGATGGTGACAACTCAAAAAAATCAATTGAAGTTGATTATGCAAAAGTAGAAAATCCGAAGAGCAGCGGTGTTGTAATCATCCCGAAAAATCTTGATGTTTCTCTGGAAGCTGATGCCAAAAATGTTGAATTCAAAGGTTTAAATCTCAATAATTTATTCGGTCTTGCTTCAGTTAATAAAGGAGAAGTTTTTCTTAAAAACACATCATTCGATGTTGTAGGAAGCAGAATGAAAATTGATGCCCGTTACCAAGACGAATCTCCATTAACCGCAAATTATGATGTTGCCTTGAATGTTTTGGATTTTGATGTTCAGAGAGCGTACAACGAAATAGATATGGTTCGTGAAATGGCAACTGCCGCAAAGAACGTCAAAGGAATTGTTTCTTTGGATTACAAACTGAAGGGAGATTTCGATAAGAATATGAAACCGATATATCCGTCTTTGGAAGGTGGAGGAGTCGTAAACCTTCGTGATGTAGAGGTCAAAAATCTGAAAATGCTTTCAGCAGTCGGAGATAATATCGGAGCCAAAGCTTTTAATGATCCCGATATGAAGGGCGTCAATATCGAAACGCACATT
Source organism: Chryseobacterium sp. CBo1 (assembly GCF_001693475.1). Taxonomy (NCBI): domain Bacteria; kingdom Pseudomonadati; phylum Bacteroidota; class Flavobacteriia; order Flavobacteriales; family Weeksellaceae; genus Chryseobacterium; species Chryseobacterium sp. CBo1. The sequence goes on from NZ_MAUH01000017.1 coordinate 19,286, forward strand.
AAAAATAACCTGATTCACGTTGATAAATTTACTTTTAAAGTATCTATTTTAAGACCTACGATTAGTGGAACTACAAGCTTCAACGGATTATTGGATCTGAGAATCAGAGTCGGCATTCTTCCCGGAGGTTTGATCGGTTTTCCGATTGTGGTTACTGGAACACATGAAAAACCGCAGGTGAAAATTTTCAGTAAAACAGGACAGGGGATTGTTGATGCTTTGTACAACAAAAAATCCAATAAAGTAATTCGTGAAGAAAGACGTGCCGAGAAAAAAACAAGAAGACAGCAGCGAAAAGAAAAAAATGCTCAGGAACAAAAAGCTAAAACTGCAGAAAGTAATATTACAAAAGATTTAAAGAATAAAAAATAAAATTAATAGCTATTTAAATATAAAAAGCAGTTCGTTATAGCTGCTATTTTCTTTTCATACAATTATATCATCAAACAATCGCTAGATTTGTTAGATTAGTAATGGTTTACCAAAAATATATAATGTGTGTAAGTGATATTGAAGCACAAATTAAAGAGATGTATGATTTTGAGGTTTCTACTTCCACCATTATCTAGAATATCGTAAATTCCTGGGAGATACAACAAGAGACCTGTAAAGGTCTCTTTATAATATAATATAATATAATATGTAATGTGATAGATACAATTATGATTTTAGATTATTCAATCCCGTCTCTACTTCCTGAAGCAAGTCAGTTGTGGTGGATACGGCCTGATCCTTATATTTTTCATAATTATCCTTCACGTTTGTACTAACATCATTAATGGAATTCGAAACCTTATTGTAGCCATCTTTTACTTTATCCGAAAATTCAGTATACTTATTTGTAGCCTGATTCTTAAAGTCGTTAGCTTTTGTTTTTATTTTTTTCCTTGTCTCAGCTCCTTTATCCGGTGCGTAGATAATTCCAAGAATAACACCTGCTGCTGCACCTGCCAATAATCCTGCTAATACGTTTGCTGAATTGCTTTTGTTGTTTGACATATTTAATTTTTTAGGTTAATGATTAAATTTTTGATACATATTTAAGAACAATTTACATACCAATTGACCATCTGCAGGATATGCGATAATATTCTTTAAAAATATCTGAAAGGATTAATCAATTGGAATTGATAAAAAAGGAATATCAAGGCCTGAGGCCATGATTCTTTTTTTAATTCGGTGTACAAATGATTCCCAGAATACACATTTTTTTTGTACCATGACAAGAAGGTCTGCGTTGAATTCTATGATTTCATCTTCAATTTCTTTTATCACAGCGTTAGATCTCACGTTTTTATAGAAATAATTGATACCCTGCAATTTATTGTCTATGGCATTGATGGCAAGAGAAGCAGAATTTTAACTCTGTAACTTTCCTGATAACACTGAATATCTCCATTTCCCTTTTCAGACGATCGACAGCCTCCCTAATCTTGGTCAGAACTTGTGTGGATAATGTCAAATTACGATGATACAAAAATTAGGTAGAGTTTAGTTTTTTTTCCTAAATTTTTCCACCATTGTTATTTTAGCAAATCTAAAATATTTGAGAAATCTAAATATGCATCAAGTTTTGTCGTAAGTGCAGATTACTTTTGTCATAATAATATGATAATTCTCATATTAATTCTCGTTAATGAAGTGGAGTTGCTAACTTTGTTAGGACGCAATTCTTGTAAATATGTATAAGGTACTTAGCCGGGGAATTGACCAAGCAATCGCAAATGGGCTTACTAAGAATGATAGTGTTTATGGTGTTTTAGCAACCGATTATGATGCATGGATGAAGGTTGCAAATGATAAAACTTATGGCAAATTACTGAGAGCTAAATATAATTTATTAATTAATACAGGTAACGTTTTAAGACTTCAAAAAGGTTTTACTTCAACCTCAAGAGAAAATTTAAATGGCTTGAGTTCAACAGTGAAAAAAACTCCTGAAAAATAAATAACATGAATATTTTATTACAAACTAAAACCATTCTTCACAATAGTACAATCGCTGAAGAATATAAAACAAAAGTTGTAGATAATTATTACTATTACATTAAAGATTTATTAGAAGACTTAAAAATAAAAAATCACGAAATATTTGAAGTATTTGAAGCTGAGACAATTTTGAAAGATTTATTTGAAAACGTGGATATAGACTCATTATTTCTTAAAAAATATTTTTTACTAAGAGAACATTCCATAGACAAGGATGATTGGTATAATACTATTGGAATAGCCTTGCCTGATTATACTTTGGAAATTGAATCCATGTTTAATTTGGATCAGAAATTATTTACTTTTTTGAATGATAGTTTTTATTATATTTTTAAATCTGATGAATTTTTAGATTTTTCTAAGAAGTATAAAATTTCGGAGAATTACAATCTAAATTTTTCGAAAATCGAAAATTCACAACATATATTAATTGAATTTTAAGTGAAATGAACGAAGGTAAATTAATCCCAATTGAAAGAACAGATTATCTTTTTTTCAATGAATATTTTGAATTGTTTTTATTATCGTTATTATTTTTAATGATACTTAATACACTACTATTAGTAGCGATCATTTTAATGATAAAAAAAAGAAAATAGTTAATTTAAAGCAATTAAGTAAAATACTAGAAAATTTTTGGAAACCCATATGTTAGATCTAAAAAATCAGGCTTAGTATTTGTATTAAGTCTGATTTAATTTTCTAGTTATAAAGAATCGTTTTTTGAGATTTATTAGATATTATAATTAGCTTAATTGGAACAATATTAAATTCTAATTGATTTCGTCTTCCTTGCCTTGCATAGCAATATTTAGAATCTGCTCAGCTTCTGCGTAAAATGTATTAATCGATATTTCAAACCCATTTTGCATAAAAAAAGTCACCTGCCCATCATTATTGTGACTTAAAAAAGCAATATTGCATGCATTGATTAAAACGGGCTTACCTAAGACTTTTGCTCCTTCAAGAGAATTAGGTCTTTTAATACCTAAAATTACTTTTTGGCTGATATAAATTAAACTGTTACTATTGCATTTTAATCTCATAATACAAATTTACTGTTTTTAATATTCAGACTATATTGAATGGGTTTAATTCTACCTGATAGGAAAGTATTGTATTATTTTATAAAACTTTTATCCATCTTAATATGTCTGTAAAGTTAATATTAAAATGCATCCTAAACCAGCATTATTTTTAATTGCTCTATAGATTTAAAACGAATTTTGAGGGATTTAATTAATTAAAATTTATAGGTTGATATTATGATGGCTAGAATTTTGTTATGAAAAATTATGAGGACATCAAATTATCATTACATCATTAATTCAAATCATTAAAATAATTAACTATGGCACACTTAGAAGTAAAACCTAAAAGCGGCCTGCCTTGGTGGGCTTGGCTTTTACTAGCATTAATTGCATTGGCAATTCTGTTATTCGCTATGAAACGATGTAATCAGGATACCACTCATGAAAAAGTAATATCAGACACAGCAAACGTTGCGACGGATACTACTAACGTTACTACAGGCCAAGCAGATGCTGTTGCAATGACAGAACCTGACTGGAGCTCAGTAAATTTTGATTCTCCGCCGACTTCCGATCCTGATATCACTGACAAGGATATCATCGTTCGTCAAGGAGCTGACTACACCATTTATACGCTCGGTGAGAATATTCTCTTTGCCACTGATCAAAATAAGATCCAGAGCAAATCAGAGGCAAAATTGAAACGAATTGCTGATGTGTTAAATAAACGTTTTGCCGGTTCATATATCGGCGTGTATGGAAACACGGATTCAACAGGCACAGCGACACATAACAAACAGTTAGGTGCCGAGCGCGCAACAGCGGTGAAAGACTGGTTGGTAAATTCCGGAAAAATCGACCAAGGCAAAGTATCGATCCATTCCCTGGGTGAGAATGAGCCAGTAGCTACCAATGCAAACGAAGCAGGACGTAAACAAAACCGCAATGTGGAAATTGTAGCTTTTAAAAATAAATAAAACAAAATTGAAACTTAAAAAATCAAAATCATGGCATTAGAACAGAATAAATATACTCACCTTGTTGAACTTGGTGGTAGTGATTACGAAATTGTAGATGGCGAACCGGATATCAGAGGCTGGGATGTTAAAAACAGATCAGGCATAAAAATCGGAGAAGTCGATGAACTTTTGTTTAACCCTGATAGTTGCAAAGTCCGCTATATGGTCGTGGATGTAGACAAAAATGAACTTAACATTGAACAGAAAAAAATATTGGTACCTATTGGAACGGCGGTATTATACAATGATGGGCGTCTGCAGAATAATGACGTAAATGAAAGAAGAAATACCATAGACCCTGAGGAAAGAATATTGGAACGCAACGAAATCGGAACTCAATCGTACGTAGAAAGAACAACCTATAATCCTAATGATGACGGTAAAGTAGTGGTCGTTCCAATAACTGCAGAACACATAAGCTGGTTGCCTGCTTACGAGAGAGATAATCTCAATCCCCATACTGAAGTGGCCACTCGTAGGGCATTTCTGGGATTAAACGATCCAAATTATCGTATCGATGAAAGCGAGTATAGTGCTGAAGAATTTTATAACCATGAACACTTCAATGAAGAGAAGTTCTACAATACTGGAACCAGATCAAATTTGAAACGAAAATTGTAACGTTCATCTTTAAAAAAGTAAACTAAAAAAGGTACAAGGTTCAAAAGGTTAGCATAAAAGGCTAACCTTTTATTGTTGTGACATCTTCCTAAATTTTATTCACAATATTTTTTTTAACTCCAATCTCTTTAAAAAAATAAGCTCTCATTTCTGAAAGCTTATTGGTTGTAGTCGGAATGGGAGTAGAGATTATCTTTAGTAAATGTTTGCAACTTCACTATAAGACTCAAATTTAAAGTTATTTTCTTAGATTATAGTCAAATAATTTCATCTTCTTTACCTGCCAAACCACTATTTAAAATATGTTCAGCTTCAGCAAAGAATGTACTAATTGATATTTCAAAACCGTTTTGCATGAAAAAAGTTAAACCGTTGTTAGTACATTTTAACTTCATATGTCGTATTAATATTGAACAAAGTAAAGATAATTCCAACTAATCAAAAATTTTGAATCGTTTTTTGAGACCTATTATCACTTTAAGATAATAAATAATTTATAACACTTCTTCTTTATTTTTAATTAATTTTTCTCCCATAAACTGTAATCTTTATAGTTGGAATAATTTGCATTTGAATACCTTTTCCTAATGCAATGCTAAAGCTTTTATTATTTACTACTCTTCCATATTCATCGTAGAAAGTTCCTAGCGAAAATGCTGTCCGTCCATTCGCATGATAAGCAGTTCCTAATGAAAATGCTGTTCTTCCATTTGCGTGATAAGCGGTTCCTGAAGAAAACGCTGTTCGTGCAAATTCCAGTGATATTGACCACCCGATTCCAATTCAAATTGACCAGGTAATTTCGGTTTAAATTGACCACCCTTAATTTTGATAAAAACGCTTGTTTTTCATGTGTCAATTGGTATTCAAATATAATAATTAATTACTCGTATTTACTGCTCTTTTCTTTCTCATAGATTCCCCCTGGAGTTCCAGGCGGTGAGACTGATGGATGAGTCTGTCCAAAATAGCGTCAGCGATGGTTTTTTCGCCAATAATATCATACCAGTCCTGCACCGGGATCTGTGATGTTACAATGATGGAGCCGTTGTTGTGACGGTCTTCTATAATCTCAAGAAGGGTTATCCTGTTGGTGCTGTCCAGTGCCTGAAGACCAAAATCATCAAGGATGATCACATCCTGTCTCTGTATTTTTGCAAGTTCGCGCAGGTAGGATCCGTCTGCTTTTACCATTTTTAGCTTGGCAAACAGCTTGGAAGTATTAAAATAATTGACCTTAAAGCCTTCAATGCATGCTTGGTACCCTAGGGCGGTCCCAGATAACTTTTACCCACGCCTGTACTTACCGTGATCAGGATGTTCTCATTTTTTTCTACGAACTCACATCCTGCAAGACGCATGACCAGATTACGGTCGAGGTTGCGGGTGTCATCGAAGTTGATACTTTCAATACTCGACTTGTAATGGAACTTTGCATTTTTGATGCTTCGCTCTATGCGCCTGTTGTGCCTCTCATCCCATTCGGCATCGATGAGCATCGATACAAACTGGTCGAGGGTATAATGGTCTGTCCTTCCGCTTTCAATAGCGGTCTTAAAGGCATTGTGCATGCCGTAAAGCTTCATTTGCTTCATTTTGCTCACTGTCGGTTCGTTCATAACTGTTGATATTTAATGATAGTATTGTTTTCCTCTGATGTTGCCGTGATCAGGCAGTTCCTGCTCCTTTTCTTCATTTTCCAGCTCCTATGGCAAAATTGAGCAATATGCGCAGACCGACAGCGCCAGGCTTCAATTTACCCTGCTTTACTCCGGGGGTGATATAGACAGCGACCAGCTTTCAAGATGGCTGCAGAAGAGGATCCAGGAAAAGAATATCCGGATCATCAGGACCGATGAGTGATTGACATCATATGGATCTAATCCGAAAATAGTTAGAGCCAGCTAGATTTTGAACAAGTTAATGCGTTAAGTTTATGATGCGTCCTGCACGGCCTTCTCAAGTTGATGAAGAGTGCTGCTTCCGCCATCTTTTGAACCTTCGATAATGCTCATTTCACCGTTGGGTTCTATCACTACTGCCAACACTTTACTGATATCGGCCAGTCCACGTTGTCTTATGGCAGAGACGATCTCGTCCTTGCTGACCATTTCCTTCTCCATGTTATCATGCAGATATAAACCTTGGTAGAACAGTAATTTCGGTGATGCATTCAGAAGTTTGTCCATGACATGCGACCTCCTTGATAGTTTTGCGAAAAGCAGCTGCATCGCAATGATGATAAAGAGCACAACGGTACCTTCCGCTAGATTGACCTGCCCAAGCATCATATAGGCCAGAACCGAACCAAGTGTTATGGTAACCACAAAATCGAACGCATTGAATTTGGCCAGCGTTCTCTTACCTGATATCCTTATAAAGACAAACAGTGTTACAAATGAAATGATCGTCAGCAGTGCGACTTCCAAAGTCTTACTCCAGCTTTCAAAAATAATATCGGTCATAGCAGAGATTTTAAAGTTATCAACAGACAAATGCAAAGACCTTTCCTCATTGGGATCTTGGATTTTGATGAGTGTGTCAGATCCATCTCCATATTTTAATTCCTATTTGAATCGATGGTTCGAATCACTGCTGACAAACATGGTATTACTTTCTTCAGATACGATCTCCACGAAACGTTCAAAATGTTTGAGTACATCCGAGATCAGTTCATTTTTTGTAAACAGCTTGACATCGTAACCTTCCCTGCCGTCACCAAAATAAGACCTGGGATAAAATACAAGTTCCTCATATTTTAGCAACCGGCAACTTCATCCGGTAAATGGCATACGGTGTTGTTCTTTTATTTTCGCCTTCGTTGTAATCGGGTTGCTTATTGATCTGCGAGCAACTGATGTATAAATAACCGTCGGCCGAAATGGAATAACTATCGGGCCATATCAGCATTTCATCTGCTACTACATCTTCCTGCTTAAGTTCAGGAGTTATTCTTACCATTTTATAATGCTGGTAATCTCCCTGGTACAGGTTGCCGGCCGGGTCAAAGATCATCCCATCAGTAACGGCAAACGTTCCCAAATCCTCTACCGCAGCTTCCAGTTCATCTTCAGGCAATTCTTCATTGCGCAAGGCTTCGGTTCGAATGCGGTACAGCTTGTTATCGGTGAGCGGTTTGTAATACAGCCATTCGCCATCGGGTGTTAAGGCAATGCCATCGGAATGAAGGTGAACGGGTTTGCCCTTCTTTTTGAATTCTTTCCCGTCCACGACCAGCTTAAAGGCAGGGTCATGTTTCACCGAATAGTGATTGCGCAAAAGCTCCCGGCTTTTTCCCGTTTCAAGATTAACCACTACAATTCCCCCTTCATTCATGTTGGTTAAATAGGCCACCTTTCTACGGGTATCAACCCGAACGTCGTTGATATAACTTTTGCTGCTTAATACGCCATCAAACCGGTACACTTCTTCGATGCTGTTGGTAGCCAGGTTGAACTTTACCAGTTTAAAACTGTTGTCGTACACTTGTTCCATGTAAACGCAGGCCGGGTCCACCACCCACAGGTAATTTTCATCGTCAACATACACCGCCTGCACACAAACCCATTTGCTTTTGCCATCGTCACCTTCCTTCCAACTGTTCCACTGTTCGTCGGGATAAGGCTTCACTTGGTTGTTGGGTAAAATTTCTACAACATCGTATTTATGCGGTCCGGGCCACAAAGGATAACAGGCAAACAAACGGCCGTCTTTCGATATAGCCACACCGGTTAACTGGTAGGTGTCATCTGAAAATACTTGTTCCAGTTGATGACTGCGTGTACTCATGATTGGGTGATTTTAATTGAATTGTTACCATTAAAAATTTTACAGGTCGATACGTTTCTATGCTTGCTTTTTTTTGAACTTAAAGTGTCCATTATTATCCGGTTATCAGCCGAAGCGGTTATTTCTAAATTCATCATAGATTAAAATTCTCCGCCGTTACCTTCAGCAAATCCATATCAGGGAAACTGCCAAGCAACGAAAGCGCATGTTTGGTTAATTCCTGGGGAACACGGCCCACGAGGTGTTTTATACGGCCACCGTTGTCAGGGAAAACATCAAAAATGCCATACTCACCATTAGGCAGGCAGATAGCAAACCACGCAATGGTCTCTTCTTCATCCATGACCAAAGGCTGGGCATCTTTTAAAAATTGCATCACCTCCTGCTCGTGGCCCTCTTTCGCTTTAAATGTGAGCAATAATGCTTTTGTATTAGGTTCAGCTGGCGGCTGGGATGGTAGTTTGCTGGCAAGTATCTCTATTTTCTGGATATCCGGGGAGGTTTCAAATAACTCATCTGCTTTTTGCTGTAAGGCGCTTGCAACTGCTCCGTTAAGATGAGCATCACGGGATACCTCATCCGGGAAAAAATCGACAATGCCATATTCAGAACGGCCAAAGCGAACGGCAAACCAGGCTTTTGTTCCCGACTCTTGCCGTACTAATGGAAGTGCAGAAGATAGAAAAGCTTCCACCTCTTCGTCTTTGCCGTGTTTCGCTTCTAAACGGACAAGTAATCCTTTTGTAGTTATCGCCATGGTTGTAGGTATTAATTTGATTCTTTAAATTTCGACATATTAAAGATAGGAAATAATTTATAATTACTATAATCTGCTGCTGCGTTTTCTGCCCCCGACAGTTCATTTTGGAAACACATGTGTGTTTCCGTTTCGATAATGGCTTATAGCGTTTTTGTTTTGTTTATGGAGTTTGCCTCAATAGCCGCTAACGGAAAAAGTATTGGCGAAGTGCGGGAAATTCGAAGAACTTTAGTTCAAGATTTGACCAAACGTAGCCGATATTTTTTCTATGAAACTAAATTACAAAAAAATGTGAAATAGAAAAATAGCGGCGGCAAAAAATGACGAAAATTTAAACTTTGATCTTAACCCCGCATTTTGCCAATACAATGTGCTTGTTGCACAACTCAAATATAGTGAAAAACGCTTTGTGTTGTGATGTTTTTTAGGTAAATTTATATATGCAGGGACGAAAAAATTTTACACCACAATTGTTCTACGAACTCAGCTTAGATAGGCTGGTTCCCATGGATAATTTTTATAGAAAAATCAGTTTTGAATTAAATTTTCAATTTCTATATTCGAGCACCAAAAAATACTACGGTACAGAAGGTCATCAAAGTATTGATCCGGTTGTGTTTTTTAAAATCTTATTGGTAGGTTACCTCAATAATATCAATAGCGACAGGGCTTTGCTTCGTTTTTGCAGTAATTGCTTAGATGTGCGATTGTTTTTAGGATATGATCTGGATGAAGAACTTCCTTGGCACAGCACTATTTCTCGTACAAGAGGGCTTTTGGGAGAGGATGTTTTCCTGCAACTCTTCAGGCAAATTTTGAGTTTATGTATAGAAAAAGGAATGGTGAGAGGCAAACGTCAGGCGGTAGACTCCGCTTTCATCAAAGCCAATGCGAGTATGGACAGTTTGGTGGAGAAAGAAGTTTTAGACGATGCGAGTGCTTTTGTTAATGAACTGGAAGAAAATTCTGAGTATAAAGTGACGACCACGCGTAAAAAACTCGTCAACCAGCACCACAGCTGGAAAGAAGAAGCTTACAAAGGCATGCCTGGGAATACTAAAAGCGAAAGAAAAGATGAAGATGGTAATTTAATTCGTCCAAAATATTTATCAAACCATACGCATTATTCTCCCACAGATCCCGATGCAAAAATCTCTGTAAAACCAGGTAAAGCCAGACATTTGAATTATTCGGGACAAGTTTCAGTAGACGATGCTCATCACGTAATTACAGGAGCTTGCGGAAGTACTTCTGGGAGTAAAGATTCAGCAATTTTTAATGAAATTATGGATCAGACTTTAGCCAATTTTAAAGAAAACCATTTACAACCCGATGAAATTTTAGCCGATGCGGGTTACAGCAGTGGAGAAAGTTTAAGCTATTGTCAAAAACGCGGTATTAATGCTTATATCCCCAATTTTGGACAGTATAAATCTCATCGTGAGGGTTTTGTTTTCAGCCAAGCAGAAAACCGCTACGAATGCACAAAAGAAGGAGGCAATAATGCTTTTTTACCATTCAAAAAAGAAGCGATCGATTCTAAAGGCTACACAAAAAAAGTCTACCGAAGCAGCGAAAAAGATTGTGGGAAATGCCCACTTAGAGAGGGTTTGTGGGAAAGTTACGAAATTTAAAAAGCTTGACGACAGCATTCATAAACCACTTTACGATGCCATGCACGAAAAGCTGAACAGAGATAAAAACTACACGAGATACCTCACCAAACGGCGGAGTTCTACGGTGGAGCCTGTTTTGGGCACGCTTATCAATCATCATTCGATGAAACGCATCAATGCTCGCGGCATAAAATCTGCCAACAAGCATGTTTTGATGGCGGCATTATCTTATAATTTAAAGAAACTACTGAAATTTTCAGCCCGAAAAGCAAAAAGCAAAGCTCAAATTCAAGACCTTCCCAAAGTAAAGTCTTGGCTTTTCCCAAAACTGCAAAATACGAGCGTTATATCCTTGAATTAAAAGTCTCAAAATCCTAAAAATCTACCCACCAAAAAAGCAAAAACCTCTCTAAAATCGCTTCTAAAGAGGTCATATTTATTAATGATTTTTAAAATAGGAGTTGTGCAACGGTTACGCCTGTTGAACTAAACCTTCGGTAGCCCCTATCCGCATATTTTTAATTACTTTGTAAAACTAATTAAAAATCAGTAAAATGGCAACAAAAAAAAGAGTTTAGAAGAGCTTCGGGAGAACAAAATTATCAATCAGGCCAGGCGTGAAGTTCCGGGATTTACGGAGCTTTTGCAACGGTTTGAGCGCACGGTTTCGGTGTTGGGAAGAAGCCAAAGTACGTTTAATAATTACTCCCGACATGTGGCAGCAGTGTCGCTACATTTTGGAAAAATTCCTATAGAACTTGATCCTGAGCAAATTCATGATTACCTTTTTTATCTTCAAAAAAAATCATAATCCCCTTCACAGTCTTATTTTAAACACACGGTTTACGGACTTCGTTTTCTGCTGAAATCGGAAGGATTAAGCTACGATTATCTGAGTCTTCTTGAAATTAAAAGAGAGAAAAAACTGCCTGTAGTACTTAGTAAACAAGAGGTTTGGCAGATGTTGTCTAGCTGTAAACTTTTAAAACATAAAATGCTTATTGGCATTCTTTACGGCTGCGGATTGCGCTGTATGGAAGTTCGAAACCTCCGTTTGTGCGACTTAGATTTTGATAGAAAACAACTTAAAGTAGTGCAAGGCAAGGGTAAAAAAGACCGGTATTTGCCACTTTCCGAGCATTTGATTCGTGGCTTGAAAAAGTATATCGAAGCCGAAAACCCCAAAAATTATCTTTTTGGAATGCCCAGAGAAGGAAGGGCAGGTGGAGATTTCGACTCACGCTATTCCCAACGCGGGGTTCAGTGGGCGGTAAAGCAGGTATCCAGAACGGCAAAAATACTGAAAGAAGTGAGTGTTCATACGCTTCGCCACAGTTTTGCGACGCATCTTCTGGAAGATGGGATGGATATTTTGAGCATCAAAAATCTTCTCGGCCACGAAAGTATTGATACCACGCTGGTTTACCTTCAGATTGCCCAACTTTCTCCGCAAAAACTTTACAGTCCGCTGGATATTCTTTTTTCAGAATTTGGGAAGAAATGAGTGGTTTTAAAACCATAGAAAAACAGACAAACCCATCTTGTTTTCAGCCTCAATCTCAATCTCAACCTCGCTATGAAATCGCTGATGTGTTGAATATTTTAGGTTCCAAACTGGAAAATTTAGGGTTAAATTCTTGGCAACTACGAACACTTTCAGCACTCAGGAAATGCCGTACATCAGCTTTGGGCGGTCATATTGATGCTTGTGATGAATGTGGAAATCTGAGCATCAGTTATAACTCCTGCCGCAATCGCCACTGCCCAAAATGTCAGGGTAAAAACCGGGAAAAATGGATTGAAAACCGAGAGACAGAGCTGCTTCCTGTACCATATTTCCACGTGGTTTTTACGATTCCTGAGGTTTTAAACAGGTTGGTGTTGCATCAGCCTAAAATGGTGTACGATATTTTGTTTGAATCGGCTTGGGAAACGCTTCAAACATTCGGAAAAAAGCGAGGTTTAAAGATGGGAATGATCTCTGTTTTGCACACGTGGGGTCAGAATTTGAGCCTTCATCCGCACTTACACTGCATCGTTCCGGGTGGTGGAATTACACAAGACGGAAGTTGGAAAAATATCAGAAATGACGGTAAATTTCTGTTTCCAGTAAAGGCTTTGAGTAAAGTTTTCAGGGCTAAATTTTGTGAGAAACTAAAGCTTCAATTATCCTTAAAATTTGATAAAAATCAAACTGGAAATTATGAAAATGAATCTGAAAACTACGAAAATCTCAGACAAAGTCTGTGGGAAAAACGATGGGTTGTTTATGCTAAAAAGCCATTTGGTAGCTCACAATCTGTGGTTGAATATTTGGGCAGATACACACATAAAATCGCGATCAGTAACCAGAGAATCAGGAAAATTGATGCTGAAAACGTAACGTTCAGCTACAAAGATTACCGCCAGAAAGGCATCAAAAAACAGATGGTTTTGAGCCATGAAGAGTTTATCCGCCGTTTTTCGCTTCATATTTTGCCGAAAAGGTTTGTGAAAATCCGTCATTACGGCTTTTTGAGCAGCACTTGGAAGCGTATCAAACTAAAAAATCTGCAACAGAATTTAGGCATACAACCCAAAGAAAAGCCACCACCCAAAGTTTTTCAGCCGAAATGTAGCTGTTGTAAAGTTGGGAACTTGGTAACGATTGGCACATTCGATCTTCGAGGTCCGCCAACATGGTTTTTGGAAATGAGCCGAAATTTAGCTGCTCCTAAATCTGCAATTTAACGGATTTGGGTAAGGGATTTTATGTGTTTAAGACAAACTAAAACCGGATAAAACCTAAAAAAAACACCAACATCACCTCAAAAAAAAGAGACCTTTCTCAAAGTCTCCTGTATCTCTAAAAATCTTTCGTCGATAAATCCATAAGGTTGTTAAAAGCTCCCGAAGTGCGCTGTCCTGAGCCTGCCGAAGGATTCCGTTCAACAGGGTTTTCATTGTTGGCTTTTCAAGCCCAACGAAAACTTAGTTATTAGCTGTAGTGCTTTCGACTACTTCAAAAAATCTTTGTCTTTATAAGCCGGATTTGGATATTTATAAAAACCTTCTCCTGTAGCCACGCCCAGTTTGTTTTTATCGATAAAATTCTCCTTAAGATATTCCACAGTTTTGATTTTGAGTGGATCTTTGGTGGCATCAGCTGCCATTTTGTTGATGTTATAAGCGGTTGTAATACCTACCACATCCAAAATTCCGAAAGGACCTAATGGTGCTCCTGTTGCTACCATCCAGGTTTTATCGATGGTTTGTACATCGGCAACTTCGTTTACCAAAAGATTGGTGGCAGCACTTAATAATGGAACCAGCAATGAATTAACAATATAGCCGGGTTGCTCTTTGTGCAAAGGCAAAGCCACCATTCCGATTGCTTTTGCAAAGGCTACTACGTTGTCAAAAACTTTCGGATCCGTTCCCGGATGTCCCATAATTTCGGCAGTATTATGTTTCCAAATGTCATTGGCAAAATGCAATGCGACAAACTTTGCAGGACGACCGGTATATTCAGCAAACTGACTTGGCAACATTGTAGAAGAGTTGGTTGCAAAATCTGTTTTTTCAGGGGCAACTTTAGCCAACTGTTCATAAAATCCGATTTTAATTTGAGGATTTTCAGGAACGGCTTCAATAACCAAATCTGCATCTTTTACGGCTTCGGCTAAATTGGAACTGTACTGTAGATTCGTTTTTGTTGCTTCAATTTTTGCATCAGTCGCTTTGAGATCTTGCCTGTAAGATTTTGCCAGAATATCAAACTTGGCTTTGGCGTTTTCTAAAACCTCATCATTGATGTCGTAAACAGTAACATTAAAACCATGAAAAGCTGTTTGAAAAGCAATTTGGTAACCCAATACGCCGCTTCCGGCTACGGTTATATTTTTATAGATCATCTTAGTTTAATTAAAGTTTATAAAATTCAGAATCGAAAGCTTCACTTATATTTTTCGGTTCCTTTCTTTTTTTATGATTGAGATCGTGTCGAGTTGTGGATGACGTAACGTAAGCAGATTGCCGAGACCGTTGAAGATTTCCAATGGGCGAATTTTCTTCAATGGTACGGAATGGTGTGAATGACAAATTTTCCATCACTTCAAAATTGCCATTTTCCGGGACTTTCTGTTTGGGAATCGTAATTTTTGCAACCGTTCTGAACGGCGACAATTCTTGCGGCCATTCTTCCGTAAGATCGTTAATCGGCATTTTTTTTAAGTCTTTGCACAACTGTATTTGCAACTCAAAAGTCAGTTCGTTTTTTGCAATTTCCTTAATAATAGCTTTGCGATAGGGCCAATCTTCACTTTCAATGTCAACATCTTTTTCGGTAATGGCATTTTTGGTTTGTTCGGTTGGCACAATGCGGACTTTTGCTATATAATCGCCGTGACGAACGGCTCCCATACTGTAAAATTCATACAGGAAACTGTTTATGGAAGGTATTTTTTCAAACGTTTTTAAAGCGCCCAATTCTTTCAAAGCTTCAAAATTCGGGAATGCTTTTTTATTTTCTGTTACCCAAAGTGCTGAAAATTCCAGTTTTCCCAAAGCTCCTCTCTCAAAAAAATCATTAATGGTTAAAAACAGTTTGGAGATAAATACGTAGTGTTCGGCAGTGTTGCAAAAAAACACAGGATTGTTGATAAGGTTAAAATCCACATTAGGAGAATCCTCTTCTCCCGGAGCGAGTTTTTTTCCTTCGATTCCGAAAATTTTAAGAGCAAATCCTTGTGCATTCCCACTCAGTTTATCCGGCAAAACTCTGGAAGAACCATTCGAAAAGCGAACGACGGCTTCGTATATTCCGGGTTTGGCATAAATGCCCTGTGCTAGTTCCGGTGCGAGATTTCCCAAAATTTCTACCTCCGCCTTTAAAACGGCATATCCGTTTGCGTGTGCATCCCGGGTATGGTGCGAGATTTTGCTTATTTCCGGCGTATTTCGGATATAATCTACAATGTCTTTATTGATTTTGGCTATGTACTGGTCAAAATTTTCAGGAATTTCTTCCAGATCATAACTGTATTTTATGTAGTCGCTCATTTTTTTCGTTTTATAAGTCACTGATCCATTTCAGGGCAGAAATACTTGGGATGAAACAATATTCCCCTCCTTTTACAATATTGAAAGTCTGCAGACCTTTATACCTTTTCACAAGAGGATCTGCAGGCATTGTGAAGAGACCTTCCTTGTCCTGAACACCAATCATAGGATCTTTTTCGGAGCCAAGATTTTGAGAATTACCATCGTTCGCCCACTGTTTTTGAAGAAATTCCAATGTTCCCATTGCATTGGCACTGATTCCCATAAAATATTGTCCACGTTCTTTACCGTCATCTTTTGTAACCTCCGGTGGAACAATGTCTCCAAAAGTTACGCTTCTGCGAATGATTCTGTGCAAACGTTCATCCTCCAAAACAAAAGATTTTGAATCCCTTGGATTCATTCGTCTGATGTGAGAACTGAACGGACATTTCTTCCCAAATTCATCATTTTTAAAAGAAAAGTCATTGTTTTTCTCAGCATCATCACCCAGTGCTTTATCATCTTTATCGGGCGAAAGAACCAATGGAGCACCACTTCGCCATCTGCCCACCATTTTGGAAGCCAGCAATTCTGCCTCTTCCGGAGAATTGGTGTTTTCTAATACATATTTATTAAAATCTGCCACCTGACTTTGGTATTTTCTGAAAATCATAAATGAACCATTTTTGCCTAACACATCAGGTTTCGGATAAGGTTTGGTAATATCGCCTTCACCGGGATAACCGAGGATGAATTCACCGGCTTTTATGGGTCTGTCAAATCCGGAAGGGATTTCGATTCCGCTGCCATCTACTTCAGGATTACTGATACCATCACGGAAACCAAATACGTTTTTCACTTCCTCGGTCGCGCCAAAATCGTGACTGATTAATACATCTATACCGCTGTCACTTTCCAGTTTAGAACGAAATTCTTTAAGTTTTTCCTGCCAAGCTGCTTCACTGTCGGCAATAACTGCAGCGGCGATGTGCACATTTACATTTTTAAATGCTTTATCCCAGTTTTTAGGATCGTTTACACCGATGTCATAAAGATAAGCCGAGCGTTTTGCCATTCCTTCCTTAAACGATTCCGGAAAAGAATCCAGCGAATCTTGCGGAACGCCAATTTTTTCTAAACCATTATAGGTGAATGTTAAAAAAACAGAGGCGCCTTCGTTTTTGTGCCAATCTTTTGCGGAATTAATGAGCGGAATCAAATGTTTCAGCATCTGTTTCGCCTTTTCAGCATTTTTTATTTCTAGAAGAGCCACCGTTCCGTAGTAAGGAACGGGACGGCTTCTTAAAATCAACGCCTGAATTTCTTCTAATGCAATGGTAACTTTATTGGGATTGAAAATCCTTTTCAAAAAATCTAATGCCATCGTTTTTCTTTAATATTTGGAGGTCTATTTCTCGATTTGGTTGGCTTCATCAATAGCTTTGTTCAGCCCGGTAATGATTTTATCGTTTCTACGAACGTCATTCACCGTTAGATGAGGTACACCAACATACCAACCTGTTGCAGTAATTTGTTTGCTTAAAATAAATTCTTTCACGGATGGATCCTTAATTCCCGGCCAGCCTTCTACATTTCCGAAAATAATATCCATCAATTGCGGAATTTTTGTGGCAAAATCATCTATGTACGCATCCCAATCTCCATCGTATGCCGTGCAAAACAGAATTTTGGTATCGTTATCGAAAAGTACAATTC
Organism: Chryseobacterium sp. CBo1; assembly: GCF_001693475.1. NCBI lineage: Bacteria > Pseudomonadati > Bacteroidota > Flavobacteriia > Flavobacteriales > Weeksellaceae > Chryseobacterium > Chryseobacterium sp. CBo1. The sequence goes on from NZ_MAUH01000017.1 coordinate 36,849, forward strand.
TCAAATCGTGAAGTGTACCCACTTTTGTCGCACCTTTTAAATTTCCGTTTGCGATCTCCATAATTTTTTTTAGATTTTCCGCACCTCCCGGCTTTAAATCTGCCATAGCGGTAAGCTCGGAAACCCGGCCCGATCGCAATCCTTTTTTTCCCGCAGATGTGGTAGAATGGTCGTAACCATCATCAATACCTTCAGAAAAATTAGCTTTAATAAGCTCTGCCGTTAATTTTAAATTTTCGAATATTGCCATATTTATAAATTTTTAACTTCAAACTTTATAAGTTAACTTAATCCTTTTACCCTCTATACGACGTGTGAATGGCTTTTGCCAATACATCGGGACGTTTCCAGTATTCGGTAACCGGCGTAACTTTTTTGTATAAATGTAGCAAAGTGTATACCGCAGTTCTTGCCGCACGTACGGAATATTCTTCGGTAAAAACCATATCTTCTGCAATTTCCACAAACTGACTGATCATTGCCAGGTTGGTACTTCCTTCAGGAACCACTGCAGGGCGGTCGGATTTGGCTCTTGGCTGGAACAAGGCATCGATATACGGCATCATACAAGGGATCACATTAATCACGCTGTCTTTGATTTCCTGTTCGTGTTTTTCAAAATGCAAATGATGGATGAATTCGGTCAGGATTTCTTCCCCGGTACAGTCGATCATCGGTTTTTTTACAAAATCACCGATTTTGTCAGGGTACAATCCATAACCCCAAAGTATCGTGGTGTCATCGCCTTGTGCTTTGAAGTGCGGTTGCGCTGCCACAACGATGGACATCCGCCATGATGAATCTTTAAAAGTCATCAATGCACCGCTTCCAGGCTTGTTGCCGCTGTATTCTTCAATTAGTTGCAGCATTTTATGACCTTTGAAAGTCGGTGTGAAAGAATACCATTTGGTTTCATCAGGCTTGGTTAAGAAAGGATCCGGATTTCCCAATTTGCCCGGTTTTTTGTCGGCAATTTTACGCCAAAGGGCAAAACTTGGCGGATTTCCGGGTAGATATTTTGCCGGTGTTTTATAGTCGCCGTTGTTGGAATTATCGGTGATGCAGCCATTGGTAAAAAATACCAGATCGCCTTCGTTTACTTTGATGATTTCGGTATTGCCTTCTGCATTGACGCATTCAACTTCGGTTACGGTAATGCCGTCACCTTCTTTGAAATGCAGGTCGGTTACGGTTTTACGCAATGAAAAATCGACATTGTATTTGTCCAAGAATTTTTTCAAAGGCAAAATCACCGATTCGTATTGGTTGTAAGGTGTTCTGGTAACGCCTTCCAATGTTTCGATTCTGGAGAATTCCAGCAGCATCCGCATCATATAACGTTGAAATTCAAAAATACTGCTCCATTCCTGCCAGGCGAAAGTGGTTTGCCACATATACCAGAAATTGGTGGTGAAGAAATGATCGTCGAACCAATCCCGAATCGTCACGTTATCCAGATCGTTTTCATCGGCAAAGAATAGTTTGACCATTTTCATACGATCCCCCGTATTGAAACCCATATCGGTAACCGGAAGTTTTGTTCCGTCTTTGTCGATCAATCTTGCGTTGGCGTGGGTTGGATTGGCGTGGTCAAAAGCGAGAATTTCATCTTTAACCGAAATATTCGGCACTTCTAACGAAGGTATTCTTGAAGTTAAATCCCAAAAGTTTTCATAGGTTTCTTCATTCAGCATCCTTCCGCCACGGCAGATGAAGCCTTTTTCCTTGCTTCCGGAGCCATCGTTGCTGCCTCCCAAGATTGGTAATGCTTCGATGATGTGAATATTTTCGCCTTTAAAGCCAGCATCTTCCACCAAATAAACGGCTCCTGCTAAACTTGCTAATCCGCCTCCCACAAAGTAGGCGTGCTTGTTTGAATTGTCTGTGCTCATTATCTTTAAATTTAATTTTTGAATCTCTTTGTTTAGACTACAAAGTTAAAATATACTATTTTTCAGTAGTATCCCCAAATTCAGTATTTATATACAATTATTTCCTCATTCTATTTTAGGATTTGTTTCCTGAATTTTTGAGGTGAAATGGAAGCATATTTTTTAAAAAAACGTCCAAATGATGAGGAAGAACTGAAACCTAAATCCAATGCAATTTCCACAATGTTTTTTTCGGGATTACCAAGTAATACATAAGTTACTTTAAGCAATGCTTCATTAATAATTTGGTGTGGCGTTTTGCCGGAATGCTTTTTTACCGCAGCGATAAGGTGTTTGTTGCTCACAAAAAGTTGGTCGGCATAATACTGAACACTTCTTTGCTCTGGAACACGTTGCTGTACTAAATGTAGAAATTTATAATAGAGATTGCTATTATCCTGTTCAATTGAAATTGACAATTCTTTTCCAGATTTTTCTATAACCGAACTGATTTCTAAAAGAAGATTAATGATAATGGTCCTGATAATGTCCTTCGCATAACGATCAGTACGGTCTTTTTGCTTGTAAAGGTAGTTAAGTAAAATAAATAGGTGCTTGGACTGAACACAATCTGCACTACAAACCGTATAGCTGCCTTTTGAGAACAAATCTAATTTTTCGATGAAAAAGGGATTTGCGATATTTTTTAACAAAAATGTATTTTCGAAAAACAGAATTTTCATTCGAAAATTTTCGGAATGCGATACAAATCGGACAATGGTAGAGGGTGCCGATACCAAAAAAGCATTTTCTTCGATGATGTACTTGGTATTGTCAATTTCAATTTCAATATGCCCCGATGTACAGATACAGAAAGTGTAAAAATCCATCTTGAATGGTTTTTTAGGTAATTCGAACATCTGATTTCCAGTAGAAACATAATACGGCTCATTGGTTTTTATATCATAGAATGACAGGGTTTCTTTCAGGCTTCCGTATTCGTTCATTATTATAACTGTTTTTTTAGCATTCTGACTAACGTTAAATTTTAATATTGATAATCAGTATTTTGTGATTTCAATATCTCTGTCAGTCAATCCAAATTTAGTGATTTGTTTTTGAATTCTTTTGGCTGCAGCAATTTTTCTTTTCTCGTCAAGGAATAGATATAGTGAAGGTGGTTGGTAGCTTTGCCCTTTCACAAGCATGTTCCAGATGATGACGGCAAGTTTGCGGGCCAGTGCAGAGACAGCAGTTGCTCTTCCTTTCTTGTAGTTCAACCTTTTGAAAAAGTCTGCGAGCCAGCCTTCTTTGAGATTACCGATGGCATTGGCAGTGTTTCGAAAGGCAATCTTGAGCCTTGAACTTCCTTTCGGGATGTGGTGGGACAGCACCTTGCCTCCGCTTATCTTGTTGTTTGGCGCAAGCCTAAGCCAGGCCGTGAACTGTTTAGCAGTGGGGAATTTCCTAATACCGTCTAGTCCGATTTCAGCAATAAGGGTCATAATCAATCCCTCACTTACCCCTTCAATAGCCATCAGATCTACACCTTCGAAGTATTGGTAAGCAATTAAATTCATATCCGTTTGGCTTACCGCATTTTTGTTTTTTCGCTTGTGCTTTTTTTTTCAATGGTATGCTGTTTCTTATGCTCGTCCTTTTCGATGAATTCCTTCAGGAGCCGGTCGATCTGCAAATCCGTATCCATGATTTGTTGCTGGAGGTGTTTGTAGGAATCCCACTCTTGCTTCAAGGCAAAGAGATAATCTTTGCGCCCATTGAACTGCAGAGCTTTTGCGATTTCCTCCTCTGATTTCCGACAATTATAATGACGGAGTTTTGCCAATTCCTCTCCCTTGTGCTCTCCGTTTAGAAAAGCTTCAATAATGCAAGATCCTGTAAGACCGACTATATCCCTTACCACAACTTCAAGCCTCATATTCATCAATCGCAGATATTTTTGCATCCTCCTGGTGCATGATGCAGATTGCTTGAGCAGGTTTTGACGGTGTCTGGAATAGGTCCGTACAGTATCCGTGTCCGAATCTGGCAAAAAACTGGCACTCAAAAGCCCGAGAGAATGCAGTTTCTGTATCCACTGACAATCTTTAATGTCGGTCTTTTTTCCTTTGATGTTTTTGGTTTGTCTGCCATTCACCAAAATCACCTCAAAACCCTGGCCCACCAAAGTGGAAAATAGGTTTTGCCAGTAAGTTCCGGTGGATTCCATTGCAATGGAGGTAACACCTTTTGAGTGTAGCCAGTTACACATCTCGAGCTGATCTTGGCTGTACACCCCAAATTCTTTTACATCCTCCGCATTTTGCCCTACAGCTGCCCAATGGCTACGGCTTCCAATGTCTATTCCCGCAGCATTGGAATTTACCACTTCGAGTGAAATCTGCTTCTTAGTTTCCATGTCTCAATTTTTTCAATTAAACCAATAAAAAGCTCCAAGGACTGCACTTTGCTAAATTTGAAATTATTCTGATCGGGATATCTGCTTATCGCAGACTCGCCATTAAAAACTAACGCCGTCTGAAGTATTACTACCAAAGACTTTTGTGCAATCTTACCTGAATTGCAGGCGGGTTTTTAAACACCATTGCTTAAACCGGTCTTTTCAAGGAGCGATTACTAAGATAAGAAATAATGGATTTGGAATATTGAATTTTTCACGCCGACTCCTCCTCGTTAGCGGCTAAAAACAACTTCGTTTTCGAGTAGAGGAATTACAGCTAACGTTTTGCAGCTTGGCGAAGTGGCGGAAATCGAAGCACAAATGTTCAGTTTTGCACAAAAGTTCAATCGAAGAACTGCTGTTGAATTTAGCACTAAACCCGCCATTTTGCCAAACTGCTGTGCTTGTTGCACAACTCAAATATAGGAAAAAACTCTTTGTTTTGTGATGTTTTTTTGGTAAATTTATATATGCAGGGACGAAAAAATTTTACACCACAATTGTTCTACGAACTTAGCTTAGATAGGCTGGTTCCTATGGATAACTTTTATAGAAAAATCAGTTTTGAAGTAGATTTTCAATTTCTCTATTCAAGCACCAAACAATACTACGGACAGCCAAATGGCGGCATTATCTTAAAATTTAAAGAAACTACTCAAATTTTCTGCCCGAAAAAAAAAGCAAAGCTCAAATTCAAGACCTTCCCAAAGTAAAGTCTTGGCTTTTCCCAAAACTTCAAAATACGACCTTCATATCCCTGAATTAAGAGCCTCAAAATCCTAAAAATCTACCCACCAAAAAAGCAAAAACCTCTCTAAAATCGCTTCTAAAGAGGTCATATTTATTTATAAGTTTTAAAAAATAGGAGTTGTGCAACGGTTACCAATGTTACCTGCTGGCATTCTTGTCAAGAGTTTGGTGATATGGTCGATACTATTTTGCATTTGTCACATTTAAAGTCGTACAGATTATGTAATTGAGTTTTTAAGTCCCATTTTTTACTGCAACTTGGACAAGGTCTTGTTAATTGGTCGCCTTTAGACTTTTTATAATTATGTAAATAGTAATAGGTCGGAATTGAAGTTAGTTCTTCAATTTTTCTGCATATTCCAACTCCCTGTTTGGAAAGCTGTGAAGTTATTTCTTGCATCTGATTTAAAGCCCAACGTTCTCCAACTTCGCAATTCATTTGTAAGCTGTCACAAGAAATGTAATTTGTCTCCCAACTCAAAATCGGCATATATCCAAAGTCATAATATGCAGGCAGTAGATAAAGCGGTACTGATTTATTACAAGTCCCACAAGTCAACGGTGATTCAATTGTCACATAGTTTGTAATAAGAATATAGAAGTCGGACTTTTTACATTTACAAGGTGTCTTGTAGCTGTCGTAAGATTTGCCTACCGTCTTAAATGTTAGTTTGGAATTGCAAAGTTTTTCAATTTTTTCACTTTGTCGATTTACATAGAAGTTATTTAATTTTTTGTCGAGTGAGTTTTTTTCAAGTGTGAAAGGCAAACAAACTATTTTGTCATTTTCGATATACTGGGATTCAATTCTTCCCTGTGTCTGACCGTTACCACGATAGAAGGACATTAGTAACCCAAACTCGTCGACAAGTTTGTCTTTGTCCGTTTTGGTTTTTATGTCAATTGATATTTCTTGAATGTACATTGTCGTCTTTTATGCTTGCAGGTAACGGAAAAAGTATTGGCGAAGTGCGGGCTTAATTTGAACGACTGTTCAAGTTCAGACCAAACGGAGCCGATGCTTTTTCAGATTGTCTAAATTAAGAAAAAAAACAATATGAAAAGCAGCGGCGGCGAAAAATAACAAATCTTTCTATTATACATTCAACCCCGCATTTTGCCAATACAATGTGCTTGTTGCACAACTCAAATATAGTGAAAAACGCTTTGTTTTGTGATGTTTTTTTGGTAAATTTATATATGCAGGGACGAAAAAAGTTTACACCACAATTGTTCTACGAACTCAGCTTAGATAGGATGGTTCCCATGGATAATTTTTATAGAAAAATCAATTTTGAATTAGATTTTCAATTTCTATATTCGAGCACCAAACAATACTACGACACAGAAGGTCATCAAAGTATTGATCCGGTTGTGTTTTTTAAAATCTTATTGGTAGGTTATCTCAATAATATCAATAGCGACAGGGCTTTGCTTCGTTTTTGTAGTAATTGCTTAGATGTGCGATTATTTTTAGGATATGATCTGGATGAAGAACTTCCTTGGCACAGCACTATTTCTCGTACAAGAGGGCTTTTGGGAGAGGATGTTTTCCTGCAACTCTTCAGGCAAATCCTGAGTTTATGTATAGAAAAAGGAATGGTGAGAGGCAAACGTCAGGCGGTAGACTCCGCTTTCATCAAAGCCAATGCGAGTATGGACAGTTTGGTGGAGAAAGAAGTTTTAGACGATGCGAGTGCTTTTGTTAATGAACTGGAAGAAAATTCTGAGTATAAAGTGACGCCCACGCGTAAAAAACTCGTCAACCAGCACCACAGCTGGAAAGAAGAAGCTTACAAAGGCATGCCTGGGAATACTAAAAGCGAAAGAAAAGATGAAGATGGTAACGCAATTCGTCCCAAATTTTTAAGTAACCATACGCATTATTCTCCCACAGATCCCGATGCAAAAATCTCTGTAAAACCAGGGAAAGCCAGACAGTTGAATTATTCGGGACAAGTTTCAGTAGACGATGCTCATCACCTAATTACAGGAGCCTGCGGAAGTACTTCCGGGAGTAAAGATTCAGCAATTTTTAATGAAATTATGGATCAGACTTTAGCCAATTTTAAAGAAAACAACTTACAACCCGATGAAATTTTAGCCGATGCGGGTTACAGTAGTGGAGAAAGTTTAAGCTATTGTCAAAAACGCGGTATTAATGCTTTTATTCCCAATTTTGGACAGTACAAATCTCATCGTGAGGGTTTTGTTTTCAATCAAGCAGAAAACCGCTACGAATGCACAAAAGAAGGAGGCAGTAATGCTTTTTTACCATTCAAAAAAGAAGCGATCGATTCTAAAGGCTACACAAAAAAAGTCTACCGAAGCAGCGAAAAAGATTGTGGGAAATGCCCACTTAGAGAGGGTTGTTGTGGGAAAGTTACGAAATTTAAAAAGCTTGACGACAGCATTCACAAACCCCTTTACGATGCCATGCACGAAAAGCTGAACAGAGATAAAAACTATACAACATACCTCACCAAACGCCGGAGTTCTACCGTGGAGCCTGTTTTGGGCACGCTTATCAATCATCATTCGATGAAACGCATTAATGCTCGAGGCATAAAATCTGCCAACAAGCATGTTTTGATGGCGGCATTATCTTATAATTTAAAGAAACTACTGAAATTTTCAACCCGAAAAGCAAAAAGCAAAGCTCAAATTCAAGATCTTCCCAAAGTAAAGTCTTGGCTTTTCCCAAAACTGCAAAATACGACCTTCATATCCCTGAATTAAGAGTCTCAAAATCCTAAAAATCTACCCACCAAAAAAGCAAAAACCTCTCTAAAATCGCTTTTAAAGAGGTCATATTTATTTATAAGTTTAAAAAAATAGGAGTTGTACAACGGTTACCCTTGTTACAGGCAGTGTTTCATTCTCGTCTGCTGCTGTAAGTTTTATCTTGTTGATTTTTTTGAGATAAATAGGTAGTAGGTTGCTTTTAAAACAATAAAAATTGTAAATTTACAAGACTGGTTCTAGACTTCACTAAGCGATATATTATAGTCTAAATTAATAATGGGTGAACAATTAAAAAACAAAATTATGGCAAAAGCAGATATTGGTCTTACACCAAAACAAACAGAAATCCTTGCAGAAATGTTAGAGCCTTTATTGGCTGATGAATTTTTACTGTACCTTAAAACCCGTAATGCACATTGGAACGTGGAAGGATCGGATTTTCATACGGTACACGTCTATTTTGAACAACTTTATACGGAATTGGAAAACGTAGTAGATGAAGTTGCTGAAAGATTAAGAAAATTGGGACATTATGCACCTGCAACGATGAAGCAATATCTTAGTTTAACGCATTTATCGGAACAAGGAGATGGAAAAAACGATAGTTTGAGCTATATGAAAAATCTTTTGGCAGACCACGATGCAATTATCGTCTATCTTCGGGAATGTATTGTAAAAATTGGTGATGAAGTAGAACTTGCTTACGGAACAAGCGACTATCTTACCACGTTAATGGAGCAGCACGAAACTACAGCTTGGATGCTACGTTCGCATTTAAAATAATATATCATCATCAAAAAGGCTATTCTCAAATCAGAGAACAGCCTTTTTTATTGAAACATTTTTAAAATACAATTATAGTAAAAATAGTATTCCTGCTGAAAATTCTATATATATGGATTTTCAGCAGGTTTTTTATTTCTTCAGAAAAAACAAAGTCAAAGATTTTGCTCCTTGTGCACCACGAACCAAAACCGCTCCGATGTCGGCAGTTGCTGATGGTCCCATTACAAAACAGCCGTAGTTCACATCGAATAAACCGGGAGTATTGTAAGCAGTGTGCATATTTTCGGTAATATTGGCAGGGTCTAATAGCACGGCTAAATGCTGCGACAAAAACCCGATAGCATTCACTTTCAGCGATTTTTCCGTTACCCAAACCATTCCCATTTCTGCAACGCCAAATTCAGCCCGGAAAATTCCCAAATCCACATCTGCCAAATCTTGCGGACGAGCGATTTTGTTGATGTCTTTATTTCCTTTCCACTCATCGGTAGCTGAACAAACAACTTTTGTGTCAGACAGTTTTTCCTGCATTATTTTTTGAGCTTCTTCCACAGAAGAAACATCGTAAAAATCTACCGCTGCCAATTTCAGATTTATTTCAAAAAGGGATTTCAAATCCACATTCTCCTTTTCGTAAGTCGGGATTTTTGGGTATTCGGTTTTGGTGCGTTTTTTCAAACTTTCCCGTACCGATTGTAAAAATTCTTGTTTATTGCTCATTGCTTTTTCTGTTTTTAATATACCAATCCCTAAAAGTTTCTTTCTTTACATCGGGCAGTTTGCGGTGTGCCGCCCAAGGGTCGAGGGTTTTGTTTTCGGTGATGGCTTCGGGTAAAATATTGATAGCATTATATGCTACTTTTTCTACTACACGGAACAACTTCGGATTGCTCAATACTACGCCTGCTGCTTTAAACGCCATTCTCCGGCTGAAATCGACTTCCTTGTTTTTCATCATCACTTTACGCCAGTCCATAATCTGTTCGGCAATGTTGATGTGTACTGGGCAAACTTCGGTACACGAACCGCATAAAGACGAATGATATGGCAATTCGGAATATTTTTTTGGGTCAAAAGTGGGGTCAATAATAATACCAATCGGTCCGGAATAAGTAGCACTGTACGCCAAACCGCTGCTTCGTCTATATACAGGACAGGTATTCATACAAGCACCGCAACGAATACATTTCAGCGAAGTCCAAAATTCGTCCATCGCCAAACGTTTGCTCCGTCCGTTGTCTGTTAAAATAATGTGCATTTCCGAACCTGCTCTCGGTCCCGAAAAATGCGAAGTGTATTGCGTAGCCGGAGTTCCCAAAGCACTTCTAGATAATATGCGTATGAAAACACCCAAATCTTCTACTTTGGGCAATATTTTTTCAATACCGATACTGGCAATGTGTAAAGGCGGTAAACTTGCGGTGAGGTCGGCATTTCCTTCATTGGTACAAACAACAAAAGTTCCAGTTTCGGCAATAGCAAAATTTCCTCCCGTCATTCCCGCATCGGCAACCAAAAATTTTGGTCGGGCATTGTTCCGCATAGCGGTATTTAATGAGCTTGGGTCGGTATCGTTAGGATCTGTTCCAATTTTTTCTGCGAACAATTTTGCTACATCTTCTTTGGTTTGATGAATGGCCGGCATTACAATATGACTGGGAAGCTGATCCGACAACTGTTGTATCCGTTCTCCCAAATCGGTTTCTAATACATTTATTCCTTTTCCTTCCAGAAAAGGTGTCATTCCGCATTCTTCTTGCAACATCGACTTACTTTTGATGATGTTCTTTACATTATGGCTGCTCAAAATTTCGTAGGCAATGGCATTATGCTCAATGGCGTCTTTTGCAAAATGAACTTTGATGCCTCTTTTTTCAGCATTCTCTACAAACTGCTCAATGTATTGGTCTAAATGTGTAAGTGTATGCTCTTTGATGGTAGAAGCGAGATTTCGCAATTCTTCCCATTCGGGAATTTCGGAAGCGGCTTTATCTCTTTTTACTCTTGCATTCCACAGGTTTTTGTCGTGTTCCGTTACGTGAACATCGTCCTGATAGATGAATGCCGCTGCGTTTTTTTCTATATTGACTTTTTTCATTTTCTATTTCTTTTTTTTTGTCAATTAACTTCGTGTCTTCTTTATCAAAAAGGTCCGTTATTCAGCACCTGAGCCACGTGTAGAAATTTCAATCCGGTTTTTTCTTTGTCCGAAACGCCTTTTTGGTGCATCAGGCAAGACATATCTGGCGAAACAACGTATTCAATTTCGTTACGGACATAATCCGAAACTTTGTCTTGTCCCATTTTGGCACTTACTGCTTCATCGGTTACACAAAACGTTCCGCCAAAACCACAACATTCATCGGGTCTGTTGATGTGTTTGATATTGATATTCTGAATGGTTTTCAAAAGTTCTTCTGTTTTATTGAAGCGAGGTTCCTGCCATTCGGAGCGAGAACTGATGTGCAATCCCCTGATAGAACTGCAACTGTTGTGAATGGCGACTGTATGCGGAAATGATAAGTCAGAAAAATCCGTGATTTTCAGAACATCTGTGAAAAACTCCACTAACTCAATTGTTTTTGCCCGCATTGCCGTTACTTTTTCAGTTTGCTCGATGGCATCGAAATGAAGTTTTATTTGTTTCACGCAACTTCCAGCAGGACCAACGATATAATCTACGTCCAAATCCTGAAAGTTTTGAGCAAAAACTTTTTCCATCTTTGCCGAATTTTTCTGATCTCCTTCATTGGCAGTCGGCTGTCCGCAACAGGTTTGATTAAGTGGAACGACAACTTCTATGTTGTGTTTTTCTAATAATTCCAACGTGGCAATTGCAACTTCGGGATAGATAAGGTCTATATAACAAGGGACAAAAAGTGCTACTTTCATAATATTTTTGAAAAATTTTTCAAATTAAATTTACGATATTGTCAGTCTTAAATTTTATTCGTTAGTAATTTGGAATGATTATAGATTTGTAATTAAAATTCCATTGGTACTTCCATTACGAGAACCCAAGCCCATTCCTTTCCTGCATCAACTCTATCATCATTCAACACCTGCAATGCACCAAAGTGCATACGTTCGGGATTGTGATAATTTGCAAAACTAAACGTGTGATAGGATTATAACTAGCCTTGTCTTACGTGTTCTCTTGTTTCTACTTTGTTCAATATTGTTTTTGCCATATTGATTAAATTTTTATTGAATGTCCGTTTACCTACCTAAAGCTTCGACAAGTTCAGCTTGAAAATTTTGATAATCAAGTGTTTAGCATTAGCACCATCATCCAAAGCTTGCCGAAGGATCTTTACAGTTCATTGATTATCAATACCTAATTTACATTAGGTGCCTTAGCGGACATTCAAAAATTTTTATTATGTTCTCAAGTAGCTCTTTTATTTTGTCTTTTATTGAGTTGGTAGTGCGGTTGTGTAACATTGCCTGTAACGTTTGGCTTTACGCATTGCGTCAATCCATAATATAATATTCGCAAAGCCATTATGGTACAAATATAAAATATTGTTTTAATTAATTGAAAATTAGTTAAAAACAGTTGTCATATGGTTCGATTTATTTTACGATTGGCGAACTTTTTACTTTTTAAGGCCCATATTTTTTATCTCTTCGTCCGTATGATTATCCAAAATTTTAGCATACCGATAAAATGTTGCTCGAGTCAATCCCATAGGCTTATAAATATCTTCCGGACGTTTCGTGACATCCTTATATATATTACGTAAAAGTAATAGCTTCGAAATTGTTTCTGCAGTGTACCCCTTCGGTCTTCCGCCTAATCTACCTCTTGCTCTTGCAGATTGCAAACCAGCATTAGTTCTCTCTCTTATCAACTCTCTTTCATATTCAGCTAGGGAAGCCATTAAATTTAAAAATAGCCGCCCATTAATAGTTGAAGTATCTACACCATCTACAAGACCTTTTATTATAATACCTTTATCACTCAAACTTAAGACAAGATCAATAATGTTTTTCAAACTTCGACCTAATCGGTCCAGTCGCCAAACATACAATTCATCACCTTTCCGAAATTGTTCAATCATCTTATCAAGTTCGGGACGATTCTTTGTAGCACCTGAAATTTTCTCCTGATAAATTTTCTCACAACCTGCTTTTTCTAAGGCTTCAATTTGCAAATCTAAATTTTGGTCTTTGGTAGAAACCCGGGCATATCCTATTTTCATAATTTGTTACATTAAACTCATACTCTGTAAATTTATAAAACTTTGTTTGGTGAGACGACATTTTGAGAAAATATAATTAAAAAATAAAGTGATCAAATCCAATCGAATTAAAAATCTCAATAAACCACCCAATCTAATAAACAATACTCTTGAAAAAAATTGAGAGATATCCATATCTATGTCTTAAAGATGTTCACCATCTTTTATTAATCAGCTTTAACAAAGATCTAAATTCTAATCAATGCTATTTCCTATAAGGTTCTCCGATTTTCTATAGCAAATATATTCCGTTGTCTCTGCGGAAAAAAATCGTTTTGGGTATCCGTAATCAGGGATTACAGAACCTCCGCAAAAAGATTTCAAGCTTTATCAATGTGCTTTCTTATTGTTTTCAAGGAATTGATTGCAGTTTTCCTTGTGCCTGCCTGAATGGTAATTCTGCATAGAAAAGTCAGAAACCTCACAAGATGCAAATGCAGTTCATTGAAATTTTGATCCTTTATTATTCTTTTAGTATAAATCATTATATGAACTTTTAGTTAAAGATAAATTATAGAATCTACGCTCATGTAAACTTTCAGATTTACGATTAAGTAAAAATAGAAAAGGTCAAGATTTCCTTCAAGCTGCAATCTACAGGTTTTTTAATGGTAGGTGCGGGAAATTAAAGGTCTCCGCCGCACACGGAGCAAGTCTTATGAAATTCAATATTGTAAACGAAATTAAGTTGAGTTATTCAAGAAAGGGAAATTGTGAAAGGTTAATAACATCATCAGTGGATGCGGTGGATATTTTCAGGGAGCATTTTGATGCGGATGAAATGGATTACCGGGAATCGTTCTTTGCCTTGTATCTTAATCAGGCGAATAAGGTGTTGGGGATTAAGAAAATATCTGAATGTGGGATTTCTTCGACGTTGGTTGATGTTAGGATTGTGATGCAGGCTGGTCTTCTTTGCAATGCTTCGGGGATTATTGTTGCGCATAATCATCCTTCGGGAAATTTGAAGCCTTCAAGTTGCGATATTAAGATGACTGCACAGATTAAAGAAGCTGCAAAAATTATGAGTATGTCGTTGCTGGATCATATTATTCTGACTTCGGATGTACATTATTCGTTTGCGGATGATGGGATGATTTGATTTTTTAAAAGCTGTCTTGAGATGTAAGGTATAGCTCGCAGGCTTTTATAAACCAAAGGAAATTTTAAAGCCTATCTGAATGGATTTTTTAAGACAGCTTTTTTAAGATTTATTCTGCAATGTTGGAACTGTCATAAATTCTAATCTTTTCAGGATACGTGGTTCCGATAATGAATATTGCAAACAGGACGGTAAGCTAATACTTATTTAACAATTAAACACAAAATAAATAACTCTTAAAATCATCATAATTAATACTACAATCAACGATCCACAAATGTCAGAAGTAAATACTTTATTGGTACTTCATCACAGTAATAATTCTGTTGCAATGGTGCAGAATGTCAATCAAAATGGACACCTTATTGATGTTAATCCTGACAGTGGCAATTTCGAATCAATACTAAGGATTGACCCATCAATAGAATCTTTTTCGGAATTCTATACGAGTTTTTATCAACAGCTTAAAAATCCTCAAGCCTATTCATTTTTTAAAGTGACAGAATTTGAAGCGGTAGAAACTGCAATCGAATTACAGGAATATATTGACTGTTCGCCATCCATTGAAATAGATAAATTGAAGCAGTATGAGGTTTCAATTGATACTGTTGATGTTTTGAGAAATGAAAAAAAATTGGAGAGTGACAGCATAAAGAATATAAATTCTTTTTCTAAGAAATCGTTTGCTGAAGTTCTTAATCCAAGATAACGCTACCAGATTGAGGATGTAGATTGGAATGCAGTATCTCGGTTGGGGCTTAATCGCGAGATGTTAGAAAAATTCAATGCTTTGGATGAATTATTGAAAGGATTCAAAACTTCAGTGTTGCTTCCTGTTCTATGTGATGATGGGAAAGAGAAAGGTGTTGTTAATGCTAGATTGCAGTTGAAATTAAACGATAATGGGGAAGTGGTACTTCATATTCATCAAGTGAAGAAAAAGCTTGACTTTAGAAAGAAGTTTTTAGGACACAGGTTTACAAAGGAGGATCGATTAAATTTATTGAATAGCGGGAATATGGGGAGAGTGGTTGAGCTAATAAATCGTGTCACTGGAGAAGTGATTCCGTCACTCATAAGCAGAGATAAGCTGACCAATGAATTTTTTTCTTTACCCACAGATTTTGTCAGAATTCCTACGGTGGTTTGTGGGGTGGTATTAAATGCGGAACAGCAGGAAGTTCTTCGAATGGGAGAAACTTTGTTTGTTGAAAATATGCTGTCAAAAAGTAAAAGACTTTTTAGTGCGACAATACAGTTTAATGCGGAAAAGCAATGGTTGGAATTTTTCTTTAATAAAAAGTTTAAAGCCAAAAATGGTGAATATAGCTTTGAATTCGTAGTTCCTTCAACTTTTAGAGGTAAAGCACTTTGTAAATGGCAGATTGAAAGGTTGAAAGCAGGGGAGATGGCTTATATCAGAGGGTTAGTTAGTGAAAAAGGAAAGGAATATCAGGGGTATATTCGATTTGATAAACAGGTTGGGAGGATTTTGTTTGCGTTTAAGAAACCGAATTAAGATTTGATGTTGTTTTTTGAATGATTTAGATTTGTTAAAATGTAGAATAGGGAACTGCAAGTTGGAAGACTTGCAGTTTTTATTTGTTATTTCGTTAGGTGGTTTTAGTTTGCTGGTATTTTATATTTTGCTTTAGTAACGAATGGTGGAATAGCTGTTTTGTTTGGGGGGATGTGTTGTGGCAAAAATGCGATTCCTCCTTTTGGTCGGAAACGCATTTTTGCGGAAGTGGAGCAATCACATTTCTAAACATTCCGAGGTTGTGGCTGGGGTATGTTTTGAAAAAAGATTGCGAAGATTTATGTGATGGAAAAAAATAATTCAAAAAACTACTAAACTGATTTACAAATATTCTTATAGGCTTATCCATAGCTCTTGTGCATTAAAATATCAGTTACAATTACAGTGTATTGTATTATTGACTGTTTCTTTAGACGTTGGGAGCAGCGTATAGCCGTTTTAACGTTTTACTGATTGTCTAGTTTGTTTATTGTCGGGACAAATAAAAGAATATATGTACCGCCTTTAAAAATGTGGCACTATTTGGCGTTCATTAGCTTTATTTGGCGTAATCGTAAGTGATTGTTATTCAAATAGACTTGCCGAAATTTGTAATCAGAAGCGACGGGTTTTCCCTGCTAACTCCAATCCGTTTGCAAAACGGATTTTCTGAACCCGTGTTCAGAGCAAGTTATCTCTTGAGGTCCTCGAAATGAATTTCCGTACCTCAAAAGAACTTGCCCTTGCAGGGGGCTGGAAACGGCTCCGAAGTCGCCCGTTTGTTTAAAATTTAAAATGGATTTATTATGGAAGAGAAAAACAGAAAACAGATTAGGGAAACAGGAAGAAAACCAAAGATTGACCCTGCGGTTAATCGGTATTCCATCAACCTGAATTCAGAAGATAATGCTAAATTTCTTACACTTTTTGACCAGTCAGAAATGAAAGTTATTGCTCATTTTATTACCGCTTGCATCTTTCAAAAGACGGTAAAGACCGTTAAAATTGATATGGATGCAATAGAATATCATGAAAAGTTGACCCGATTTTTTAGTCAGTTTCGAGCAATCGGAACAAATTACAATCAGATTGTGAAGATATTGTACAGCAATTTCTCAGAGAAAAAAGCAGGAACATATCTGTTTAAATTGGAAAAAGAAACCATTGAATTGGCAAAAGTTACCAAAGAAGTCATCCGCTTGACACAGGAATTTGAAGAGAAGTATTTGAAAAAAGAGTAAAGTTATGATTGCAAAAATTGGAAAAGGAAGCAATATGTACGGAGCGATTTTGTACAATCAACAGAAAGTGGACAAGGAAAAACGGAACAGTTTTATTGCTGAACAAGATACCCGACACGGTGGACGGCAGGTATTCCGTAGCGTATTTTAATAAATGCTTCGAGCCGTATCTGTCGGCAAACATCAAAACGGAAAAGACGGTACGGCATATATCGCTGAACCCAGATCCGTCGGATAAAGTTAGTGATGAGCAATTTACGGAAATGGCAAAGGAATATATGAAGCGTATGGGCTATGGCAATTAACCCTATATCGTTTTCAAACATACGGACATTAACCGAACGCATATACACATCGTTTCGACCTGCGTGGGCAATGACGGCAAGAAAATACCCGATGATTACGACCACTCACGTTCAATGGCTATCTGTCGGGATTTGGAAACAAAATACAACCTGAACAAAGCCACCGAACGGGAGCATAAACAAGCCGACAAGATTTTCAAACCTGTAAATCATAAAAATGGGGACATCAAAAGTCAGATTGCTTAGATAGTACGGCATCTGCCAAAGTATTATATCTATTCTACTATAGGTACTTACAATGCGTTACTGTCCCTTTTCAATATCACGGCAGAGGAAGTAAAGGGCGAGCGGAACGGACAGCCTGTAAACTGTTTGGTGTATGTGGCATTGGACGAGAACGGAAACAAAGCAAGTAATCCGTTCAAAGCATCACTTTTCGGAAAAGATGCAGGCGTGGCACAACTGCAAAAACATTTTGAACAGTCAAAAGAGAAAATGAAAACCACGCCTGCAAGATTTGTTATGAAAAACACGGTTGAACTTGCCATACATACCACAAGAAACGAGAGAGAATTTAGAAAACAATTGACCGAACAAGGTATTAATATCGTTGTCCGCAGGAACGACAGTGGACGGATTTACGGTATGACCTTTATTGACCACGAAAGCCGTAGCGTTTGGAACGGCTCACAATTAGATAGAAGCCTGTCGGCAAATATGTTTAACAATTGGTGGAACAACGGAAATAAACCCGAACTGAAAGTACAGGAAAGCCCTGTTTCCAATACGGGCGCATTAGACCACCAACCGACAAAAGACCTTTTCGAGTTTATCTCGCATGAACATTTGCACAGCTCCGATTTGGGATTGTTTAGCCTGTTGCCCCACGCACAGGGTGAGTACTACGAGGAAGGACAGTTTGCCAAACGGATGAAGAAAAAGAAAGGCAGAAAGTTATAACAGACGACATCATTGTCAATAAAGAAATTTTAAAAAAAATCTAAAGTAAGTTTACCAATTTAAATATCCATCATTTTTATAGCAAGCATAATGTTTAGAATCTAAAAGTTTACTATTTTAGTAGATTCTTAAGGATAATAAATCCCTAATCAAATAACGCTTATTTCAATGTCAGAAGAACAGAAGAAAATATTAGAGCAACAGCTCTGGAATATAGCCAATACACTGCGTGGAAAAATGAATGCAGATGAATTCCGAGATTATATTTTGGGATTTATTTTTTATAAATATTTGGCTGAAAAAATGGAAATTTATGCTAACTCCATTTTGGAAGAAGATAAAATCCAATTCAGAAATATTGATGAAAACACAGCCGAAGGCTTAGAATACATTGAAGCTATTAGAGAAGAAGCTCTTGAAACATTAGGATATTTTCTAAAACCCTCTGAATTATTCAGTGAAATAGCTAAACGAGGTAATAGCGACACGAACACATTTATCTTAGAAGATTTACAAAAAATACTGACTAATATCCAATTAAGTACAATGGGAACACAAAGTGAAGAAGACTTTGATAACCTGTTTGAAGATATGGATCTAAACAGTACTAAATTGGGTAAATCTGCCGAAGCTAGAAATGCTATTATTGTAAAAGTACTTGTGCATCTTGATGAAATTGATTTCAAACTGGAACATACTGAATTAGATGTATTAGGTGATGCATATGAATATTTGATTGGTCAGTTTGCCAGCGGTGCAGGAAAAAAAGCGGGCGAATTCTACACCCCTCAAGAAGTATCTAAAATTCTCGCAAAAATCGTAACGACGGGTAAAAACCGTTTAAAATCGGTATATGACCCAACCTGTGGTTCAGGTTCATTATTACTGCGTGTAGCAAGAGAAGTAAAAGATGTCAATAATTTCTATGGACAAGAAATGAATCGGACAACTTACAATCTTGCCCGAATGAATATGATATTGCACGGCGTACATTATCTGAAATTTGATATCAAACAGGAAGATACTTTAGAACATCCTCAACACGAAGGTTTATTAGCAGAAGCCATTGTAGCAAATCCGCCATTTTCAGCCAACTGGAGTGCCAACCCTCTGCATCTTAGTAACGAACGTTTTAGTCAATACGGTAAATTAGCCCCTGCAAGCAAAGCAGATTTTGCCTTTGTACAACACATGATTCATCATCTTGCCGAAAACGGAACAATGGCTATTGTATTGCCACACGGTGTCTTGTTTAGAGGTTCAGCAGAATTACATATTCGAAAATATCTTATTGAACAGAAAAATTATTTAGACGCTGTAATTGGTTTACCTGCCAATATTTTCTACGGAACTGGTATTCCGACTTGTATTTTGGTGTTTAAGAAATGTAAGGAAGATCCTGACCATATCCTATTTATTGATGCAAGTAAGGAATTCGAGAAAGTTAAGAATCAAAATATGTTACGTGAAGAGCATATCAATAAGATTGTGGAAACTTATCGTAATAGAACAGTAATTGATAAATACAGTCATTTAGCTACTTTACAAGAACTTGCTGAAAATGACTATAATCTTAATATACCTCGTTATGTAGATACTTTTGAAGCTGAAGAAGAAATCGATATCCAAGTCGTAATGCAGGAAATTAAATCTTTAGAAGCAAAGAGAGCTCAACTGGACAAAGAGATTGATGTGTATTTCAAAGAATTGGGACTTGTTTTTTAATTTTTTATAATGAAGCCAACAATCAATATATATTGCGATGAAAGTTGTCATTTACAGAATGACAAAGAGCCTGTTATGGTTATTGGGGCTGTTTATTGTCCGATTGAAAAGAAGGAAGAAATTTTTGAAAGATTGTATAGTTTTAAACTCAAACACAACCTTATTCCTAAAAATAAAAAGAATGATAATGACAATCGAACCTACTATGAGCTAAAATGGAACAAAGTTTCAAAATCAAAAATCGAGTATTACAAAGATGTAATCAATTATTTTTTTGATGATGATGACTTGCAGTTTAGGGTGCTTGTAGTTTCCAATAAATCTGCAATAGATTATGAAAAGTTCAATCATACACACGATACATTTTACTATAAGATGTATTTTGGAATGTTGAAAGCTATCTTGAATCCTGAAAACTCTCATCATATTTACATAGACATTAAAGATACCAGAAGTAAAGAAAAAGTTCACAAACTGGAACAGGTTTTAAGGAATGACAAATACGACTATTCTAAAGAAATTATTAAAAAAGTACAACAGGTTAGATCTCACGAAGTAGAAATTTTGCAATTAGCAGATTTATTAGTGGGTGCTACTGCTTATGTAAATAGAGAATTATCAGATAGTAAAGCTAAAAATGAATTAATCAATCTCATTAAACATCGCTCTAAATATTCTTTAACAAAATCTACTTTATTGAAAGAGCGAAAATTCAATGTTTTTATTTGGGAACCACAAAAACCATATTTTGTATGAGTTTAGTGTTTCCTGCATTGATACCTTTTGGTGAATATGGTGGAGTTTTTTCCGCATATTTTGATGCTGTTTATTCGATTTTCCATAACGATTTTATCAAATCACAACCTATTTATGAAGGTATAAAAGTATCCGTGAGAAAATATCCAGAAGTGGACGGAATGCATCGTACATTTTATCACATTACGCACGAAGGAGAAAACGAAGCTAATAGGCAACCTGATTTTAGAAGAATGGAGCGGATACGTTTTCCAAAGTTTGTTATAGAAAACTTTGAACACGAAGAAATTCTCATGTGGAAAAATGTAAGAGGGAAAGATGAACGTATTGTTTTGTTTAAGGAATCTGAAAATTATATTGTGATTTTAACAGACAGAGGAGAATATTATATGTTCATAACAGCTTACTATATTGAAACAGAACACCGAAAAAGGAAGTTGTTAAAAGAATACGAAACGTATATAAAAGCCAAAACCGCTTAGCGGAACTAAACGGCTTCTTATACTCCTTTAACACTTACATCCAATAAAGAAATGGTTACTGAGCTGATGCAAAGGTACAAAATAAAAATAAAAAAGCAAATAGATTAAATCCCTAATGCTGAATAAGAAGATAATACGATGACCAAGATACAAAAAGATAATAAAAATGTGGCTAAGTTCCCAAATTTGAGATTTCCAGAGTTTACCGAAGAGTGGGAAACTAAGAAGTTGGGGGAAATCGGAGAAATCGTTAATGGATTAACATATAGTCCAAATGACATTGCGGAAAATGGAGTGCTAGTTCTTAGATCATCTAATGTTCAAAATAGAAGTTTGGCTTTTGAAGATAATGTTTATGTAAGAACAGATAATTATAATCCTGTTCAAGAAAACGACATTTTAATTTGTGTTAGGAATGGTAGTAAAAATTTAATTGGTAAAAATGCACTAATTAATAAGGAAAACGAGGGGGTTGCTTTTGGAGCTTTTATGTCTATTTATAGAAGCTCTTTTAATACGTTCCTATTTCATTGGTTTGATACAAATGAATACAAGGAAATTGTATATAAAAATTTAGGGGCAACAATTAATTCAATAAATGGAAGTGATTTAAGAAAATTTAAAGTTCCATTTCCTTCTATAGAAGAACAAAAAAAATTGGCATCTTTTCTATCAATTGTTGACGAACGTATTCAAACCCAAAACAAAATAATTGAACAATTAGAAACCTTAATTAAAGGGCTTTGTCAGAATTTAGCAAATAACAAACAATGGGAAAAACAATATTTACGAAATATACTTACTGAACGTAAAGAAACGAATAAAGACAATTTGCCTATTTTTTCTGTTTCGGTTAGTAAAGGTGTTATTAATCAAATAGAATATCTTGGGCGTTCTTTTGCGTCAAGAAATACAACTAATTACAATGTAGTACATTTTGGCGATGTTGTTTATACTAAAAGTCCAACGGGTGAATTTCCGTCTGGAATAATAAAACAAAGTTTTATTAGTGAAAATGTTGCAGTTTCTCCACTATATGGAGTTTATGAACCCAAAAATGTATATATTGGAAGTATTCTCCACTATTATTTCAATAGTCCGATCAATGCTAATAACTACCTGCATAGTCTAGTGCAGAAAGGTGCAAAAAATACTATAAATATTACCAACCAAAGATTTTTGGATAATACGATTTTTTTACCAACCGATGAAAAGGAAGTAGAAAATATTGCATCATTGTTAAATAATATTGATCAAAAAATACAAACCGAAGAAGCAATTTTAACACAGTTTGAAAATCAAAAAAAATACCTTCTGAATCAAATGTTTGTATAGATTTTTATACAAACATTTGTTGAAATAAAAACGTTTTCTGTTCCTTCAGCTCTTTTACATATTGAGTTTCGATATTAATTTTTGAATCGATTGAAGATAATAAACTTTCTATTTTATTTTGTTCTTCCAAAGGGGGGCAATAAATAAATGTTTCTCCATAATCTTTGAAATAGATATGTGGAATCCCAGAACCAACTTTGTATTTCTCAAAGTTGAAGTATTTTAAACAGAAAAAAATATATTTCAAATTAACATCTGGTTTTACAGTCAGATAGTTCAAAGTACCAATAACCGAAAACTTATCCGATGCGTATTGAACCTTCCCAACTCCAGATCCATCTTTGATTATTAAAATAGCATCTTCATTAATTTGAGGATTTTCCGTAAATGCAATAATACCCGTAGCTCCATAAACTGGATAAATTCCATTTTTATTAATTACATCAGATTCTGTTAATGATGATGAATAGGAAGAAACACAATTATTTATTTTCTTATTTGGTACTTGATTTAGAATTAGTTTCTGACAAAGCCCTTTAATTAAGGATTTTATTTCCTGTGATTACGCTTCGCTATCAACTATACGAACAAATTCTTAATCACGAAAATGAATATGTTCAAGTTAAGGATGCTTTAAACTATGAACAGCCAACTAAATATTTGGTTACAAATACGGATTATTCATCTGATATTTCGCTAATTCCAGTTCTAACTGCAAATAAAGCTTTTGTATTAGGATATACTGATGAAGAATTTGGTATTTATGACAAAGGTCAATGTATCATTTTCGATGATTTTACAATGGATATAAAGTTTGTTAATTTTCCATTCAAAGTAAAGTCTTCAGCAATTAAAATACTGACAGCGAAACCAAATGTAAACCTAAAATTTATATTTGAGTATTTGTCATTTTTAAATCTATCATCAAATGAACACAAACGGCATTATATCTCCGAAATTGAGACTATGGAAATGCAGTTACCAAATTATATTCAACAAACATATGTTGCAGATTTTCTCGCAAGTATTGACACTAAAATAAAAAATGAATTTGAAATTCATACACTATTACTTAAGCAGAAACAATACTTGTTAGCTAATTTATTTATATAAATAAATTAGCTAACAAGTATCTCTTTTGTTTTTCAAATTTATGCAATAGTTGGCTTTCAATATCAATCTTTGAATCTATAGATGAAAGGTAATCAGCAATCTTTTTTTGCTCTTCAATACAAGGTAAACCAAATTTAATTCTCGCAAAATTGTCGTAGAAAAGATAATCTCTTACTCCTCCTTCAACATTTCTTAAAACTTCTCTATTAAAAAAATCTGTCTTTAGATATTGATATAGAAAGTTGTCATTTACGGTGTTATCTGTTTTAAAACAAACATACAATGAACTGATAATAATATTCTCTAAGTTTTCACTATAGCCAATAGACCCTACATTAATTCTTGCTGGATTATAGGCAAAGGTGTTGTTGTCAATTATTTTGTATAGTTTAATATCGTAGCCTCTATCTTCGCTATCAACTCCCTCGAATTGCTCACTTTGCGGAGCGAATCCTAATTTGTTATTTATAGAATAAACAGGAAGCTTTTCGTTATTTTTATTTCTCTTATTTACAAGAGTTGTAACCTCTCCCAACTTTTTAGTATTCCAATCTATATAGTTTTCATTTTTAAATCTCAATTGACGTGAAAATAATTTCTTACTAATCGTAATCTTTAATAATTTTAACTCCTCAATTATTTTGTTTTGGGCTTGAATACGTTCGTCAATTAGAGATAAGAATGTGGCAATTTTTTGTTGTTCCTCAACACATGGAATATTAATATCTATTTGTTCAATTGTAGATTTTGAAAGGCTTGGAACTCCAGATGCTTCATTATATTTTAACCAATTTATCTGTTCAAAAATATTATAGACAAATTTTGGTAAGACATTTTTAAAAGAATGAGTATAAAAAAGAGTATCAACAGTCCAAAATTTCCCATTGAAATACAAGGGTTTGTTAATAGTTCCTTTTCTCCCTATACAAACACTTTCTCCTTCGTATAAAAAATCATCAACAGAAGCCATATACCCACCTGTTCCGAACACTGGAATAGTACCTTTTGATAAATGCTTGTAATCTTTCCCACTACAAATAGTCAAAATACTTGCTATTTTTTCTCTATTCCACTTTTCGGTAAACTCTGGAAATCTCAAATTTGGGAACTTAGTTCCAAATCCATCTGGGGGATAAAGTATCCTTAATTTCTTTCCTTTGAGATTTTAAAAAATTAAATTATAATGAATGAACAAAAACAACTCTCAGAAGTTATCGATCTATGGAAAATAGACAAAAAACAGTATGTAAAAAAGTCAAGTTTCTCAGCTTATACGCTATTGATTGAAAATCATCTACTGCCTAATTTCGGCAACAAAATTGAGATTGAGGAAGCTGATGTCCAAAGCTTTGTTTTTCAAAAATTGGAAACGGGTTTAAGTCATAAAACAATTAAGGATATTTTAATTGTTCTGAAAATGATTTTGAAATTTGGAGCTAAAAACAAATGGTTACAGTATACCCCTTTTGATATTCAGTTTCCTACTGAACGAGAAAAGCATAATATTGAAGTGCTAACCAAGACTGATCAGAAAAAAATAATGAACTATATACAAGAACATTTTACATTTAGAAATTTAGGCGTTTACATTTGCCTGAGTGCTGGTATGCGCATCGGAGAAATATGTGCTTTAACTTGGAAAGATATTGACATAGACAACGGCATAATCAGCGTTACTCGTACAATTCAACGCATATATGTTATAGAAGATGAGAATAGAAGAACAGAACTCATTCTTGATACACCTAAAACAAAAAATTCTATTCGTGAGATTCCAATAAGTAAGGATTTATTGCGAATACTAAAACCATTTAAAAAGATAGTTAATCCCTCGTTCTTTGTATTGACAAACGATGCCAAACCCACGGAGCCAAGAACCTATAGAAGCTATTACAAGAACTTAATGAAGGAATTAAAAATGCCTGAACTTAAATTTCACGGGTTACGACACAGCTTCGCTACCCGATGTATTGAAAGTAATTGTGATTACAAAACAGTTAGTGTATTATTGGGGCACTCAAATATAAGTACAACATTAAATTTATATGTTCATCCAAATATGGAACAAAAGAAGAAAGTCATTGAACAGATGTTTAAAGCTTTGAGGTAAGTTTATATTATGAATTAGGAGGTGCTAATGAATTGAGATCACTTTATTTTGTTAAATTTGTGTGTAGATAAAAAAACACGGTTAACTCCTAATTCATAATTATTTTGAGCAAACAGTCTGAGCAAATTTTAGAAGAACAACTCCTTATCCAATTACAAAAATTGGGATATAAATATATTACTATAGCTGATGAAAAATCTTTGTTGGCAAACCTTAAAACGCAATTAGAAAAGCACAATCATATACAATTTAGCGAGAGTGAATTTGAAAAAGTATTAAACATTCTCAATAAGGGATCTGTCTTTGAAAAAGCCAAGGTATTAAGAGAAAAGAAACATCATATCATTAGAGATAATGGTGATAATCTATATTTTGAATTTCTTAATGTGGAACATTGGTGTCAAAATGAATATCAGGTAACCAATCAGATTACACAGGAAGGAAAATATCAAAATCGCTATGATGTTACGCTGTTGATAAACGGTTTGCCATTAGTACAAATTGAGTTAAAGCGACGAGGTTTAGAAATGAAGGAAGCATTCAACCAAATCAACCGCTATCAAAAACATAGTTTCGGAGCAGGTAAAGGCTTGTTTCATTTTGTACAATTATTCGTTATCAGTAACGGCGTAAACACCAAATATTTCAGTAATTTCGGAACACACAAGCAGGAATATCTTCAGACTTTTCACTGGACAGACGAACAGAATAATCCACTCAACAACATACTGAATGGTTTTACGGATACTTTTTTAGAACCTTGTCATATCAGTAAAATGATCTGCAAATACATTGTGCTGAATGAAACCGCCAAAGCTTTAATGGTGCTTCGACCGTATCAGTACTATGCAGTAGAAAACATAATCAAAAAGGTAAAAGAAAATGAAATTCTGAACGGTTATAATATTGAAAAAAATGGATATATTTGGCATACAACAGGAAGTGGTAAAACTTTAACCAGTTTTAAAGCTAGTCAGATTTTATCTAATATTCCAGCCATCAAAAAGGTGGTTTTTGTGGTAGATAGGAAAGATTTAGATTATCAAACCAATCAGGAGTATGATAATTTCAGTAAAGGCTCTGTTAGTTCTGCAACTAATACAGATGATTTAGTTCGAAAATTTAACGATCCGAATGTTCGAATCATTGTTACAACTATCCAAAAGCTGAACAATGCTATTTCCAGTCGAAATTTAGCCAAAATGAAAGCTATTCAGAATGAAAGAATGGTCTTTATCTTTGATGAATGTCACCGCTCGCAATTTGGTGATACGCATAAAAACATCGTAAATTATTTCACTAACATTCAGTTGTTTGGTTTTACAGGTACACCAATTTTAGAGAAGAATTCCGATGGAATGAAAACCACGGCAAGTCTTTTTGGAAAGTGTCTGCATAAATATGTAATTACTGATGCCATACGTGATGAAAATGTTTTGAAATTCTCGGTTGAATACATTCAGACTTTTAAACAGAAAGAACATATCATTGATTTAAAAGTGGAACAAATCAACGAAACAGAAGTCTTTGAAGCCCCTGAACGTAAAGAAGCAATCGTAGATTATATCATTCAACATCATGATCAGAAAACACAAAACAAGAAATTTTGTGCGATGATGTGTGTACAAGATATTGATTCGGTTATTCAATACTATGAAATTTTTAAACGTAAAAAATTAAATGGGGAGCATAATCTTAAAATAACAACTATTTTCAGTTTTGCTCAGAATGAAGAAGAAATGGAAGAGCAAGTAGCTGCTCAAATCAATATGGCTGCTGAACCTCAAACTGAATACGGATATAAACCGCACCGTAGAGAGTTATTGGAAAATTATGTTGAAGATTTTAATGAGATGTTTGGTGAAAAGCAAAATATCAAAGACAACGAAGGATATTACAATTATTACAATGCCGTAGCTAAAAAATCGAAACACCCAAAACACGAAGCGGATATTTTATTAGTTGCTAATATGTTTTTGACAGGATTCGACAGTAAATCTTTGAACACCTTATATGTTGATAAAAATCTTCAATATCATGGACTGATACAAGCTTTTAGTAGAACCAACCGTATATTAGATAAGAATAAAACCCAAGGAAATATTGTCTGTTTCAGAAATTTAAAAGACAAAACAGACGAAGCTATTGCCTTGTTCAGTAATAAGGAAGCTATTGATGAAATTATAGTTGAACCTTATGAGATTTATGTTGATAAATTTAACGAAGCAACACAAAAATTATTAAAAATCGTTCCAGAAGTTACGTCTGTTGATGGATTATATTCAGAAGAAGATAAATTGGAGTTTATCTTAGCTTTTCGTGCTTTGATGCGCCTGCACAAGAAGATGAGCCATTATACAGAATTTACTTGGGATGATTTACAGATTGAAGAACAACTATTTGCAGATTACACGAGTAAGTATTTGGATTTAAAAGATGGACTGGGAACAGATCCTTCACCTGAAAAAACATCTATTCTCAATGATATAGATTTTGAATTAGAATTGATAAGACGTGATACGATTAATGTTACATATATTATCCAATTATTGGTCAAATTCAAGTCCAAACACAGTGCGAAAGATAAAGAAAGCATTGAAAAAGAGATTGCCAACTTATTAAACACTGAAGTTTCGTTAAGAAGTAAAAGAGAATTGATTGATAAATTTATTCAAGAGAGTCTACCAAATATTGAAGATACAGATAATATTCCCGAAGAATTTGAAAAATTCTGGAATATAGAACAAGAAAAAGCACTTCAAGTATTAGTTAAAACTGAAAATCTATCTGAAGAAAAAACGGAAAGATTAATCGAAAACTATCTTTTTACAGAACGTGAACCTTTGCGAAAAGAAATTTTAGATTTACGAAAAGAAGGCAGACCGAGTGTATTAAAATCTAAAGAAATCGGGGATCGTATTCTAAATAAGATTTTAGGGTTCGTAGATACTTTTGTTAATGGAATATCAGGAAATTAATGTTTTATTCTAGGAGGCATTCATAAGAATCAAAAATATTTAAGAGTGATAAATAAAGGATAGGAAAATCAAAACCTATCCTTCTATTTTTGTATATTTGCTATGAGCTAACGGAAACACGTTGAAAAGCAAAGCAATAAGCACCGTTACTAAATCGTTACCTGACTTCTTTGATTATCTTTATAAAAGCTTAATATTCAACTAATAAGGCTTTTTCCTGAAAACTTTAAATAAATTTTCCTTATGGAATAAAATCAAATTCTAAAGGTGAATGGACAGCTTTTAACAGGGAGCATAAGCCTTTGGGATATACTGACAGTTTAAAAGAAATTCTAGAAAAAGATTTTATATACTGTAAATATAAGAATTTAACAGAAACTATTCTAAATAAGTTGGGAGATACCAATGGAGGAGTAGAGAAAGAAAGTAATAAAATTGTTAAAGTATTTTTTTATAATGATTCTACAAATCCTTCAAATTTCACCAGCAAGGAACTATATAGAAAATATTTTGAAAAACTCGAAATTTTGTCAAAACTAAAAGTATTATAATAATCTTCCTCCCGGATAAATCTTAAAAAACGATTTATTAAAGATTTAGATTAAATAAATTTGAAAAGAATGTATATTAAAATTTTATAAAAATCTTACATTACCAGTTAATAAAGAAATAAATTAGTTTTATTAATATTGTAGTGTATACACCGTAAAGCTTTGTTATCTTTTTGTATATTTACAAAAAGCAAATTTATGAAAGCATTAAAAATCTACAGTATCATTTCAACTGTTGCAGTTCTTATCTTATCAGTAAGCCTTTACAATACTACAAAGTATTACTACTAAACTCAAAAAGAGTTTGATCAGAAGAAAAAAGTATTCAAAGAGACAGAAGAAATTTTTCAACAATGTTCAGATCGTTATTACGAAGAAATTAACAAATAATAAAAAATCCTAACTGAAAAGTTAGGATTTTTCATTTATTTTAAAATTAAATAATTCTTGAGGAGAAACATCTAATCCTTTAGATAACTCTAATATTGTAGACATTTGAATATTTCTCAAACCCTTTTCAATTTTACCTATATCGCTATAATCGATTTCACAATTTTGCGCCAATTGCCTAAGACTAAGTTGTTTTTCTTCTCTTAGTACCTGAACTCTTTTCCCAAAACCTGTTAGAAATGCAATTTTTTCAGAGTTTGTTGCCATATCAATATCAAATTGATAGCAATTTCCATAGAAAGATAAAATATTTAGTGGGTATTATTCCCCACATTGTATTTTTTTATTATATTTGGAAAAGATTACTTATTAAAGTAATTTTGTGATACTTCAAATTTAATTATAGAAGCTATTGCTTAGAATCTCGTACTAGAAAATCGCCAATTTTCAAACAAACGCAACGAGACCATAAGTAAAGTAGCTCACGACCTAGGCGTGGGCTTACTTACGGAGTTTGTTGCAAGGTGTTTGGCGATGCCTCTAGTACAAGCGATGATGTAGTAAGCTCCACGCTTTATTTATCTAATGTTGCCCGTAGTCGTCAAACATCTAAGCCCGCTTCCTAAAAATAGTATCAGACACGATACAATAGGAGGGTACAACCTATTGCGGCTTTTAAAGCTTTCACGGGACACAAATTTCATTCATATTAATTGGCTTTCAGGTGCCTTAAGGTGGGCTGGAGAAATATCCTTATGCTTTTTTTTTGCTGAGGGGCACTTAGAGAGTTTTGTTTTCAAAGACCTGAATCCGGTAATATTAATATAAAATACAAGAATGTATACAAATGAAACAGAAATTCTCTTTGATTGAATATTAGATATTAGATATCTAAATAATATTATAAAAAAAAATAAGAACTCTTTCTGCTTAGTAGAGTGGAATTTACAGTTGCAGAAAGAGTTTCAATAATAATCAAGGAGTTTAATAAAATTAAAACCCATACAAAACTATGAAAAAATCCTATTCTAACATAGGAAGCATGAGTCTTGTCTTTATGTTGACCATTGTTTGTGGTTCGGCTAGGGCTCAGACCAAGATGATTAGCGGTAAGGTTACCGCGGAGAATTTACCTTTATCCGGTGTGATTGTATCACAGCAGGGAAGTGATCAGAGTTCGGTTACCAATGATAGTGGTGTTTACCATCTTAGTATTTCAGGGGATAATCCTATGCTTGTTTTTAGGCATTCTGATTATGCAGAGCAAGTTGTTGCTGTTGATAAACGGGGTGTCGTGGATGTTGTCTTTAATGAGAAAGTGAAAGGTATTGAGGAAGTTGTTCTTAATGCCGGTTATTATAAGGTTAAGGATAGGGAGAGAACGGGAAGTATTGCCAAGATTGGTGCTGCGGATATTGAGAATCAGCCTGTGACGAATGTTCTTTCTGCTGCTCAGGGGAGAATGGCTGGGGTTTCTATTACTCAGAATTCAGGGACTGCTGGTGGTGGATTTGATATTCAGATCAGGGGTAGGAATTCATTGCGTACACGGTCTAATTCTGAGATTGACGGGAATCAGCCGTTGTATATTGTGGATGGGGTGCCTGTTGGTGGTGGCGTAAATTCAAGGTATGGTGGAACGGTGCTGGCAATGGCGAATGTGAATCCTCTGAACAGTATTAATCCTAATGATATTGAGAGTTTTGAGATTCTGAAGGATGCGGATGCTACGGCTATTTATGGATCACGTGGTGCGAATGGAGTGGTGTTGATTACGACTAAGAAAGCCAAAAAGGGGAATCTCAGGCTGACTTTGAATTCTTCCTATGGTTTGAGCCGTGCGGTATCGGGATTGGAGATGATGAATACGGAGCAGTATATTGCGATGCGTAAACAGGCTTTTGCCAATGATAATATCTCTGTTTATCCTGCCAATGCGTATGATGTGAACGGTGCTTGGGATCAGAATCGTTTTACGGATTGGAGAAAGGAGTTGATTGGCAGTTATGCTACGCTTTCAAATTCACAGCTTTCTTTGAGTAGTGGCAGTGATAATACTTCTTTCTTGGTGAGCTTGGGTCATAATGAACAGACTACAGTATTTGGTGAGGATTTTAAGTACAGGACAAATACAGTTTCTGCTAATATAGCGCACCGTTCTCAGGACAGGAAGTTTAGCCTGAATATGTCGAATTTGTTTTCTGCATTGGATAATAATGTCTTGACTTCGGATATTACGAATACTTCGTATCTGCTTCCTCCGAATGCGCCTGCTTTATATGATTCTTCTGGAAACCTGAATTGGGAGAATAATACGTTCAATAATCCTTTGGCTACTTACCGAAATACCTACACCAATGATCAACTTCAGTTTCTGAATAATATTACGACGGAATATGAGGTGGTGAAGAACCTGAAGCTAAGGTTGAATGGAGGATTGACGTATCAGACTTTTGAGGAATGGTCGCTGCGTCCGCATACGGCCAATAATCCTTCATCGGGGATGACATCAGCTCAGTCTGCGGCTTCAAAGAGCAATCAGAACCGTTTGTCGATGGTGGTGGAACCGCAGATTAATTATTCTTTTAAGACAGGGAAGCATTCGGTTGATGTTCTTGTTGGTGGGACGTATCAGAGGGATACGAATACGAATGCTGCGATTCAGGGGTTTGGTTTTGAGAGCAATGTGTTTATTAATAATATTGGTGCGGCTCAGACGAAGGTGGTGTCTGATGATGTGAAGACTGAATACCGCTATGCTGCTTTGTTCGGAAGGGTTAATTATCAGTATGATGGAAAGTATATTGTGAACTTTACAGGGCGTAGGGATGGAAGCAGCAGGTTTGGTCCGAACAATAAGTTTGCGACATTTGGTGCTGTGGGAGCTGCTTGGCTGTTTTCGAAGGAGGCGTTTTTGAAAGACAGTTCGTGGTTGAGTTTTGGAAAGCTTCGAGGAAGTTATGGTTCTTCGGGAAGTGACAATATCGGGGAGAATCAGTACCTCAACACGTATGTGACCTCAACACTGATTTATAATGGTGTGGTGGGGTTGATTCCGTCGAGGTTGTATAATCCTGATTTTAGTTGGGAGAAGACTCTGAAGTTTGAGACTGCACTTGAACTTGGTTTGTTTAAAAACCGGTTGAATGTGACGGCTGCGTATTATGATAACAGGTCTTCCAGCCAGCTGTTGGGTTATCAACTTTCGGCAGTGACAGGGTTTACTTCTGTGTTGGCGAATCTCGGGGCAACGGTTCAGAATAAGGGCTGGGAATTTGAGTTGAAGGGGGATTTGGTGAGGGGTTCTGCTGATTCGTTTTCGTGGGATGCGGGATTTAATATCAGTTTTCCGAGAAATAAACTGTTGTCTTTTCCTGGGCTGGAAGGGTCTTCTTATGCCAACACGTATGTGGTGGGGCAGCCTGTGAACATTATTAAGTTGTATCAGCTTAATGGTATTAATCCTTCTACAGGGCAGTATGCGTTTACGGATTTTAATGGTGACGGTAAGATTGCGTCGCCTGATGACCGTCAGGTGATCAGGAACCTGGGACAGAAGTTTTATGGGGGTCTGACGAATGATTTTAAGTATGGGAATTGGAATTTATCTGTGCTGTTGCAGTTTGTGAAGCAGGAGAGTAGGAACTACAATAGTCTGATGGCTTCGCCGGGACTGATGAATAATCTTCCTGTGGAAGCGCTGAATGTATGGTCCCCTGAAAATCCCAATGGTTTTTATATGCCGTATCATGTAGCACCTACGGCTTCGCATCAGCTGTTTCAGGTGAGTGATGCGACGGTGTCTGATGCGTCTTTTATCCGTCTGAAGAATGTTCAGCTGGCTTATAGCATTCCTCTTCAGGGGAGGGTGTTCCGGGAAGTGAAGCTTTATTTTCAGGGACAGAACCTGTATACGTGGACGAAATACTTCGGGGTTGATCCTGAGTTTAGTTCGGTGGGCTTTCTGCCGCCTTTGAGGACGTATTCTTTCGGTGCAA
>NZ_MAUH01000018.1:0-66985 GCF_001693475.1 Chryseobacterium sp. CBo1
GAAGGCTTTTGGGAATGTATACTGATGACCTGACGTATCATACGACGGCAACCAATAATGGTTTTCCTGAGATTTTTAACAATACGCTGATTGATTCCAGTATTCCTGTGAACTCTTTCTGGACGGCTGCGTATCAGAAGATTTATTATGCGAACAGTATTTTGGAAGGTGTTGAGAATTCAGCCGCAATTGCTGAGAAGGATAAGGTTCGGATTAAAGCTGAAGCTTTAACCATCCGTTCTTTGTTGTTTTTCTATCTGCAGCAGATATATGGTGATATTCCGTATCCTGTAACGACCAATTATTCGGTCAATCAGACGATTTCTAAGACGGCTTCTGATGAGGTGCTGGATCGTCTGGAGATGGATCTGTCGGAGGCTGTGTTAGTGCTTAATGATTCCTATAGGAATGCTGAACGAATTTTTGTCAACAAGAAAACTGCTGAGATGATTCTTGCCAAAGTGTATATGCAGCGTAAAAAATATATGCATGCAGAGGTTTTGCTGAAGGATATTCTCCAAAGTCCGCTGTATACTTTTCAGAACGATATTACGAAGGTTTTTCAAAAGTCAGGAACACATATTCTTTGGCAGTTAAAGCCTAAGAATTCAGGGGATGCCACGAAGGAGGCATCGATCTATTATTTTGTGAATGCTGCACCGACTGCTTTTTCACTGACTTCTTCCTTGGTTGGAAGTTTTCCGACGGGAGACCTGAGAAAACAGAACTGGATGTCTGCTGTGACGGTTGGTGGGAATACCTGGTATAGGGCTGAAAAATATAAGCTCCGTTCTGCCAATACTTTGGAGTATTCTGTTGTGTTCAGGTTGGAGGAAGTGTATCTTCTTCTTGCTGAATCTTTGGCTCAGCAGAACAATGTGGCTGATGCTATACCTTTTGTGAATAAAACAAGACAAAGGGCGGGACTTCCGACATTGAGTTCCGGAATCGGGAAGGATTTGCTTTTAACGGAGATTCTGAATGAGAACAGGAGGGAATTTTTTACGGAGATGGGGCACCGTTTTCTGGATTTGAAAAGGAATGATCGTTTAAATGTGCTAACGGCTACCAAGCCGAACTGGAAAGAGTTTCATAGAGTATGGCCGGTTCCGCAAAAGGAACTGTTGCTTAATTCAAATCTTAATCCTCAAAATACCGGATACTAATGATGAGTAGACTGATGTTTAAGCGTGCCTTGAGTAAGGTATTGTTGATGATGATATTTTGTACTGTATCCTTCTTTAGTGCACAGGATATGTCGGATGAGGGACTCAAGAAATGGGTAGCGCAGTTTTCTTCTTTAAATCTGCTGACGGTCAATGAGGATGTTTCTTACGCTGCGGTTACAAAATCGTATATGGGAAGTGTTGATACAGTGCTTGTTTTTTCTCATAATAAGGTAAAAGCAATAGATACTCTTGTAGGATATAATTTATCACGGAATTTTTTAGGCAAGAATTATTTATTTGCTCATGGTGTTGGCAAAGCGGTTTTTGTCAATCTGAAAACCGGGAAAAGATTTGAATATAATACGGCTGTTAATGGCGGTATTATTAAAGATTTAAAACAGTTTTACATCTTGGATAGTCAAAGGAAGATGCAGGTTTTTCATCCTGATGGGCGTCTCTTGTATGATATTGACAATGTTGATAAACTGGTGGGAGATGATGGGAAGATTGTGTTTTCAGTTAAATCGGAGAAAGGTAGTTCTGCTTTAATGAGATGGGATGGTAAGAAGGCTGTGGCTTTGTATGAGACAGATAATTCTATTGAGAAGATTGAATTAATGCCTTCTGGGAAGTTTTTGAGTATTCGTGAAATTGGACAAGGGACTTCCTTGAGATCGATGAAGATTTTGGATTGTCAGAGCGGAAGATTAATTGCACCTGCAGCGTTGCAGAATCTTCCTGAGAAAACCGTGAAGGTCACTGAAGTTCAGAATGGAGAATCTTTTTTGATTAGTGCTGAAACACATATTCCGGTTCCGGCAACTCCAATGGTTGAAATTTGGTACGGAACGGACAGGGAGCTTCGGTTTACAAAAAATGGTAAGGTTAAATATCGGTTCTGGCATCTTATGAATGATTCTGGAACTGTTGATGAGCTTCCCACGGATAGATTTGAAATCTTTACTTCACTGAATAACAGCCGATACTTGTGGGCATTCAGTAACAAAGAAGTTTTTGATTATGTGAATGTTAATCCGAAGTATGATATGTTCTTGTATGATACTCAATTGACAAAATATTCGCTCATATTTCCGAAGTCCTCTGAAATATTTGGTTCAGCGGATGGGAGGTATGCGGTATCTTTTGACAGAAAAGAGAAAATATGGAAATTGTTTGATCTTCACAGTCAGAAGATGACTGATGTTAAAGGTTCAGATT
This sequence comes from Chryseobacterium sp. CBo1, assembly GCF_001693475.1. Lineage (NCBI taxonomy): Bacteria > Pseudomonadati > Bacteroidota > Flavobacteriia > Flavobacteriales > Weeksellaceae > Chryseobacterium > Chryseobacterium sp. CBo1. The sequence continues at coordinate 2,388 of NZ_MAUH01000018.1, forward strand.
TAAGAAATCCTGTTTATAGTTTGGATGGCAAGAAACTGTTTTTTAGCGGAAAGACAGATTTGTATTCTTATGACCTGAAAACGGGTGTTTTGAGTGGTATGGATATTACAAAGGAGTCGGAGGTTGTTTTGATGGATAAGAAGGTAATTATGGGATTTACTCTTTTGGAGACGAAGTTCAATACAGTTACGGTAGACACGGGTAAACCTTTGCGTTTGCAGTTATACAATACGCTTAAAGGTGCAACATCAGTGTTGGAGTTGAATGGAAATAAGAGATTGGTTCTTATTCCTGAAACTGATAGGAAGATCAAGAAAATTGCTTTTGGGCAGAGTAGTGGTAAAAAGACTGGTTTTACCATAGAGGAGAATTTTAATCTGCCTGACGGGTTGTATTCAGTTTCAAATAGTGGCAGTAAAAAGAAGTTGCTTTATCAGACCAATATAGAGGATGTTAAGGTGGATAAGATGAAAGTGGAAGTGGTTCACTTTAATAATTCTTTGGGGGTACCGTTAAAAGGAATATTGACTTATCCTGTGGATTATGATCCTAACAAAAAATATCCGATGGTTGTAAAGGTTTATCAGCAGCAATCCAGTGCTGCTTCAACTTATCTAAACGGTGATGTAGCACAGGATGGAATCAGCAAAAGGATTTTGGTTGAACATGGTTATTTTGTATTTCAGCCGGATATTGTGTTCGATCAGAGGGGAACGGGTATTTCTGCTTTGGATTGTGTGAATAAAGCCTTGGATGCAATTCAGGATCATACCACTATTGATTTTTCTAAAGTAGGATTGACGGGGCATTCGATGGGAGGTTATGAGACCGACTTTATCGCTACACAATCCAAGCGCTTTGCCGCTTTTGTTTCAGGAGCTTCTGTTGCCAATACAGTTCAAAGCTATTTTTCTTACAACAGATTGTTTGAAGTTCCTGATTATGCGAGGTTTGAAGATGGGCAATTTGAGATGAATGTTTCTTATGCCGAAAATCCAAAGCTTTATGATGATAATAATCCGATAAATTTTGTACAAAATGTAAATGCACCAATTCTTCTTTGGACCGGTAGAAAAGACACGAATGTGGTTCCTGAACAGACCGAATCTTTTTACGTTGGTTTGTTGCGGAACAGGAAACCTGTTATTGCATTACACTACAAGGATCAGTCACACAGCTTGGGAATTATGACCCCTGAAACTTTTGATCTGAATCGAAGGGTTTTGGAATGGTGGGATTATTTTTTGAAGGGAAAGGAGGATGTTGATTGGATTAAAAAGGAGATCTTGATAAAGTGAAAATTAATTATAAAATTATTTGTAACGGACGCAATTCAGGCGTCCGTTATCTTTGGTTATACGAATAGCTTAAAGTTTGTTTTAGTATATATTAATTGCATATTGTTTTACTGTGAAAGGACTGTTTATATTTTCTATCTTTGTTAAGTGTTTTTTAGGTATACAATCAAATATATTACATTTTAATGGCTGATATCAATTCGTTAGATGAGCAGTTGAGGCTCCAATCCCTTCGATCTTACAATATCCTAGATACAGCTGAAGAAAGGAATTTTGATGACATAACCGAGTTGGCAGCGTCTATCTGTAATACGCCTATTGCTTTAATTAGTTTTGTTGATGGAGACAGACAATGGTTTAAGTCTCATTATGGGCTTGATACTAGACAGACGGACCGTTGTCATTCATTTTGTTCGCATGCCATTGAACATCCTGAAATTCTGATGCAGGTTGAAGACGCATTGGAAGATCCTCGTTTCAGGGATAATGTACTGGTCACCGGAAGTCCTTATATTCGTTTCTATGCAGGTATGCCATTAGTCAATGAAAAGGGATATGCATTAGGCTCTATTTGTGTTATAGATCATCAACCGAGAAAACTAAACGATGCACAACAAAAAGCGCTTCGAACATTAGCCCGTCAGGTTATTGATAAATTATCTCTTAAAAAAAGGGTGATTGAACTGGAATTGGCTCAAAAGGATAATCTAACTCTGAAAGAAAATAATAGGAAAAGTGAAAGCAGTTTTAAAAACGTAATAGAGCAGTCTCCTGCGGCTATCATCCTGTTTCGTGGCCCAGAGTTACTTATTGATACTGCCAATGCTCCTATGCTTGAGCTTCTTGATAAAAGTGATGACATTATTGGCCTGCCGCTGCTAACTGTAATTCCGGAACTGGAAGGACAGCCCGCCTACGATCTTTTATATGATATTTACCGCTCTGGAAAACCTGTATACGGAAATGAAACGCCTGTAAAACTCAAGCGTAACGGTCATACCGAAACCGCCTACTTTAATTTTACTTACACGCCTTTGTACGAAGACGGTCAGATCGTGGGAGTTATAGATATGGCTGTAGAAGTTACTGATCAGGTCAAGTCCAAGTTAGCTTTACAACGTAGCGAAGCTGAATTAAAAAAAAGAAATCAGGAGCTTATTACTTCAAACGAAGATCTTATCAAAGCCAACACGCTGTTGCGTGAAGCAGAGGATAAATTAAAAAAAAGCAATATAGAACTTTTTCAAAGTAGGGACAGGCTTCAAACTATTCTTGATACGGTTGGGGTGGGAATTGGTATCACAGATGAGAATGGAAGTATTGTCTACACCAATAGACAAAACCGGGAGATTTTCAAAGTGGATGAGCTGAGCATGTTGAACCTAAAAAATTCTTCACCTCAATGGAATAACAGAAGACTTGACGGTACGCCGCTTCCTAATGATGAGCATCCGATAACGGTCGCTATTCAGACGGGTAAACCTGTTGAAAATTATGTTTTTTTAGTTGATAACTTATTGGGAGATTCTATTTATTTAAGGATGAATTCTACTCCGTTGAAAGATCAGAATGGAAAAATTATAGGAGCTATTGGAAGCTTTGCAGATATCACAGAAAGCTATCTTCTTCACCAAGAGGTAATGGATAATGAAGAATATTTGAGCATGGCTATTTCTTCTGCAAATCTAGGTACGTGGCGTATCAATCCAAAAACCAGAGAATTCACAGCATCGGCTCGTTTGAAAGAAATATTCGGCTTTAATGCTGACGAAGAAATGCCATATGATGCAACGATAAATCAGATCGAAGATTCTCATCGTCAAAAAGTTGTTGACGCAATGGATGCAGCTATGAATAAGGGTGAATCTTATGGGTTGGAGTATCCAATTATTTGTTTACCTGACAACAAGTTTCGCTGGATATATGCTACCGGGAAATTGTATCCGAACTCCATAAATCCCGGAATTTCTCATTTTTCAGGAACAATTGCAGATATAACGGAAAGGAAGCTGGATGAACAGCGTAGAAGCGATTTCATAGGAATGGTAAGTCATGAGCTCCGAAGCCCTCTGACTGCTATTCGAGGTTATGCGTACATCCTTGGAAAGAGAGCGGATAAAAATAGTGATCATCTTATGTCGGAGACAGTGTCCAAATTAACAAGACAGACACAGCGTATGGATGCTATGATCAATGGATTTTTAGAAACAGCGAGATTGGGGGAAGGTAAGTTTCAGCTTAATAAGATCCCATTTGATATGGCAGATCTTGTACGGATCGCCAAAGAAGAATCTTTGGCGACGATTACTTCACATAAAGTTATCTTTGCACCTGTTGAGTTTACGCCGGTTGAAGCGGATAAGGACAAGATTGAACAGGTGCTTTTAAACTTTATCAATAACGCTGTTAAATATTCTCAAAATGACACGGTAATTAATATTGCATGTGTGACAGAGAATAATTTAGTTTATGTATCAGTGACTGACCAGGGGATGGGCATTCCTCAAAAAGATCATCCTTATATCTTTGACCGTTTTTACAGAGTTGAAAGTGAAGCAATGAAAAACAAGAAAGGTTTTGGAATCGGTCTTTACATTTGTAAAGAAATAATCGAAAGACATGGGGGACAAATAGGAGTTGCAAGTAAGGAAGGACATGGAAGCACATTTTGGTTTACGTTACCAACTACCTCCTAAAGAAATATAAAAATATCAGTAAAGAATGTAGTTGACCCTTAAAAGTTAAATTACCAAACCTAATTTTGCTTCGGAAGTTAAATTTTTAACTTTTGTAAGTATCTCAGAAAGGTCGAATGGTTTGCTGATAAATGCATTTGGATTGCAGGTTTTTTCCATTTCTAATGCTTTAGCGTGTGCACTCATCATAATTACAGGAATGTCAGATGTACGTACATTATTTTTTATTTGGTTGCAGACATCTGTACCGACTCCATCGGGGAGCATAACATCCAGAATAAAAACATCCGGAACTATTGTCAAATTTCTGCTGTTAAATTCTTTAATGTCAGCAAATGTTGAAACAAGGTAATTTTCAGATTCTAATAATATTTCCAATACTTCTCTGATACCAGCTTCATCTTCTAGGATAAAAACAGTTTTCATAATTTTGAGCCATTACTTCTAGGTTCTATAATAGATGTCGTTTAAGGCCAAATTGTTGGGTATCAAAAATCATGCAAATATTAACATTTCTTAATGTGCTGTCTTACGTAGCTGTGTTTTGCTCTGAAGGCTGACATTTTAAAGTCGCGTGAAATCTAAGAAGATGCTGAAGGTGATATTGATGGTTAAGAAAGTCACCATGGAACTGTCTATCGGTTATAACCCTGTAAAAAACCAATTAAATGCAGTTATAGTAGACAACTCAAAACCTTATAACTCCAAATGAACTGCTTGAAACCTATGCTATTATTATATTTAAAAATTTATCTTTGCATATCATATTACCTTCGGTCTAATATCGCATTTGAGATATGTTGACAGAAAAATGGAAAAATTAATAAAATGAAATTAAAAATAAAAAGACTTTTAACTGTGTATTTTAGATTTATCCTCATGCTGCTTTCATTTTCTTTACCATTTGTATTTAGCAATGCAGCATACGATAATATGATTTCAAAAGGTCTTTATTTCTGGTTTATCTATTTTATTGTAATTTTCCTTTTAATGATTTATTTTCTGGTGAAAACCAATTATTACGAACTGATTAATGCAAAGATTTACGATGAAAAATTACTTTATTACAATTTATTATTTTTTAAAAGGGAAATCACACTAAAGGAAATAAAAGGTTATAAAAATGGAGTGGACGACAGTTCACGTGAATTCATTACAATATTCGATAATCGCAACAGAAAAATTGAACTTTAAAAGAGAGTTTATATTCAAATCTTGCCGAGTTCTTGGAGGCTCTGAATTGTAAACGGATTGGTTTTGAGAACACAGCATTTCAAAGCACGATTTTATGGATTAAATCTTTATTTCGATAATTGCAAATTGTAAGAATGCTTTTTAGAAAGATTGGATACAGATAAAATACAGATTGTCTTATACTGAATGAATGTTTAAATAGAAAAATTGCAATTAGGTCTGCAAATTGATTGTATGGAATACAAGAAAAAATAAGGGAGTTACTTCAGGAAGGCTATAGCTCAAAGGAAATATCTGAGTATCTGAAAAAAACATAAGTTTAAAACTTGCAGCATTAGCTCAGTCACGAATTATATTGCCGAACTGAAAAAAATATATAATGCTAATACAAGGTTCGAACTAACAGTATTACTTATGAAATAGTTTCCGAAGTTTATTTTTTTGATTAACTAAGCCATGATTTAAAAGCAATTAAAAAAAAAATTGTTTTCTAAGTGATCTTAAGAAAAGAATTTCACTGAAAAAAAAAATACTTTTCAGGAACTTTACGCAAATACAAAATAAATAGAGAATCATCGGTTTAAATAACTGGAATCTTTATTCTTTGGCATCTGTATTCATAATTAATACACTCTTCTCTTTAAGTCTTTTCTGCAGCCAGTTTTTGAGTTGTATTTGATCGATCTTATCACCTGTATACAATAGGGTAAACTGTAGTCTCGCGCTGTCAGTAGCTGGGTAGAGTTCAGTTTTTCCATAGGTGACGTTTTGCATTGATGGATACAGGATTTTAATTTCCTGAAGCAGAGTGGAGTCGGCAATTTTATAACTATTAAGCTCTTGTCTGAGTTGTGCAATAGTCAGGTCTTTCTCGGAAATACTTCGGTCTGTTTTACTGATTTCACTTAGAATTTCAGATTTAATATCGGTTCCGTCTTGTCTAACATTAAGTTTCGTATCGTATAGTCCGTAATCTGCAAGTATTTTATTATAGGATAAAATTTCATCTGCGGTGATCTTTTCGTTGAGAAAGGCAATATCAATAATTTTAGGTGAGGCGTTATAATTAATTTTTTTATAAATAACGGTAAATCCTTTATTTTCAAATTCCTTATGTACAAATTCCTCTGCGGTCTTTGTAAATGTTTTTTCATTAAAAAGATTGTAAGCTAAATAAAAGCTTGGAATGATCATCACTAAAATCAATACTGAAATACCATACTTAATTCTTTTCTCATATTTGTTGTCAATAATAGATGAAGGATATTGAAGGAATTTAACAACAAAAAAAGTAGCAATGCAGATAAAAAAACAATTAATACTGTATAGGTAAAATGCTCCGAAAAAATAGGAAAAATTGAATGTTGCCAATCCAAAACCGGCAGTACACAATGGTGGCATTAATGCAGTCGCTATCGCCACACCCGGAATGGGATTTCCTTTTTCGACTCTGGTAATTGCTATAACTCCCACTAAGCCGCCAAAAAAAGCTATTAGGACATCGTAGATGTTAGGAGCTGTCCTTGCAAGCAACTCTGACTGTACATCTTTGAAAGGGCTTACATAAAAGTAGATGGCAGAAACCGTCAAGCTTACAAATGTTGCGATCAGTAAATTTTTAAATGATTTTTTCAGCAACGGAAAATTGTAGGTGCCCAAAGCAAAACCTGCTCCTACGATGGGTCCCATTAATGGTGATATCAACATGGCTCCGATGATTACCGCAGTTGAGTTTACATTTAATCCGACAGATGCGATAATAATGGCACAGGCAAGAATCCAAAGATTGGATCCACGGAAAGAAATGTTGGCAGTTACGTTTTCAAGTACTTTGTCTTTTCTTTCTTCACCATTATGAAGATTGATGAAATTAAAAATATTATTGATCATTTGTGTCTGTATTATTTATTTGAGAATTTCTGCTTAAAATTATGTATCCTATAATTCCACCTATAAGGGATGCTGCGAAAATACCAATTTTAGCCTGAGTCTGATACTCTTCATGAGAAAATGCGAGCGAGGTGATAAAAAGTGACATGGTAAATCCAATTGATGCCAGAAAGCCTAGCCCGAGAAGATTTTTAAAGGTCATTCCTTCAGGTACTGTTGCTATTTTAAGTTTTATAAATAAGTAGCTGAATCCAACTACTCCTAATACTTTTCCTGCTACGAGTCCGAGAGCAGTACCTAAGGCGATATTATTGTTGAACAGACTTTCAAAATCAATACTTAACGATACTCCTGCATTGGCTATTGCAAAAATTGGAATAATGAGAAATGATACTGCGGGATGCATGGCATGCTCAAGTCTTTGCAAGGGTGGAGTAGCTTCCAGTGTGGCCTCATTCATTTTTTCTAAGACATGAAGCTGTTCATTTGTTAAAGTGGGAGTATTTTCGGTAGGGTCAATATTTTTAAACCTTTGCAGATATACAGTGATTTTTGCGATAAAGATATTTTCTTTTATTTTAACATCTGCAGGAATAGTGAAGGCAGCAAGAACCGCAGCGATCGTTGCGTGAACTCCTGATAAAAGAAAAGTTGTCCAAACTCCGCAAATTCCTAAAACCGCATAAAATAATATAGAGCGGACTCCCAGACGGTTTCCTAAATACATGATTGCTAGAATCAATAAACCCACAATCAGGTAAAGCATATTGATGTCTGAAGTGTAGAAGAATGCAATAACCAGTACAGCACCCAAATCATCCACAATGGCAAGAGCAGTCAAAAATACTTTTAAAGCGAGAGGAATTCTGTTACCTAATAAATACAAAACTCCTAAAGCAAATGCTATATCTGTTGCCATGGGTATTCCCCATCCTTTATGAGGTTCACCGGACGGATTGCACAGCAAATAAATCAGTGCAGGCATAACCATTCCTCCAACGGCTGCGACAATCGGAAGAAGCGCTTTTCGGAAATCAGATAGTTCGCCGCCAATAATTTCTCTTTTAAGTTCAAGACCTACTACAAAAAAAAAGATGGACATCAAACCATCGTTAATCCAATGGTGAATATTATACTCGAAATAAGTTTCATTGTTCCAGCGGAATCCAAAAGATTGTTCTAAAATTTCATGATAGGAATGAGAAAGCGATGTATTTGCTAAGATTAATGCAATAACAACGCTGATACCAAGTAATAATCCTCCTGACTTTTCCTGTTGTATGAAACGTTGCATAGGTTGAACGATTTTGTCAATAGGTTTTTTAGCGTAGTTATTGTCCATAGAAAATTATTTGACTGCAAATTTAAGAAATCTAAGTAAGAGTGAAGTTTTACTGTGGTTTAAGTGAAAAGTAAATTTTTGTTCTTGTTCTTTAAGTCAAAATCTTCTTTTTTTAAAAAATAAATTTTTATTATTACATCATATCTTAGACAGGGCATATCCTGATGTTGATATGGAATATGTGACAATTAGAGGCGAATTTACTCCTGAACTTGTTGAAAAGCTAAGCAATGATTGGAATATTCCTAAAAATTTCATGTTTATCAGCAGTCCTGGTGAGAAATTCAGTTATCGTGTTGATGAATTAGGTGAACTAAGGTTGATACTCTGATTTAAATAGAGAATGCTTAAGATGTTAAATTATGATTGCATTCAATAATTAAATTTTATCTTTAAAGTAAAAAGTTTAATGTGAAGATGATGCTACAAAAAGCAGCAATCTTTATTGATAAACTCAACTCAAAAAAACATAATCTGGCTGATTTGATTAAGAAATTTAAATACGATCTAATATGGATATAAGACGAATCGAGAAAATTTTGTTAGGTACATTTCTGATGACCATTGTTTTATTTATAATGGAAATTAATTTCTATAGTGTAGGAGATTATACTACGAGCAAATTAAACGAAATATTATTTTGGTCATTTATACGAGGTCTTGTAATTTCTGCTGGTGTGAATATCGGAAACCAATATTTTTCCAAATTAAAGGATAAGTAGTGAATTAGTTTCAAATTTTTTCGATTTACAAGTAATCACATAAAGATTTTTTTCTGATGAGATTAAACAAATAATAAGAAGGACGCCAACGGCGTCCTTCAAAGATTAAATTAGGGCTGAATCTCATAAAGAAGTTCGCCACACATTGTTTCAGAACCTACAGCTCTTAATTGAACAGAAGGATCGGCACTCCAGGTACAGACTTTACCGGAGGCAACATTACTACAGTCTTGGTCTGCATTGATACATTCAAACTGGCCTTCACCGTGGTTGACAAGACGGTATCCGGCTTCAATGGCTTGTTTGCTTTCTTTAACCATTTTGGTAGCAAACGCTGAACCTGTGCCCATTAATACTAGGACTACAGGAAAAATTAACTTTTTCATAATAAAAAGGATTTGAATTGGTGCCTACTCTAGGTAAAGGTTTTCGGCTTCCCCTTATTTTAAATGCTGTAATAAAGGCTTTGTTAATTGGTACTGGATAAAATTATTCCCGGCGATGGCGTACAAAAACTGATCGGTTACTATTATATCACTGACTTTATTTTCTCCGCGGTTTTCCAGGTAAAGACTTCCTATGTACAGTTTTGAATCTGTTTTATAAACGTCTACCACTTTAGAATTTTTCCATCGTTTTACCGATTCATATCTTCCTTTCAAAAAGGATTGATTAAAAAGAAGTTTGCGGTATACTGTAGAAAATCCGTTTACTTTTAAAGGATGCTTTTCCATTTTATACTTCCCATCCGGGAGTTTTACCGATTTTACTTGTGCTACGCTTATGGTATTGACCAATAATAAAAAAGAGGAAATATCTCATAATTTTCCTGTAAGTCGGGAACAATTTTTTACAGCAAAAGAAGCTGTAAATCTTTTGGAAGGACGAAGTGTGAAAATTGAGTTTGTCAATCCTAAGAACAATCAAACAGAACCGGCGTTTGTTCAATTTAATTTTAATGAGCCCAAAACGGATAAAGGTAATTACTATTTCCAAAATTTCTATAAAAATTACGGAGTGGATACAGCTAAGATTGTTGAAAAATCTAATCTGTTATTTGATAATCCGGAATGGAAAGAAAACAGTATAAAGTCTCTGGAAAAAGGAAATATTGTTAAGGTGAAGTATAAAGAAAACGATCAGGTCATAGAGGCAGAAGCTGTTCTGGATCCACAGAATAGAAATCTTAAACTTTATGACAACGAGATGAACCGGATAAATACCAATAAACCTTTAGAAGGCTTGGAACAAGATAACAGTCACGATAAAGCCAATATTCGGGAGCAGAGCATTAAACGATAAACATCTATCTTACCTATAATACTACAGGAAGCGGTAAGTCATCAAAAGATTTACCGCTTTTTTAAATCCAATTGATATGAAAATTCAACTATTACTTCCAATTTTTATACTTCTTTTCGCATTAAACTCTTGTCGGAAAAATATCAAATCAGAGAAAGGAGGAATTGATCTAATCTCGAATGTCTATTTCGATGCTTCCAAGGGTTTGGATCAGATGCAGAGTTTTCATCTATCAAAGCTGAACTATTCGCAAAATCAATTTATCGAATTAGTACCCGATCATACATTTTCAGAGGTCAGCAAGCAAATATATTTCATCGAGGATTCAATATGTTACCCAATCGGGTCATTGGGAAGCAATATCATATTCAAAGATATTTCCAAAAGGCAAACTTCTCAATCGGTTTGGGAAAAGAAGGAAGGTGCTGTCTTTTCAAAAGATTGGATTCCCAATTACAGAAACCGAAAAAATCTTTCCGATACAATTTTATTCAATAAAAAATATAAACGTTTTGAGATTAATTCTCCGTGGAATTATACCAGATTCTATATTTATCCAACAGATACAATTTTGCCGTATTCATTTTACAGACACGCTGAAAAAGACTATCACGGGAGACTGGAGCGAATTGATTCTTATAACAAAAAGACAGACATTTTCGTAACACTTCAGCTATTGCCAAGAAAAAGTTGGGATGATGAAGCAAAAGAATTTTTTGAATTTAATCACTTCGTAAACAACAGAAAAAATAATTGATGGAAGGAGTAGATTCTTTAAAAGTTATAGATGGTATTTCTATTATCAATGGAACTAAAAATGAGTTGGTTGTTTTTGGAAAACAAACCGATATGCTTTCATTTCTGGAACTTTTAAAATTAAATAATCAAGTCAACAACAGAAGTCTTGTTACACTTAATTCTGCCAGTAATACAACAGAATTTCTGAATCGATATCAAAATTTTGATGGGAAAATATTTCTTTGTCTGGAAGGAGATAGGATAGGAGATGCGGCAACTCTTAAAATTCAAATGGAATTCAAAGGAAAGAATATCAAGGATATCCGCAAGATGTATGAGATTTCAAATGATGGCAATAAAGACTTGAATGAATATCTCAAAAACAAATTGAATCATCAGGATAAAAATATTAATTTAGTTGAATCAAAAAAATCAGAAAATGCAAACCTTAATGTTAGATCAGAAAGAATATCCAACACTCAGCACTTGGGAACCGAAATTCCTAGACGAGATTCTGGTAGAACTTTGCAAAAAAGCCCATCCAAGCAAAACGGAGATTACTCAGGAAGACAAAATGTGGACAGCAAAAATGCTGGAAATGGATTTAAAGGCACAGAGTGGAGCAATTCAGGAAACGGAGGAGGAAAATCCATTGACGGAACACAACCGCAAAATGCTGAGCAAAATGAAGACAAACAAAAACGTTTGGGCAGAATCGTACCCGGGAGAACTGTATCCGACGGAGACGGACGAGAGGTAGACAACTCTAAAAATATCGAGGGATTAGAGTTTCTCATTTCAAAATATAAAGGTCAAAAACTGACCAATGACCAAGTTGCAGAAGTGGTTTCTGCAGCTTGTTTTATTTCTAAAGATAATAAAGTCGTTATCTATCCGAATGTTGATGTGTCAGATGAATTAAAAAACATTTGTAATCAATATAAAAGCGGTGGTACAGCAAAAGAAGGTCGAGGAATTTTAGATGAGTACTACACGGATTCTAAGATTGTTGATACTATTCGCAACCTAATCAAAGACCATTTTAAAAATCAAAAAGAAATTTCAGTTTTAGAACCTAGTGTTGGAACTGGAAATTTTCTGTATGCTGTGAAAGACCTTGGCTTAAAAATCAATATTTCTGCTTTTGAGATTAATGAAGCAACTGCTAAAATTTCTAAAATCCTTCATCCTGAAGCCGATGTCAACCTACGTTCCTTTGAAACTGAATTTATTGACGAAAAAGGTTTTAAGCGAGAATCGAAAGAATTCTCTGAAAAGTATGATTTGGTAATTGGAAATCCACCTTATGGAGAACATCGTGGTTTGTACAAAGGGCTGGGAGAGGAACCCAAAATAAGCAAATATGAAGATTATTTTGTCAAGCGCTCTTTGGACTCTTTAAAACCGAATGGAGTTTTGGCAATGGTGCTTCCTTCAGGTTGGCTTAATCGACAAAAGAAACTAGAAAATGCAGAAATTTCCAATGCTTATCGTTTACCAACCGGTTCTTTCGCAGGAACGCAGATTGGAACCGATATCATCATTCTGAGAAAAGCTTCACAAAAAATCACACAGGATGTTTCTAATTATTTCGAAAGAAATCCTGAAAATATTCTGGGGGAAATTCGAGAGAAAAGTAATCGTTTTGGGCGAATGGAAAATTATGTCCACGGTAGTCTGGATGAAGCATTAGCAAGAATAGAACAACTCAGAACTAAGAAGCAAAACGAGCGTATTGGTAATTTGTTTGAAGATTTATTCTTCGAGAATACGCAAGCGGAAGTAAAAGAGAAAATTTCCGTTAGAAAAGACATTTCAGTTGAAATTCAAAATGAAAATTACCTTTCCGAAGCTAAAGAAAAAATAGATGATGTTCTTTCAACATTTCAAGAAATCAAATTTAAGTCTCCTGCTGTTGTAAAAGAAATTGAGAAATATACCGAGCTAAAAGACCAAATCGATAAAGATGTAAAATCCTTTTCTGCAGAAAGGCTCAAGGAGATTTGTGATAAATCTGAAAAGCTCATCCAATCCCAGAAGAAACTTGATTCTGAGTACAGGATTCAAACAAAACCTGAGATAAAAAAAGGTGTTTTAAAATATCTTTTTTCAAAGTCAGACACAATTGTAAATACGTCATTACAAAACAGCTCAGATATTTCAGCAGAGCAAATCGCTGCTTTTCGTGATACAGATTACGACGGGACGTTGAATAATAGAGGAGAGCACTACAAGTTTGCCAATTTTATTGATGGGAAATGGGTGCACGATTTTTATTATGCTGAAGGAAATATCTATTCCAAGCTTGAACAGTTGGAAAAAGACTTTGTAGATAAATATGCCATCGGCGGAACTGAAAACCAATATGAGAAGCAAAAGGAATTATTGTTAAGTGTTCTGCCAACTCCCAAATCTTTGGAGGAAATTTCTATAAGTCCCAATCACGAATTTGTCCACCAATTTGCATTGGGACAAGTAGAGAAAGAAAAATACAATCAATCTACAAGACAGGTTGAAACAGTAATTGTTGATTACAATTTAGCTGAAAAATTCAAGGACTTTGTTGGCAATTTATCCAGCGAAGCTTTCGCTGGTTCTTCAGCCTGGGAGGTTCGAAGTTATGTAGACAATGAAACGGTTACGGGTAGTGATAAAGAAAGAAATGCCTTGGTCCGTGAAAGAAGAAAGGCTGCAGCAAATGACCTATTTGAAAAGTTCATTCGTGAAGAATTATCAGACGATTTAAGAGAGAGTTTTATAAAAGAATTCAACAGAAATTATAATAATATCAACGTTCCGGACTATTCCAAATTTCCTCTATTTTCCAAAATTCATCTCAATTTTAAAGGGAAAGAACTTAGGCTGACCGAAGTACAAAAGGCAGGAATCGGAAGGCTAACGACAAAAGGAGTTGGTCTACTGGCACACGAAGTGGGTTTTGGAAAAACACTTTCCGGAATATTATCAATGCACGAAGCGATGGAGCGTGGAAATTCTAAAAGACCATTGATTGTAGTACCTAATGACAGTATTTTAAAACAGTGGGTCGAAACAATATTTGAAACAATTCCGAATGCGAAAGTAAATGTCTTGGGAAATCTTGGAAAAGATTATGACCTTTCCCGATTTGATAACAGAGATGGAGAAATCACAATTGTTACTTATGAAGGTTTTAATAATATCGGTTTCTCCGAAAATATTACTCAAGATTTAGCTTCCAAGTTTTCTTACATTTCAGAGAGTGAATTGCGTAGTGTTAATTCAATTAGCGAAAGAGATTTTCAGAAAGAATTAGAAAAAGAAAAAGAGCTGCAGGGAAAAATGAAACGTGGCAAAATCTATGACTGGGAAGATTTTGGTTTTGATCATTTGACTTTTGATGAAGTTCATAATGCCAATCACATTGTTGGAAAGGTAAGAATTGAGGATCGAAGATTTGCCTCTGATTTTAGAAGTCAAAATCAGCAGACTTCAAGATTGGGAATTAATACATGGATGGCATCTCAATATATTCAGGATAAATATGATGGTAGAAATGTTACGCTTCTTTCAGCAACTCCTTTTACCAATAAACCTTTGGAGTATTATTCGATATTGTCATTGATTGCGAATAAGCGTCTTGAAGAATCCGGATATTTTAATGTCAATACTTTTTTTGAAACCTTTATGGAGGCGGATAATGATATGGAAATTGATGCGAAAGGAGATGTAAAGTTTAAAGCCAATGTACGTAGGTTTAAAAATAATTCGTTGTTTCAACAGCTCCTATCTGAGTTTATTGATATAAAAGGCGAAGAAGATAATCCTGAATTAATTCGTCCAACCAAGATTAATAAAGAATATAAAATTGAGCAGAATGATCTAACGCAACAACAATATGATTTGCTAACAGAGAATTTCGACGATTCTCAAAAGGGAGCAATTCTTACACATATTCTTAATGCTCGACTTATTGCTATTTCTCCTTATCTGTCTCCTTACTATGACGGGGAATTTCCTTCAATAAAAGAATTTATTGAGAATTCCCCTAAGTTGATAGAGACAATGAATCTGATACAGCAGAATAAAAGAGATATGCCTGATTCCGGTCAGATTTTATATTCAGAATTGGCTGTTGCAGAATTTCCGAAAATAAAAGATTATCTCATTACGGAAGTTGGTTTTAAACCTGAAGAAATTGGTGTCATTACTGGAGCAACGAGTAAACCAAATAGGCTGAAAATTCAAGATGATTTCAATTCGGGAAAAGTCAAAATTATTCTCGGAAGCGAGGCGATTCAGGAAGGAATGAATCTTCAGCAAAACACCACGGATTTGTATATGCTTTCTCTTCCCTACAATTTTACAACCTTACGACAGGTTGAAGGTCGTGCCTGGAGACAGGGAAATAAGTACGAAAATGTGAGGGTCAATTTTATGCTTACTAATGACAGCATCGATGTGTTTATGCTTCAGAAGCTTCAATCAAAACAAGCAAGATATTTGGAAGCAATGAAAAAGGGAGCGAATGTTTTGGATATTTCGGATATAAGTACGCAGGAACTCAAAACATCAATTATAACAAATCCGGAAACAAGAGCTAATATTGAAATTGAATTGCTAAAAAGAAAGATTGAAAGTGAGAAAAATAAGCATCTGGCTGATAATGCGTTTGTTTTAAGGAAGTATGAAGATTTCTTAAAAGTGAGGGAATTGGTAACTAAAGCTGAACATTCTTATAATAGGATTTTAGGATACTCAGAAAATGGCGATATAAATTCGGATTACTGGAAAAACCAATTACCATCGTATCAGAAAACAATTGATATGCATAAAGCTCAATTAGAAGAAACTATTCAAAACTTGGCTGAAAAAGGAGTGAATGTTAAAGAAATAGAAATTCAAACTAAAACCACTGATGAGAGAATAGGTGAGTTGGATAAAAAATTAGATGAGCTTCCTTTTATTAGACAGGACTTGATTGCTCAATATAAAAAGGAAAAGGATGAAAGGTTAAGAGCTGATTTATTGCTGGATTTTATAAGTGACAGAGCTATAGAAAACAAGGCACTTTTTTATCCTCAAACTGAACACGAAGTTTTTAACAAAGAAAATTCTTCACTATCACAAGAAAGAGAATTTAGTAGTGAGGTATCAGTTTATTCAGGAATGAAAAGATAAGGTGATTTTTATTACACAAGTTTCATTTTGCTTTAAGGTACCTATTCAACTTTTACAGTTTTAAATTCTGGTCGGTTTTATGCAATTGCATTGATTTTTTTAATTAAAGCTTATTCTCGTCTTTTTAAGTACATTTTCGTTGTACATAAAATCAAATTACATTATATTTGTTAAAAATGAGTAAAATGTACTAATGATAATAGGATATGCAAGAGTCAGCAAGTTTGAACAAAATTTAGATTTACAAACAGATGCTTTAAAAAAAGTTGGAATTGAAAAAATTTATGTTGACAAAGTTAGTGGAGTAAAATCAGAAAAGCCGCAACTTAATGATTTATTGAAATATATTAGGAAGGGAGATACTTTAACGGTCTGGAGATTAGACAGGATTGGAAGAACAACAGTTGGATTAATTCAATTCGTAACAGAATTGAACGAGAAAGGAATACACTTTCGATCTATCTCTGAGAATATAGATACCAGCTCTGCTAGTGGAAAATTAATCTTCCAGATTTTTTGCGTTTTGGCTGAGCATGAAAGAAACGTTTTGATAGAGCGAACAAATGCTGGATTGAAAGCAGCTAGAGCAAGAGGGAAAAATGGAGGTAGACCAAAAGGAATGACAGAAAAATATAAAAAAATTGCTCCTTTAGTGAAGACTTCCTATGAAAGTAAAAATCTTCCTATTGAAGAAATTATGAAAGTTTTCAAAATTGGAAGCAAAACAACATTTTATAAAATAGTTAAATCTTAAGTTGATAGCTATTTAATCAGATTTCAAATATTTATTGTTATTTTGTATATTATATACTTATGGCTGCAGCAGAACAAATAAAGAGTTTAATTAAATCATACGGGGTTGGTGACGATAGCAGGTTTTATGCTACCGCAATGCAAATTGCTGCCGCTGAAGCTAAAAAAGGGCATGTCACTTTAGCTGATGAGATAAAGAAGCTTATTGATAATGCAAAGTCAAGCAAATCAAAATTTGCAGGTGTTATAAGACCACTTCATGATAGCGTTGGTCAAAAGGAACTAAGCGAATTATTAGAACTTATTCAACCAGAGTTTAAGCTTAATAATATGATTTTATCTTCTAAAATCAACAAGTCACTCAGACGAATATTAGATGAGCAATCCAAAATTGAACTTTTAAAACATCATAATCTTCACCCTAGAAAAAAACTATTATTTGCGGGTCCTCCGGGATGTGGTAAGACAATGTCCGCTAGTGCTCTTGCGAACGAGCTAGCTATACCATTATTTGTTATCAGGCTGGATGGTTTGATTAGCAAATATATGGGAGAATCGATTGCTAAGCTTAGACAAATTTTTAATGCAATGAATCAATTCCGTGCTGTCTACCTTTTTGATGAATTCGATAGTGTAGGAACTACCAGAACAAGTCTTAATGAGGTTGGAGAAATTAAGAGGGTTTTAAATAGTTTTCTATTGCAGCTGGAGAAGGATAATTCCAACAGTGTAATCATTGCTGCTACTAATATTCCTGAATTTTTAGATACAGCTCTCTTTAGACGTTTTGATGATATAATCATTTACACATTACCGGAATTACCGGAAATTAAAAAGCTATATGTGAAAAGATTGGATGAACTTAATTTAAGTAATAGTTTTAATTTAGAAAAAATTGCTACAGAGTCAATTGGCCTCAGTTATTCTGAGATTTCTAGAGTTTGTGAAGATCTTGCAAAAGATATTTTGGTGTATGGGATAGATGAAATTTCCGAGGGTCACTTTATTGATTCAATAAAGCATAGAAAGAAACCATTTTAACCTAAAATATGCCTCAATTTTTACGTGATCACATTTTTCTCAAAGAACGTACTGCTCCAATGCCTTATACCTCTATTTCTACGGGGAGAAGTAAAGTAAAACCGCGCCTGAATCTTGACAGAGCAGTTCAAGGGCAAAAAATACAAAATGAATTTAACGAAGCTGTTAATATTTTTAAGGTACTTGCACCTGAAGTTGAGTTCGTTTATCTTGTTTTCAAATCGGCACCAGGATTTCTTTTAGACATCGATAAATTTGAGGATTCAAATTTGAATTACAGACTCGCTTCATACAGGAGAATATCTGGCGAAAACTCAGAAGACGATGTCTACGAAGCAACTGTATGCATGAATCCTAGAGCTATTGGTGGCTTTTTACGAAAAGTGGAACAGTATATTGGTGAAGAAACAGCTAGGGGAAATCCTAAACATCAGAATCTCATTGCTAATCTTGAGTCAATTAAAAGTGCAACATTAAAAAGTTTTTGGCAGGAGCCTGAACTTGCATTTCCGCAATCTGGAGAGAATACATGGTGGGAAATCTGGATATATAGAAATTCTTTAATATCAACTGATGAACAACTAGAAGGAATTTTCGAAATTTTGAGAAATGCTGGAATCCAAATTGGAAGGGGTAGATATCTTTCTTTTCCAGAACATATTGTTTTCTTAGTTTATGGAAATGCAATCCAGTTGGGTAATTCGATTTTATATACTGATTCACTCTCAGAACTACGAAAGCCTAAAGAAACAGCTGATTTTTTTACATGCCTAGATAAACCAGAGCAAAATGATTGGATTCAGAATCTCAATCAGCGCGTAGATAATTATCAGCTGTTAGGCAATGTATCTGTCTGTTTGTTAGATACAGGTGTTAATATTGCTCACCCTCTGTTAGAAAGCTTAATTGATATAGGGAATTTAGATGCAATTGAACCATCATGGTCTAAAAGTGATTCTCATAGACAGGGCCATGGAACGCCTATGGCGGGATTGATTATGTACGGGGATTTGAGTGATGCCATGGATGGATTTAACAGGATTGAGATTTACCATGATCTTGAAAGTATAAAGATTATTGAACCAAGTCAACCGAATAATCCTGAACTATATGGTGCTATAACACAGGAGGCTATTGCTCGAGCAGAATTAATCAATCCACGAAGTAAAAGGATTGTTTGCATGGCAGTAACCAGTGATACATTAGCGCATTTAGGAAGACCTTCATCTTGGTCAGCAGCAATAGATCAAAGAATTTTTGGAGATCCAGATAATCCAAATATTACAACTCTATTTTTTGTATCCTCTGGTAACATTCCGATGGATGATCGGATAAATTTCCCAATAATTAATGATGAATATTCAATTGAGGATCCTGCGCAATCCTTTAATGCAGTTACTGTAGGTGCTTATACTTTGAAGGATGCAATAGATTTTAATCAGTTTCCCGAAGCATTATTGGTTGCTCAAAGGGGAGATATGGCACCATGTAATAAAACATCTATAATGTGGCAACAAGAATGGCCAAGAAAACCTGATATTGTTATGGAGGGTGGAAATCAAGGAATTTTTAGTGAAGGAATAATTGACCCGGATTCGTTGTCTCTTTTATCGACAGCGAAAGGTGGATTAGGACGTTCATGGTTTACAACATTTGGTGATACAAGTGCTGCAACGGCTTTAGCAAGTAAGTTTGCTGCTGAGCTTTATGAATCGTATCCAACATATTGGCCTGAGACTATTAGAGCATTAATTATTCATTCAGCAGATTGGACTGACTCTATGTTGGGCGGACATCAGATCTCGGAGTTATCTATTGATCGTAAACTTGCTCTTTTATCAACTGTGGGATATGGTGTTCCGAATTTTAATAAAGCAAAATTTAGTGCTAACAATTCACTTTCATTAATTATTGAAAGATATCTCAAACCATATAAATTTGAAGATAATAGAGTTAAAACAAATGAATTTCATCTTATAGACTTACCATGGCCTGTTGATGTTCTTCAAGAACTAATGAATACTCCAGTCCAGTTAAAACTAACGTTGTCGTATTTCATCGAGCCTAATCCAGGTAATCGTCAATATGAACTTGCAGCAAGCTACCGTTCGCATGGTTTAAGATTTAAAATGATTGATACAAACGAGAGCGAAGAGGCATTTTCTGCAAGAGTAAGTAAAGCAGCTCGCGATGACAATTATATTCCCGAAGGAAATGAGCATTGGATTCTTGGCTCAAAAGCTCGTGATAAAGGATCTATCCATAAAGATATTTGGAAAGGAACAGCTATAGATCTTTCGACGCGAAATAAAATTGCAATTTATCCTGTAGGTGGTTGGTGGAAAAATAGAAAGCAACTTGCTCGCTATACCAAGCAGATTCGCTATAGCTTAATTGTAACGATTGAAACATCAAATATAGATGTTGATATTTACACTCCAGTTCTTTTACAAGTTCCAATTGAAATTTAATTAATAATCTCAAAAAACGATAGAAACGGATAAATTTAACTACATAAGTATTATAAAACATTTAAAAATCAAATTCAAATGAGATTTAATTTAACAAAGCTTTTATTCGCAGTCAATAATAAATTATCTATTCCCAGTGGGGATTATGTGGAATTGTCACTCGATTCAGATTGTTTATTACTTGTAAAAATGAGTGAAGTAACTTATTTTTTTGATTATAAGATACTTCAATCGGTACTTGATAATAATGGATTTAATAGTTATTATCAGGATGAAACTGAAGAATTAGTAATTGACATTCTTGGTAAAAATATTATCAACGAATTATTTGCTTCATTAGGTAGAAAAATTTATCCCGAAATTAAAGGATAAATCTCAAAAAACGATGAAAAATAATCATGGAACAAGAAGAATTTATACGACAACAAAAAGAATTAAATCGACTTACTTTATTAATTTCCAAAGGAGGAACAATTAAAGATTGTTCTCATCCAATTAAAGGGGAATGTCGTTTACCAATAAAAAATGCTCATAGTTTACAGCGACAAGGTTCCTTAAAATTATTAGAAAAAACTGTTAAGGGAAATTCTTTCATATACTGTCACACTGAAAGGCAGATTAACAAGAAATATAACTTTTTAGATCTTAAGCCAATTGGAAGAAAGGATGCATCTACATTTTATGGTTTTTGTGATTTTCACGATACAGAACTTTTTAAAGAGATCGAAAATGATCCTGAGGCGACTGATATTGATAATAATTTACATTGCTTTTTGCACACTTACAGGTCATTTTCTCATTCTTATCATAGAAAATACGAAGAATATAAACTTTTCACATCATCAGAACCTGAAGTACTTAATTATTTAAATAAGTTTTACGGAAGAGATGTTGATAAAGTAACACAGGGTGTAAAACTTGCTCTTCAAGACTTAGAAATTCCAAAAAAACGCTTAGATGAAATTTTAATAAATAAAAACTATGAAGATTTAGAATATTATTGTTACGAATATCCATATAGATGTCCCGTTTCGTGTGCAGGTGTTTCTACACCAGGGCATTTCAAAAATGGTAATCCATTTAATTTAAGTAATAGCGAAAGTATTTCTTATTCTGATATTTTCACAACTGTTTTACCTTTTGCCGAAAGAACAGTTATTATTTTAGCTGCATTTCCGGATGATTTATTAGCTATGAAATACTTAGAAGAGCTAGATAATATTTCTAATGAACTTGAATTCCAAAAATATTTGTCATTTCATATAATAAATAATCTAGAAAATGTTTATATATCGCCAAAATTTTATGATAGGAAAACCTTTAAATGGAGACAAAGTTATTGTCAACTGATTAATATAATATCGGATAAATATACTCCATATATTAGGTATAATAAAGCTTTTCCTATCAATTATTTCGCATTTACAGAAAAAATAGAATCTTAAAAAGTATTAAGCAAGATTCAGGGAATGGGGTAAGATCTATATAGCTCCATATCGCTAAGCAGTAGCCCATTATTTATAATTAAAATTTAGTCTCAAAAAACGATAATTAGTTGAATATTAATATAATTATCTTTTATGAATTAATTTCTCCGCTCAACTCAAGATATCTGCTGAATCCTATGTATGTTTAGGTAATTCGGTGACCTTAAAAGTCTGTTTTTGCACAGGTCACCTCAAAGATCCACATTTCACAATTAATTAAGAATAAAAAAATGCCCCTCAAATTGTAGAATTTGAGGGGGGTGTTTTAGAAATCTAATTTCTAGTGGTTCCTCCAGGAATCGAACCAGGGACACATGGATTTTCAATCCATTGCTCTACCAACTGAGCTAAGGAACCATTGTTATTATGGTTTACTTTGTTGTTTAAAGTGGTGCAAAAATATAAGTTTTTGTAGTACCGTACAAATAAATTTTCACAAAATCTTTCTTGTGAAATTCAACTATCTTGTTAACAGTATTTTAAATTTTAAAAAACTTACAGTATTGCTAAATAAACGCGGAGATTTATATTATGATGCTCAATCTTTACAAATAAAATTGAGCATCATTAATTTCTACTTACTCATTGAAATAATATAGCAATCACATTTTACTTTCTAATACACTTTTTAAAACCATCATATCTCCACTCACTTTTTTATCCAGTATTTTAGCATAATGTTGAGTAGTTTTAATACTTTTATGGCCAAGCATTTTACTAACACTTTCCATAGATACATTATTTCCAAGTGTTACTGTTGTTGCAAATGTATGTCGTGCAATATGAAAAGTAAGCTTCTTATTAATTTCGCAATTATCAGCAATGGTCTTTAAGTACTCATTAATTTTCTGATTGGTGTAGACAGGAAGCAATTTATCTGTTTGTAAAGCAGCGGGATGATTTTCATATTTACGAATGATTTCCTCAGCTATAGGTAGGAGAGGTACGTTCGAAACCGTACCTGTTTTTTGCCGATTGGTCATAATCCATAGATTCCCGTCAATTCCTTGGCTTATACTGTCCTTATTAAGATTATAAATATCGATATATGCTAATCCTGTGTAACAACTAAAAATAAAAATATCACGAACAAGATTTAGTCCTTTACCAGCAAAATCTTTATTCCATATGTGTTTTATTTCTTCCTCTGTTAGGAAATTTACAGTTACCTCATTAAATTTTCCTTTGTAGTACATTACTGGATCTTTTTCAATCCAATTGTTATGATAACACATTTTCAGAATTTTACCTAAGTTTTTGGTGTGTTTAACGGTAGAATTATTATTGCATTTCGCTTCAGTTCTTAAATAGAAATCAAAATCATTCATGAATGAGTGCTCAATTTTCCTAATATTAATATCAGGCTTTTTGTGAAAGCTCCACAGAAATTGTTTTAGATGTGATAAACAAGTCTTATAATTTTTAAGCGTAGCTATTGCATATTCTTTTCCTACAAGCTTTTCCATTTTATTATTATGCTCTTGAAAAATCGGAACTAAATAGCGACTCGTTTCATATTTTCCGGTTAAAATATTTTTCACATCTGTTGCGTCAAAAGATTCGCCAGATAAGACTAGATTTCTTTCGATTTGAAGGATGCTTGAGGTTAAAACATCTAAATACTTGTTCATTGTCCGAGCTTCTTCAGAATTGCCTTTTAGACGACTTGCGGTAGAGCTCCACTTGCTTATGTCTACAGATTTCCCCGTCGAGAATTCAGCGCGTTTACCATCGACTGTTATCCTAAGGTAAATTGGGATTTGTAAATTACTTTTTACTTTCGATTTCTTAGCGTAGAATAGTACAGAAATTTTTGAATGCATAATATTACTTTTAAGGTTAAAATTACTTTTTCGACAAACTACAAATCAAGATGTTCAAAATTTGAACGGGATTGCCTTTGTAGCGGGGCTTTTGGAGAAATTCGGTTACCTTACAAGTCAAAATGCTCAGGTCACCGAGAAGGTCACCTTTCATTTGAGACAATTTGTGTAATTCTGATATTAAATATAAAAAAAGAACCCCTCAAATTGTACAATTTGAGGGGTTTTGTTAGAAATTATTAGTTTCTAAGTGGTTTCTCCAGGAATCGAACCAGGGACACATGGATTTTCAATCCATTGCTCTACCAACTGAGCTAAGAAACCTCTTTTTTACTTCGTTGTTTTAAAGTGATGCAAAAGTAGGAAGTTTTGGTATATGAAGCAAATATTAATCGAAGTTTTTTTGAATTAAATAAAAACTTACTGATTTTCAGTCTGATTATTTTCCTGCTCTTTTCTTATTTGTTCGCTCATTTCCTCTAAAACTGGCTTTATGGTGCTTTCCGGAAGATCACTTATTCTTATGTACATTAAGCCATCAATCGCATCATTGAAATTAGGATCAACATTGAATGCTATTACTTTCGCATTTTGTTTAATGTATTTTTTTATTAAAACAGGCATTCTCAGCTCCGGTTCAAGATCATCGATGATTTTGTCTAATTTATTTAAATCAGATTCCATTTCATTCATGAACAGATTTTTATCGCGATCTCTCAGCTTTACTTTGTAATCATTTCTTGGAGTAATATATTGAGCAACAGCTGAGTCGTAATAATTTGATCGCATGAATTCGATCATCAATGATTTCGAAAATTCAGAAAACTTATTGGAAATACTTACACCGCCCATCAAAAATTTATGATCCGGATTTCTCAGGCAGACGTGTACAATTCCTCTCCATAAAAGGAATAAAGGAAGTGGCTTTTGCTGATATTCTTCACAGATATAAGCTCTTCCCATTTCAATTACCTTTTTGAAAAACGGATGGATATCCTGTTCAAACTCAAATAAAGAACTGGTGTAAAACCCTTTGATTCCGAATTTCTTCATGACGTCTTTACCCAAAGCCATTCGGTAAGCTCCTGCCAATTTTTCGGCAGCATTGTCCCACAAAAATAAGTGATGATAATGTTTGTCGTATTCGTCAAGGTCAAATGGAAGATTGCTTCCTTCACCTACAGCTCGGAATGTCAGTTCTCTCTGTCTACCGATTTCTCTCATTACCGAAGGTATTTCTTCGTAAGGTGTAAAATAAATTTCATAATTACCGTTGCTGAAAAGCATCCTGTCGGTTCCTCTTATTTTACTGATGTCTTTCAGTATATCTTCTTTCGGCGTTTCATCAATAATGTTCTGAACAATATTTTCTTCCCGTAATAAAGGGAATTTTACATATAGATTTTTCAGATTTATAGCCTGAGCCAGAGATTTTCTTTTTTCGTAGTAAGATTTCATCATGTAAACCTTACGTTTCAGAAATTCTCCCAGTTCTTCGATGTTTTCCATTTCGTCCATCACTTTTACTGTAATCGGACGACCGATTCTTATCCGGATCGGTTTTTCCCTGTCATTCATCATTTCTGCAGGAAGCATTAATGTCTGTAAATTAGGATGGATTTTGGCAACCTGATAAAATAATGTACTGTTTTTAGCATGAAAATACATCGGAACCACTGGAACTTTAGCCATTTTTATAAGCTTTAAAGCTGGTTTTTCCCACTCTTTATCTAAAATCTCACTGTACGGATTATTTTTATTGGAAACTTCACCTGCCGGGAAAATTCCGACACAGCCACCATTTTCGAGATGCTTTAAAGTTTCACGCATTCCGGTTGAGCTGTTTCTGATTTCCTTTCTCCCTTCAAAAGGATTTACAGGGATTACATAAGGTTCCATTGGTTTTATTTTCTCTAAAAGAAAGTTTCCCATCACCTTAAAATCCGGACGGACTTCCGACAGAATTTTACACATCAGAATTCCGTCGATCGCTCCAAGAGGATGATTGGAAACCAAAATAAACGGCCCCGTTTTCGGAATTTTTGCCAAATCTTCTTCAAAAGCAACATAGCTTAAGTTGCGCTCTCTTACAAATGAATCGAAAAAGTCTTTACCTTCCTTATCTTTTAGTTTATCATAGAGTCTGTTGACTTCGTTTATTTTCGCAATGCTCATCACAGCAGAAGCGACAGGGTTTTTTAGAAAACCTATCTTATGTAAGCCGGAAGCTTTAATTAAATCGTTTTTCGAGATTAAGCTCATGTGTTTTTAGTCGAAATTAGTTTTAATGTGTTACCATTTGCAGTGTATTTTTTGCAATTTGCTCCAATAATACACTTTTTCCCTGGTAAAATTTGTCGATGTTTTCCATCTTTGCATTCCTTACCGTAAATAAAGATACATTTTTTATAACATCAGTCTTGAAAACCTTTTGAAGTTCGTCATTCAACTCATCCACTTTATTAAATTTATCTTCCAGACATAATTCCAGCGAGATTGCCGAGTTTTGCATTAAAGATACTTTAATTTTATATTTAGCTAAATTATTGAAAATTAAACTCATGTGATCTTCTGCAATAAATGAGAAGTCTCTTGTTGAGATTTTCAATAAAGTTTGGTTTTCTTTTAAAATATAAGATTCTTCACTTTGGTTTTTATCTGAAATCCCAACCTTGGTTCCCGCTTTTGAGGGATCTATGAAAGATTTCACATAAAAAGGAATGTTTTTTTGCTGAAGCGGTTGTAACGTTTTTGGGTGAATGACACTCGCTCCGTAATAAGCCATTTCAATTGCTTCTTCATAAGAAATATTAGAAAGAAGACTTACATCTTCAAATTTTCTTGGATCTCCCGTCATTACGCCGGGAACGTCTTTCCATATCGTCATTGCGTCTGCATTTAAACAATACGCAAAAATTGCAGCTGAATAATCTGAACCCTCTCTTCCTAAAGTTACGGTGAAATTATTTTCATCAGAACCGATAAAACCCTGCGTAACGTAGCAGATTTCTTTATTTAAATTTGAAATAAATTCTGCTGTTCTTGCCCAGTCTACAACTCCGTCCCTGTAAGAGTTATCCGTTTTTACATAGTCTCTTGCATCGAGCCATTGGTTGGTAAACTGAATATCATTCAAATATTCACTAACGATTTTAGTCGAAATCATTTCACCACAGCTTACAACCTGGTCGTAAACAAAGTTGTAGTTCGGAGATTTGTTTCTTCTCAAAAATGAATCGATATCATCAAAAAACAGATTGATTTCTGCAAAAACTGCATGATCTTCCGAGAAAAGCCCCTTAGCTATTTCGATGTGTTTCTGTTTTATCTCTTCAATTTCAGTTTGATAGTTATCTTTCTTAAAGTACATTTCTACTACTTTTTCCAGCGCATTGGTCGTTTTACCCATTGCTGAAATTACAAGCAGGCATTTCTCAAAACCCTGGCTTTGAAGTACCATAGAAACATTTTTTACACTTTCGGCATCTTTCACAGAAGCCCCACCAAACTTAAAGATTTTCATTAAAGTATTAAAAATAAAATTGTTAGATAAATTGCGTTGTCGAAATTTTAAGATGTCAAAATTATAAATTTACACCGAGATATGAAATAGACTGCGAGAATGATGTTCTTAAGATTTTATTAAAATCAAAATTTGTCTCCAAATAGTGTATTTACTGCAATGATTTGGTTTTTTCTAAACATCAAATTTTATATTTGAAGAATTTGTTTATAGTTGTATTTAATTGATTTACAGTTGTTAAGGTCTGAATTGAGATTTATTTTAAAAATAGGATAAATTTTACGAAATTTGGGAAAAGTGTAAAAAGAAAAATATGTCAGATCAGTCATTACAAACTTTAGGAGAATTTCTTATTGATAAACAGGAAGATTTCCAATATTCCACAGGAGAATTTTCACGTCTTCTGAGCGCAATAAGATTAGCTTCAAAAGTGGTAAACAGAGAAGTAAATAAAGCAGGAATTGTAGATATTACGGGTGCTGCAGGAAACCAGAATATTCAGGGTGAAGAACAGCAGAAACTGGATGTTATTGCTAATGATATTTTTATCACTGCTTTATCGCAAAGAGAAGTTGTCTGCGGAATTGCTTCTGAAGAGAATGACGATTTTATTGATATTAAATGTGGTGAAAATGGACATCTAAGTAAATATGTTGTTCTGATTGATCCGCTTGATGGCTCTTCGAATATTGACGTAAATGTTTCTGTGGGAACAATTTTCTCAATCTACAGAAGAGTTACTGAGCCAGGAACTCCTGTTCAGTTGGAAGATTTTTTACAGAAAGGAATCAACCAGATTGCGGCAGGTTATGTGATCTATGGTTCTTCTACAATGATCGTTTACACGACAGGAAATGGCGTAAACGGATTTACGCTCGATCCTTCATTAGGAACATACTACCTTTCTCATCCTAATATGACTTTTCCAAAAACAGGTAAAATTTATTCAATCAACGAAGGAAACTATATCAAATTTCCTCAAGGTGTAAAGAATTATCTGAAATATTGTCAGATGGAAGAAGGCGACCGTCCTTATACTTCGAGATACATCGGTTCATTGGTTGCCGATTTCCACAGAAATATGCTGAAAGGCGGAATTTACATTTATCCATCTTATTCACAGGCTCCAAACGGAAAACTGAGATTATTGTATGAGTGTAATCCAATGGCATTTTTGGCTGAACAGGCGGGTGGAAAGGCAACAGACGGTTTCAGAAGAATCCTGGAAGTAGAGCCGACAGAACTGCATCAAAGAATTCCATTTTTCTGCGGAAGTATTGATATGGTTGAAAAAGCAGAAGAATTTATGCGAATTGACAGCGTAAAATAAATGACAGCAAAATATTTTCAATATTTATTAGAATTCAAACGCCCGAGTGGAACATCTCGCGGCGTTTTGCTTGAAAAAGAGACTTTTATTCTTGAGATTTTTCAGGATGATAAAAAAGGAGTGGGAGAGTGTGCTGTTTTCAGAGGATTGAGTTTTGATGACAGATCCGATTATGAAGAAAAATTAAAATGGCTTTGCGAAAATATCAATCAAGATTCTGAATTTTTAAAACAAGAATTAGAAGAATTTCCGTCAATTTGGTTTGGCTATGAACAGGCTCTTTTAAATTTAAAAAATGGTGACAACCTTTATTTTCCAAGTGAATTCACTGAAGGTAACACGCCTATCACGATCAATGGTTTGATCTGGATGGGTGATATTGGTTTTATGGAAGAACAGATTCAGGAAAAGCTTGAACAAGGATTTCATTGCATTAAACTAAAAATCGGTGTCGATTGGAAATCAGAGCATGAAATTCTTCAGAAATTAAGACAAAAATTTACAAAAGATCAGTTGGAACTTCGTGTAGATGCAAACGGAGGTTTTACGAAAGACGAAGCCAAAATTGTCTTACAGCAATTAGCTGATCTACATATTCATTCAATTGAACAACCGATTAAAGCGGGGAACTGGAATGACATGGCAGAATTGTGCGCTGAAACTCCAACGCCGATTGCTCTGGATGAAGAACTCATCGGAATCATTAATTTTAATAAGAAGAAAGAGTTGTTAGAAGTTATAAAACCTCAATACATTATTTTGAAACCAGCATTATTAGGTGGCTTTTCGGGATCTGACGAGTGGATATCTCTAGTTGAGCAGCAAGATATTGGTTGGTGGATTACTTCAGCATTGGAAAGTAATATCGGTTTGAATGCAATCGCTCAATATACCTTTACAAAAAGAAATCAGATGCCCCAAGGTTTAGGAACAGGAAGTTTATTTACTAATAATTTTAAAAGCTGTTTAGAGCTTAATGGCGAAAAACTTTTTTATAAAGGCTGATATTTAAATTACACCGTCAATGAAAATGGCTTTTTTTATAGATTCAATGATATTCAAAAGCTGTCTTTTTATCTTCTTCATGATGTTATTATATCTGTTTTTTCTGAATGTAAATTTCCGAAAAAAAATTCAATAATATGTGAATTTAGTCTTAAATTATTATTTTCATAGAATTTTAAATTTTCCTAAATTTGCAAATTGTCGTAAGTGCGGCATATTAAAGCGAATTTTTAATGGAAGAAGAAAAAAAATCACTCAATTTTATTGAGCAAATTATCGAAGATGATTTGGCAAACGGTTTGAAAAGAGATCAGATCCGTTTCCGTTTTCCGCCTGAACCAAATGGTTATCTGCATGTAGGTCATACAAAAGCGATCTGCATCAACTTCGGTTTGGGTGAAAAATACAATGCTCCCGTAAACCTTCGTTTCGACGATACGAACCCTGAAAAAGAAGATCAGGAATTCGTAGATTCTATCATGAAAGACGTTGAATGGTTAGGTTTCAAATGGGATAAAGTTTTGTACGCATCCGATTACTTCCAGCAGCTTTACGATTGGGCAGTTCAGTTGATTAAAGAAGGAAAAGCTTATGTAGATGAGCAGCCGTCTGAAGTGATTACTGAACAAAGAAAAAATCCTACAGAGCCGGGAATAGAATCTCCTTTTAGAAACCGTCCTGTTGAAGAGTCACTAGACTTATTCGAGAGAATGAAAAACGGTGAATTCGAAAGTGGTTCAATGTCTCTGCGTGCAAAAATCGACATGCTTTCGCCAAACATGAATATGCGTGACCCTGTGATGTACAGAATTTTGAATAAACCTCACCACAGAACCGGTACAGCTTGGAAAATTTATCCGATGTACGACTGGGCTCACGGTGAATCTGATTATATCGAACAAATTTCTCACTCGCTATGTTCTTTGGAGTTTGAAAACCATAGACCTTTATACAATTGGTATTTAGATCAAGTGTATGAGGAAGGAAAGGTGAAAAATAAGCAGAGAGAATTTGCAAGGATGAACGTTTCTTACATGATCACCTCCAAAAGAAAACTACAAAGGCTGATTGCTGAAAATGTGGTGAACGGTTGGGATGATCCAAGAATGCCTACAATTTCAGGAATGAGGAGAAAAGGCTTTACAGCCAACGCTATCAGGAATTTTATTGATAAAGTAGGAGTTGCGAAAAGAGAAAATTTAATTGAAATTCAGCTATTGGATTTCTGTGTTCGTGAAGATCTGAATAAGGTTGCAAAACGTGTAATGGCGGTTGTTGATCCTATTAAATTAGTCATTGAAAACTATCCTGAAGGACAAGAAGAATGGTTAACAACCGAAAATAATAACGAACAGGAAGATGCAGGAACAAGAGAAATTCCGTTCTCAAGAGAATTATATATTGAGCGTGAAGATTTCAAGGAAGAAGCTGGAAACAAGTTCTTTAGATTGAGATTAGGAGGAGAAGTTCGTCTGAAATCTGCTTACATCATTAAAGGTGAAAGAGTTGAGAAGGATGAAAATGGAGAAATCACGACTATTTATGCATCTTACGACGAAAAATCTAAGTCCGGAAGCGGAACTGAAGAAAGTTTAAGAAAAGTAAAAGGAACAATTCATTGGGTTTCTGCGAAACATGCAATTCCTGTGGAAGTAAGAAATTACGAAAAATTATTCACTGTTGAACAGCCAGATGCTGAGAAAGATGTAGATTTCTTGAATTTCATCAATCCAGAATCTGTCAATGTCATTCAAGGATTTGGTGAGCCTAGCTTAAAGGATGTGGCAGTTGGAGAACCTCTTCAATTTCAGAGAATTGGCTATTTCACGAAGGATCAAGATTCTACAGATACAAATTTTGTGTTTAATAGAACTGTGACTTTAAAAGACTCTTATAAGCCGGAGTAAAAATTATTTATACCATATAAATGAAACAGGGCTTAATTTTTTAAGTCCTGTTTTTTATTTAAACACTAATGGCACAAACAGTCATCACAAATCCGACAAATATGAATTGCGTCATTCGTGAAAAAATAATGCAATCTGTGTTTAAAAGAGTCCCGAAGGGACGACCTTCTAAAGGATAGGATGCAATCCTATTAAATAATAATTAAATTAAAAAATCAAAATTGTGAAATTTTTAAAGATATACATCAACTCATTCAAAGGACTTTCAGCGGAAAGCTGGATGCTCGCTTTGGTAATGCTCATCAACCGGTCGGGGTCGATGGTTTTACCGTTTCTGGGAGTTTACATGACAGATCATTTGAATTTCGACCTCAAAAGTGCCGGAATCGTTTTAAGTTTCTTCGGAATCGGTTCCGTAGTAGGTTCTTGGTTTGGCGGAATGATCACCGATAAAATAGGAGAGTTTAAGGTTCAGAGCTTAAGCCTTTTCCTCAGTGTTCCCATGTTTTGCTTAATCCCGCTTTTTCATACAGAAGTGGGTTTGGCTGCAATTATTTTTATTCAAAGTTCGATCAGTGAAGCTTTTCGACCTGCGAATTCTGTGGCGGTTTCAAAATATGCAAAACCGGGAAATGTAACCAGAGCATTCTCTCTAAACCGAATGGCAGTCAATCTTGGGTTTTCTGTAGGTCCGGCTTTAGGCGGAATTTTAGCGGCGATTTCTTATGATTTTCTCTTTTACTCCAACGCAATCGGGGCTTTATTGGCGGGATTAACGTATGTTTTCTTTTTTAGAAACAGAAGTTATCGAAATAAAGATAAGATCGATAAAACGGCTGATCCAAAAGCAATTTCTCCTTATAAAGACACCCAATTCATTCTTTTTGCGGCTGCATGTTTTATGTTTTCCGTATGCTTTTTCCAGTTGCTGAATACATTGACGATTTTCTACAAGCAGGAAGCGGAGCTTTCGGCTCAGACCATCGGGTATATCTTAGGATTCAGCGGGGTTATCGTTGTAGTTATGGAAATGATCATGGTTCAGATTGCAGAAAAATATTTAAAGCTGAAAACCACAATGTTTTTAGGAACTCTTTTCTGTGCCGTTTCCTTCGGAATGTTGGCTGCAGATACTTCAATCTGGCTTTTAGTGGTGTCAATATCCATTTTAAGTTTAGGAGAAATCTGGGCTCTTCCGTTTATGGCGACCATTACTTCACTTCGTTCAGGAACGCACAATAAAGGGGCTTATATGGGACTTTTAGGAATCGCATTTTCGCTTTCATTCATCATTACACCATCTTTGGGAACTTTCATTGCCGAGAATTTTGGCTTTACAATTCTCTGGATTGGTACGGGAATCCTTCTCGGAATCACGGCTGTTGCTTTTTATTACATTGTTCCTTGGATGATTGGCAATAAAAATTCTGAAGAGTAATTTTTTAATTTGGGCGTGTCCCTACGTTTTCCCAGGCTAAACCTCATAGATTTTAGAAATCTATGAGGTTTTTTCCGTCGCAAAACTTCGGGTCGGGCTGCTTTGGGGTTCGCTTCGCTTCCGTACTCGTTCGTTCCTCACTCGCACCGGCTCCTTCGTCGCCGCCCGCCGCATCCCTCACGCGGTTTAGTGTGAAATACAAAATTAAGTTTGTCAACAGAAAATATCAGCCTTGTCAAAGTTCAAAACTTTGACAAGATTTTTTCTACCACAACTTTAAATTTGAGCCTTAAAACAGTACAGTTTTTGCATAGCTTTTCGCAATGAAAAAAATCTACATTATTCTTCCTCTTTTTTCTGCTGCTTTTTTGTTAGCTCAAAAAAAAGATTCCGCAACATTAATTTCAGAAGTAAGAATTGATGCTTACAAAAAGCCGACGGCATTTATTAATTCCACAAAGTCGGTTTCCGTTGTTTCTGAGAATTTACTCAATCAAAATACGCCTGAAAGAATGCTCGAATCGATCAACCAGATTGCAGGAGCAAGAATGGAAGAACGCTCACCGGGAAGCTACAGGATTTCGCTTCGTGGAAGCACGTTGAGATCACCTTTTGGCGTTCGCAATGTGAAAGTTTATCTTGATGATTTCATTTTATCGGATGCTTCTGGAAATACCTATTTCAATGTGATTTCTCCTGAGTTGATCGACAGAATGGAAATTTACAAAGGCCCGGAAAGCGGTGATTATGGTGCAGTGACAGGCGGAACAGTGCTTTTGAAAACAAAAAGAGCAGATAATCTGTCTACAAATTTATCTGTCGGAAGTTACGGAACTTTCAATCAGAGTATAGATTTTTCAAAACAGATGGGGAAACATTTTTTTGAAGTTTTTCAGAATTATTACCAGACCGATTCTTATCGTGAACAATCGAAAGTGCAGCGAAAACAGATTTTCCTGAAAGACAATTTCCAATATTCTCAAAAAGGATTATTGAAAGCCATGTTGATGTATTCAGACCTCGATTATCAAACTCCGGGCGGACTGACCTTAGAGCAAATGAATTTCAACAGAAAACAGGCAAGACCAGGAACTGCAACTGTTCCCGGAGCAAAAGAACAAAACGCAGGAATTCGGAATAAAATGATTTTAGCCGGACTTTCAAATGAATATCAGTTTAATCCCAATCTTTCGCATTTTATTTTGGTTCAGGGATCGTATGTTGATTTTGAAAATCCGTTTATTACCAATTTTGAAAACCGTTTTGAGAAGAATTTCGCTTTAAGAACCCACTTTAATTATGAAAAAAACTGGGAGAAAATTTCTTTAGCCTACCGATTGGGTTTTGAAGGCGGAATGAATGATATTCTGATTAAAAATTATGATAATAACAAAGGAATTGAAGGAAATCCGCAAAATTTTGACAAACTAAAAAATACATCAGGATTTTACTTTCTTTCTCAGAAAATGAATTTTAATGAAAAGATATTTACCGATATTTCCATCAGTTTAAACTCAAATTCATATGATTGGGAAAGAATTTTTCCACGAACTGAAAATGGGAAAATTCATTTTAAAAATCAATGGCTTCCAAATTTCGGAGTGACTTATCTTTTAGGAAATGGTTTTTCGGCGAGAGGAAAAATTGGTAAAGGAAATTCTGCTCCCACTAATGAAGAAATCCGTTCTTCAACGCAGGAATTTAATCAAAATCTAAATCCGGAGTATGGCTGGAATAAAGAAATAGGTATTAGAAAACAATTTGGAAATTTTCTTTTCTTAGAAGGAAGTTATTTTGACTTTCGAATGAAAGATGCGATTGTAAGACGACAGAATGAAGCCGGACAAGAATATTTTGTCAATTCAGGTGAAACCGCTCAAAAAGGTTTTGAAATGCTCTTGGAATCTAAAAGTTTCAATTTAAAGAATGACTTTTTCAGCCAATTTAAATTCAGATTTTCAGGAAGCTTTTATGATTTTAAGTTTAAAAATTATCAGCAAAATGAAAATGATTTCTCAGGGAATGATTTAACGGGAGTTCCAGAAACGACAATCAACAGTTTATTAAATTTCACTTTTTTCAAAAAATTGAATATTGATTATTCGCATTTTTACACTTCAAAAATACCTTTGAATGATGCCAATTCCGTTTGGTCAGAATCAAATTTAATCGGAAATATTCAGTTTAGATTTCCTGTAGATTTTGAAAAAACGAGAGTCAATTTATATCTTCAGATTCAGAATTTATATAATGAAAATTATGTTTTGGGTTTTGACATTAATGCTTTCGGAAACCGTTATTACAATCCCGCAGCAAAAAGAAATTTTGTCTTGGGAATGAAGGTTGATTTTTAGTTTTACTCACGCAGATTAAGCACATTACGCAGATTTTCCATCCCTAAATCTGCTTTATCAGCTAAATCTGGGAGAGATCATTTAGCTATTTCGAAAGAATATCTTTCACAATCATTTCCGCATGACTTCTGGAGTTTTCAATAAACCAAAGATGGGTGTCTTTTCCGCCACAAACTACGCCTGCCAAATATAAATTCGGAACATTGGTTTCCATAGTTTCAGTGTTGTAAAAAGGATTTAAACAATCGCCCTGCAATTCAATTCCTGAATTTTTGAGGAAGTCAAAATCGGGAAGATAGCCGGTCATTGCGAGAACAAAATCATTTTCAATTTCATTGATTTTTCCGTTTTTATCTTTAAAAATGACAGAATTTTCTTTAATTTCAATCAGTTCAGAATTAAAATGAGCAGCAATACTTCCTTCTGCAATTCGGTTTTCAATATCAGGTTTTACCCAATATTTTACGCTTGGCGAAATCTCAGAATTACGGATTATCATCGTGACTTCTGCACCCTTTCGATACGTTTCTAAGGCAGCATCAACTGAGGAATTACTTGAGCCGATAACAACGATTTTCTGTCTAGCATAAGGATAAGGTTCGGTGTAATAATGTTTAACTTTCTCCAGATTTTCTCCGGGAATATTCATCAGATTCGGAATATCATAAAATCCAGTTGAGATGATGACTTTTTTTGCGTAATATTTTGATTTTGAAGTTTCAATTTCGAAAATCTCATTGTTTTTAGAAACTTTTAAAACTTTTTCATAAAGATTGATATTCAAATTTTTCTGTCTTGCGATTCCCTGATAATATTCCAGAGCTTCCTGTCTTCCGGGTTTTGGTGCAGCAGAAATAAAAGGAATTTCATCAATTTCAAGTTTATCTGCGGTTGAAAAAAACTTCATATACAAAGGATAATTGTAGAGTGAATTGACAATGGTTCCTTTTTCGATAACTAAATAATTGAGGTTGTTTTTATTGGCTTCGAGCGCACAGTTGAGACCAATTGGCCCTGCTCCGATAATCAGAATATCAAGAATTTCCATATATCAAAAATACAAAAAAAGCTTTAAGTAATCGGTTTAAAGAAATAAGTGAAAATCAATCAATTTTATATTTAAACTCTATTGATGTCAAAAATACTTAAACTCTCCAACTCAATGTGGCATCGCTTTTGAACTTTTTTCAAAAATTTTGAAATGAAAAAGACTTTTTTGGCATTCTTACTTTTAGCAGCTTTATCATGTGAAAAGAAAATAGATAAAGAACCTGCAATTTCTACAGATAACCTGAAAAGGTCAAACGAAAGAACCGATACCGAGCAGGAAGCTTTCTCGAAAGAAGTTGCTTTAAAAAAGACCAATGATGAACTTTTACAAGCTATAAAAGTTGGTTATTACGATGTTTTTGCGAATTATATTCATCCACAGAAGGGTGTCAGATTTTCAATGTATGCTTTTATTAATAGTAATGAAGACAAGCATTTTTCAAAAGCTGATTTCGAAAAGTATTTTCCTGCAAAAACCGTTTTTACATGGGGTTCAAGAGATGGTTCCGGTGAAATTTATAAGGCTACCATTCAACAGTATTTTAAAGACTGGATTTTTAAGAAAGATTTTACAAAATCCGAATATGCATTCAATAAATTCCTGGGCGGCGGAAATTCTTTAAATAATTTAAAAGAAGTCTATCCGAATACAGATTTCACAGAAAATTATATTTCCGGTTCAGAGAAAAATGGCGGAATGGATTGGAATGCGCTTCGTTTTGTCTTTGAAGAATTTGAAGGAAAATATTATGTGGTTGCTGTGATTAATGATGAATGGACGATATAAATTAAAATTCCCCTTCTGTTGCAGATGGGGAATAATTTTATAAGATTTCGGAAAGTTGTTTGGTTAAATTTTTTCTAGAAAACTGTTCGATATTTTCGGTGTTTTCTGAAAGGTTTCCATTTTTCCACAGTTCAAATTTTTCTAAAATAAAATCTTCAATTTCTTGTGAATCACCATAGCCGAAATGTTTTCCAGCTTTTGTTTCATCAAGAATTTTCGAAACATCTGCTTTTTCCGGGCCAAATGAAATAATCTGTTTTCCGGTTGCCAGATATTCGAATATTTTCCCCGGAATAATCCCTTTTGACGAATCGTTTGGGAAATTGGTAATCAAAAGCAGCGAAGATTTCGACATTTCATCGACCGCTTTGTCATGAGAAACGTAACCAAGATTCAGGATATGATTTTTTAAACTTGAATTTTCAATCGTTTCTAAAATTTTATCATCAATTCGTCCAACAAACTTCAGGCTGAAATTTTCAGCAAAATCTGAATGAGTTTTAACTAAATTATCTAATGATTTCCAGAGGTTTTCCGGGTTTCTCAACTGTTCCAAAACGCCGATGTAGCTCAACGTGAATTTTGGTTGAGAGTTTGAGAGTTTGAGGGTTTGAGAGTTTGAGTCTGATTCGTCGAACCCATTGGTAATGCAAAAAGCATTGGCGCCGTTTTTACGGAAATTTTCTGCATCGGTATAACTTGTCGCCAAAGTAATATCAGCATTTTTGAAGACTTCACTTTCCAGAAAACGGTGTTTTTTATCGGATCGGTTCGTTAGTTTTAAATGCTTATAATAAGAAATTTCTGTCCACGGATCACGGAAATCGGCAATCCATTTCAGAGTGGGCATTGCTTTTTTTAAATTTAAACCAATCAGATGCATCGAATGAGGCGGTCCTGAAGTTACGATGTTTTCAATCTTATTTTCCTTTAAATATTTTTCTAAAAACTTTGTAGAAGGCTTTACCCAGAAAACTCGGGCATCCGGAATGAAAAAATTTCCTCTTACCCAAATTGAAAGCCTAGATTTCCAGCTTTGATTTTTTCCCACATCAAATTGCCCTGCTTTGAATTTTTTATTGCTTTTATTCAGCTTTTCAGCAAGTTGATAAGGTTCCCAAATTTTTGTTCGGATAATTTCTAAATCTTTTGGAACATCTTTCATCAGACTTTCATCCAATAAAGGATAACTGGGGTTTTCTGGAGTGTAAATAATAGGTTTCCAGCCAAATTCAGGAAGGTATTTTGCGAATTTCAGCCATCGCTGAACTCCCGGTCCTCCTGCAGGTGGCCAATAATAGGTAATGATAAGGATTTTTTTATTTTCCATGTATTTTCAAGGCTGTCATTCTGAATGGAGCAAAGCGTAATAAAGAATCTTTTTAAATTTTGTCATTTAAAAAACTCCAATTTGGATTAAATTCACCAATAAGATTTTCTTTTTTAATTCTTGTCCAACCTTTTATTTGTTTTTCTCTTTTAATAGCAGTTTCTACATCAATAAATTGTTCAAAATAAACTAAATAAAAGCATTTATATTTTGTAGTGAAATTCTTATCAATTACTTCAGGATTTTGATGCCCATATAATCTGTTTTTTAAATCATTGGTAACTCCAGTATATAAAACCGTTTTTATTTTATTTGTTAAAATATAAACGTAATAATTATGAGTTCCCAAAGTTTTCATTGCTTAAATTTTAATGAGATTCTTCACTCCGCTTTGCTACGTTCAGAATGACAAAATCTTAAACGGCTTTTTCAACAAGGGTAGCCTCTTTTTTCTTTTTATTCAACCAGAAAATCCCAAAAGCACTCAATACAATGAACAATCCGAAGCAAATAAGAGAAATCCATTTTCCTTTTTCGATAACTTCCGGCTCGAAAATCATTTTGATGTTGTGATTTCCTGCAGGAACATGTACTGCGCGAAGCAGATAATCAGCTTTAATATATGGAACTTCTTTTTCGTCAACAAAAACTTTCCAGCCATGAGGATAATAAATTTCTGAGAAAACGGCTAATTGCGGAGCTTTCGACTGAGATTTAAACTCCAGCTCATTGGCTTCATATTTTGTCAGATTGATTGTCGCTGTTGAATCTGCCTGAACCTGCTTATTGTCGAAATAAGATTTATCAGAAGCATTGATAACTGCCGTTTTTTTACTGTCGATTTCCCCGATCGATTTGATTTCTTCATTCGGAGTGTTTACAAATTTAAGATCACTTACAAACCATGCATTTCCGTTTGCATTCGGATTTGGAACAACTTGTGGCTCTCCCGGATTTCCGAAAATCATGTATTTTGTGTTGAGTAAATTTAAAATTTTCGGCGTTTTTACACTGTCTGGTTGTACGATGTATTCGTTTAGTAAATCATCATATCTTCTCAATTTTACGGCATGATAACCTCCGATTGACGACTTAAAGTAAGACGTATTGGTTTCGCTGGTTGTTCCTAAAACCTGATTGTAAATTCTGTAATGCTTCTGGTCTTTCTCTGCAATAGTTTCCAATGTTTTGTTTACCGGAATACTTGCTAAAATAGACTGTAAGTTGGCATTATCACCTACTTTTTCAGCCAGATAATCTGAACCTTCAGTTTGGAATGGGTTTTCAGCAAAGATTTTATCTACATAATTGTCATCATTCAAATAACGCCTGTTAACTGACCAGAGATCAAATAAACTTACGGCACCAATGATAATTAAGGCAATATTCTGGTTTAATTTTTCCTTTAAAGCAAAGAATAAAACAGCTACGGTAATTCCTACATAAAGTAATGCTTTGATTGCATCTGTTCTGAACATATTAAAACGTTCATCTACCAAATAATCAAGCAGGAAAGGCGGTAAATATAATTTTTCGTTGTCTGTAGCAAATCCTAAAATTGATTTTCCGAAAAGAATTAGAATTAAAGTTAACCCTAAAGTTCCGCCACCAACATACGTAAGGATTTTCTTTTTGTATTCTGCATCAAGGTTTTCACTTTTGAAGAATCTGTACAATCCGATAATTGCGATTAATGGGAATAACAATTCCACGACAACCAAAATTGAAGACGGCGCTCTGAATTTGCTGTAGAACGGAACAAAATCAATAAACAAATCGGATAAGAACATGAAGTTGCTTCCCCATGCCAATAAAATTGTAAGAATGGTTGCTCCTAAAATCCAGTAACGGTATTTTTTTGGAGCAAAAAAGAATCCTAAAAGTGCTAAGAAACAAACAATTGCACCTTGATAAGCGGGTCCTGAAGTTCCCGGCTGATCTCCCCAATAAGTTAAGCTTCCGAATCCTTTGGAAATTCTGTCCATTTCTGCCTGAGAAGTGACGTTATCCTGAACCATTTGCTGAACTTTCTCCATCATTGCAGCGCCTTCCGGTTCCTGACTTCCGCCACCCATTAATCTCGGAATGAAAAGGTTTAAAGTTTCCAGTTTTCCATAACTCCACATCAGGATACTTTCTTTATCCATCCCTGAATTTCCGGCTTTGTGACTGTCGTTTGTTAAAACTTGTTTTCCTCTTACTGTCTCTTTAATATACTCGGAATTTGCCATGATTCGCTGTGAATTCATCCCAACTCCGATGATTAAAGCTCCCGCAATAATTCCTGATGAAATCAAGAAATGTTTCATCGGAACTTTCTTTTTAATCGCTCTTACTAATTCAGATATAAATAAAAATCCAAGTCCTAAGAACAAATAATAGGTCATTTGCGGGTGATTTGCCGCGACCTGTAATCCGAAGAAAAGGGTGGTGACAATAAAACCAATAACATATTTTTTACGAATGTAAACCAATAAAATTCCGGCTAAAAGTGGCGCAAAATATTCAATGGTATTTACTTTTCCGTTGTGTCCTGCCGCAATAATAATATAGAAATACGTGGAAAGTCCGAAAAATGTGGCTCCTAAAAGCGCATACTTCCAGTTTCGTACGGCAACCATTCCCAGAAGAAAAAATCCTGAAAACAGTAAAAAGAGATAATTAACCGGCCTAGGCAAAATATTCAGATAGCTGTCTAATTTTTTAATAATATCACCTTCAAAGCGGCTTCCCATCTGATAAGTTGGCATCCCGCCAAACATAGAGTCGCTCCAGTAGGTTTCTTTATCAAAATTTTCCCTGTAATCAATCAACTCTTTTGCACCCCCACGATATTGTACAATGTCATGTTGGAAAAGCTGTTTTCCCGTAAAAACAGGAGTAGAATATAAAAATGCTAAAACTAAAAATGCAATCAGTGAAACTGCAATGTATATTAAGCTTTTGTTTTTTGCCATCTTGGTTATTAAGTAGATTTTTAAATTTTCATTAGGTTTAAAAGCTCTGAATTACTTTAATTTACCATTAAGAATTTTATAAGGTTTATAAGGTTTATAAGGTTTGCCGATGGCAAATTAAGTTTAATACTTAATATCCTCTAAAACTCAACAGTCTTAATGTTTTAAGCATAAATTTTAAAACTTTTAAAGATTATTTTTTCTCTTTCACCTCTTCATAGTCCACAGTTTCTGCGTCCCATTTTACTTTTTTCTCAATACTTGATTTTGAGTTTTTGTTTTCCTGCTGTTGATTGCTATTTGGTTTCAATCCCATTAAATTATAGAACTTCTTGAAGAAAATTCTTTTTAAAATATTCCAGACAAAAAAGATAATAATCGTAGCAAGAACAATCTCAAAAATCCCTTTGATAAAAGACATATTACTTTTTATTTAATATTCAAAGTTCAAGATTCGAGGTTTTTAGAATTTCTCATTTTTACTCAAATTCTGCAACTCTAAAACCCTCAAACTTTCCAACTTATTTAGACGAAGGATTCACCATTACAGAAGAATTGGAAACGCTCTTCATCGACTGAGATTGTTTTCCGTCTGAAATTGTTTCTACCTGCGTTGTTTTTACACTGATGTTCTGATTTTTGATCCAGCCTGTGTTTTGATCAAACTTGATGGTTCCGTTTTGAGACAATTCGCTGCTCATGCTGTGCGTCATTGCACCTTGCGATTTTTTCTCTTCTTTTTTCGGAATTCCTCCGGCAATTGAAATTTCTACAATTCCGTTTCCTGCGCTTTTTAAAGTATAATTTGAAGTTACTTTTATTTTTCCGTTTGCATCGGCATTTTCAGAAGTGCTCCATTTGTCACCGATTTTAGCTCCTTTTTTCGGAAGGATAGAAAGGTTTTTTTCAAACTGATCTTTCAAAACCTTTTCATTGAAGCTTTCTTTTAAACTCGCAACCACACTTTCTCTTTGATTGGCATCTTTCACGATATTTTTAAGAGCATTGGAAATTTTTGTGTACACTGCATCAAAACCTGTAATAGAAATCACATTTCCTTTGTTATCCATCTTCATATTCAGCTTGTTTCCTGTAAGTGCTTTGTTGACATTCCAAAGCATCTTAAGATCATCTTCTTTCGGAATTGGCAGTTTAGTATCAACAACAATGGTTTTACCCTGAGCTGACTGAGAATTTCTTTTTCCGATAAGATTGATGGTCATATCGTAAATGTTACCTTTGATGTCGTTTACCGTAAAGCTCATTTCATCGGTAGATTCGCTGGTTCCGTTCATGGTTTGTCCTTGCGGATCGGTCATTGTTTTTGTATCTCTCTGATAGGTTGTCAAAGGATAAGTTTTTCCTTTTTCAAGCTTGAAAGTTTGTTTGAAAAATCCTAAAGAATCTTTAATCGCCGCATCTGCTTTTACTTCTTTTACAGAATCTGCAGGAACTTCTACGGTGATTGTTTTCCCGGTTTTTGGATCTACTTTGGTGATGGTTGCTGTTTCTTTTTTACATGAAACAACTGCTATTGAGATAAGCGCTAAAGCTGCTATATTTTTCATAATAAATTTTCTTAGTTTAGGATATGCTTATTAGCAAAGTCATTTTAATAATTAAATTTTCACCAGTTTCTGTCTCATCGCCTCGTACAAAATTGCTCCACAAGCCACTGAAACATTTAGAGACTGGGTTTTCCCTTCGATCGGAAGTTTTATTTTTTCGTCTGAATGATGCAGAACTTCTTTAGAAATTCCGGTTTCTTCATTACCCATTACAATCGCACAAGGTTCTGTGAAATCGACATCATATATCAATTTCTGCGCCTTTTCTGTTGCTGAAAATACAGAAATTCCACTTTGCTGTAAAAAGTCAACAACATGAGCAAGATTAGGTTCTTTACAGATCTTAATATTGTACATCGCTCCGGCTGAAGTTTTAATAGCGTCTGAATTTACCGGTGCTCCGCCTTTTTCAGGGATTACAACGGCATCAATTCCTACACATTCTGCAGTTCTGCAAATTGCTCCGAAGTTTCTCACAT
This sequence comes from Chryseobacterium sp. CBo1, assembly GCF_001693475.1. Taxonomy (NCBI): domain Bacteria; kingdom Pseudomonadati; phylum Bacteroidota; class Flavobacteriia; order Flavobacteriales; family Weeksellaceae; genus Chryseobacterium; species Chryseobacterium sp. CBo1. The sequence goes on from NZ_MAUH01000018.1 coordinate 46,033, forward strand.
CCATTAATCTGTCCAGAATTAGAATGAAAGGCGTTTTTCCCTGTTCGAATAATTCAGGAATAATATCTTCTACTCTGTGAAAAGGAACATCAGAGATAAAAGCAACGACACCTTGATGGTTTTTTCTTGTAAAACGGTTAAGTTTTTCTACCGGAACGTAGTTGGGACGGATTTTATGTTTCGCCAAAATAGCTTTCAGTTCAGCATAAATTTCTCCTTGCAATGCATTTTGCACAAAAATTTTGTCAATTGTTTTTCCGGCTTCAATAGCTTCTAACACGGGACGCAATCCGAAAATGAAATCATCTTTTTTATTAGGTTCTGAATTTCTGAATTCAGATTTTGAGTTTCTATGTTGAAAATCTTCCAAAATATTATTTTTTATTTTTTTAATGAATAAGGCTAATTATTCAAACTTGTTTTTACTTGGCTCTTTTAATACTTTTCTCCTAAAATTGCACGTTTCTGCGCCATGGTATAACCATAATGCAGGCTTTCGTGCATATTGTTGAAAATAATTGCATCCTGAATACTTTTCAGATCCATCCCGAAACTTGTCGTGTAAGGCGTGTAATCCGAAAAGAAATCACTGTCGAAATCTTTCATTAAAGTTTTTGAAGTTTCAGTCAGCAAAAACTCCAGATCTTCCACCTCAGATTTTTGTACGTTCAGATTGGGTAAAGTTCCTTTTTTGTAGGTTTCAATCCAGTATTTATCAATTCTGAAAGGATTTCCGCTCAGGTAATAATGCAGCAATTGCTGTGTGGCAACGGTGTGTGCAATATTCCAGTAAATATTATTGTTAAAACCATCAGGAATCAGCAAAAGATCTTCGTGAGAAGTGTTTTGGAGAATATCTAAAAGGTTTTTTCTTACTTGTCGGTGAGCTTGAAAATGATAATTCATTTTGCAATATTTTAATCTTCAAAAATAGTTTAATAAACTGAAAATGACAATTCTTGATTGATTCAATCGACGAAAATTTATAGATTTTTATGAAATTAAAGGTTTCAGTGATAATGATTTAGAAAAATGTCTCTTGATTGCCAAAAAAATTAATCAGAATATTTAACAAACTTTAACTCAAATATGGCATTTATTATGTTGATTAATGCGTGGATTTATCAGAAATTTACCCATTAATTTAATTTAAAAGAATGTCAGATTCATATCAAGCAGAAGACATCCGTCAGCTGACGGAGAAAGTGAAAGAGCAAAATTTCTTTTTTAATCTTCTGAGGCAGGAAATCAATAAAGCTATCATTGGTCAGCAATACATGATCGATCGTCTTTTGATAGGGCTTTTAGGAAATGGGCACGTTCTTTTAGAGGGTGTTCCGGGATTGGCTAAAACGTTGGCAATTAAGACTTTGGCAGAAGCTGTTCATGGCGATTTTTCAAGGATTCAATTTACACCCGATTTACTTCCTGCGGATGTTGTAGGAACAATGATTTACAACATAAAAGAAAATGATTTTTCCATAAAAAGAGGTCCTGTTTTTGCGAATTTCGTCTTGGCAGATGAGATCAACCGTGCTCCGGCAAAAGTGCAGTCAGCTCTTCTTGAGGTAATGCAGGAAAAACAGGTGACGATTGGAGACGAAACAATGCCATTGCCAAAACCATTTTTAGTTTTAGCGACTCAAAACCCGATTGATCAGGAAGGAACATATCTTTTACCGGAAGCGCAAAGCGACCGTTTTATGCTGAAATGTAAAATCGATTATCCTGAATTTGAAGATGAAAGAAAAGTGATGAGAATGGTTTCTACATCACATCAGCCGGAAATTAAACAGGTGATTTCTCTGCAAAATATTATGGAAGCAAAATCTCTTGTCAATCAGATTTATTTGGATGAAAAGATTGAAAAATATATTCTGGATATGGTTTTTGCAACCCGTTATCCTGAAAAATACGGACTTTCTGAACTGAAAAATTATATCAGCTTCGGAGCTTCGCCAAGAGCATCTATCAATTTGGCAATTGCTTCGAGAGCGTATGCATTTTTGAAAGGCAGAGCTTTTGTAATTCCTGAAGATGTAAAAGCTTTAGCACAAGATGTTTTAAGACACAGAATTGGATTAACCTTCGAAGCGGAAGCAGAAGAAATTACGTCGGAGGAAATCGTGAATAGAATTTTAGCGAAAATACAAGCTCCCTAATTAATTCTATATTCAAGGTTTAAAATTCAAAATTTTTATAGAATCTGAATTTTGAATATTGAATCTCAAATTTTGAATTCAATGCAGATAAAAGATATTGTAAAAAAAGTCAAGCAAATAGAAATCCGTACCAGAAGGAAAACGGAGGCTACTTTGATGGGGCAATATCACAGTGCTTTTAAAGGGCAGGGAATGACGTTTGCCGAAGTTCGTCCTTATCAGTTTGGAGACGAAATCCGAAGAATCGACTGGAACAAAACCGCACGTTTTCGTGAACCATTTGTGAAAGTAATGGAGGAGGAGCGTGAACTGACGATGATGCTTTTGGTTGATATTTCCGCATCAATGGATTACGGAACGAAAACTCAGCTTAAAAGAGAATATGTCGCAGAAATTGCGGCAAGTTTAGGCTTTTCAGCAGCTGGAAATAATGATAAAGTAGGCTTGATTCTATTTGCAGATAAAGTGTATAAAGTGATTCCGCCACAAAAAGGAAGAAAACATATTTTGTCGATGATCAGCCAAATTTTGACTGCGGATTATATACCTGCAGTTTCAAAAATCGATAAGGCTTTAGAATATATGATGGGGATTTTTAAAAGAAAATCACTCGTGTTTTTACTTTCAGATTTTGAAGATGATTATGATTCTAAAATTCTGAGAGTGGCTTCTAAAAAGCATCAGCTTTTGGGAATGAGAATTTATGACGAAAAAGATAATGATATTCCGGATGTAGGTTATGCACTTTTAAACGACGCAGAAACAGGAAAACAGATTTGGGTAAATACATCGAGCGCACGATGGAGATACACTTTTGCGGAAGCTCAAAAACAGAAACAGAGAAATCTGGAAGAAGATTTTGCCAATTCTTCAGCAGAGTTTATGAATATCAATACCGGAACAGATTACTCCAGATTATTATATAATTATTTTCAGAAAAAATAAAATATTCAGTAGCGGACTTTAGTCCGCTTTTAATTATAAAACAGAAAATAGGCTTTAGCCAAAATTTAGAATTGAAATTGAAAAAGATATTCTTTTTACTCTTATTTTTTATCTGTGTAAATACATTTTCACAGCTGCTTTCTTCAAATCTCGAGAAGAAAACGCTTGCATTGGGAGAAACAGATCATTTGGTAATTAAGATCGAAAATCTCAGAAGTCGGGCGGTTATCACGGCTCCGAAAGATGAATTGTTGCCTTTTCATTTTGAAGAAATCAAAGACAGTATCGGTATTAACGCCAATACTTATGAGCGACGTATAGAATTCGCAGTTTACGAAGAAGGAACTTTTAAAATTCCCGAACTTGAATTTAAAGTTGGAGAAAAACTTTTAAAAACAATTCCTTACGAGATTGAAGTTGTCAATACAGCAACCAAAGAAGATCAGATCAACGATATTATGAAAAATAAAGAAGTTGATCTGGAAGCAATAGATTACTGGGAACTTTATAAATGGTATGTTTTTGCAGCTTTAGCCGTTACCGCTTTGATTTTTGTAGTCGTCATGTTTGTGAAATACGGAAAAAAGAAGAAAAGCTCACCTGTTGTAACGACCAATCAGACTTTGAAAGAATTAGATTCTTTAAAAAAGAAAAAATATATTGAAGAAGGAAATTACCGGTCGTTTTATGTTGAGCTGATCGATATTTCGAGAAAGTTTATTACTAAACAATACAGAATTCCTGCAGATGTTTTATTGACGGATGATTTGGTGGCTTTAATGAAAGAAAATAATACCATCTCACAAGACAACGAAAAAATTGTGGAAGATGTATTTTTAAGAGGTGATCTGGTAAAATTTGCCAAGACTTTCCCAGATAAAGATCTAATGGAAAAAGATTTTACAGAAATACGGGATTTTGTAAAAAGATCATCCGAGGATATTGAATTTGAAAACCTGAGAAAAGATGTTTAATTTCGAGTTTTACAGTCCGTGGTTTTTTCTGCTGTTCTTGGTGTTTATTCCGCTTTTATTCAGGGATTTCAGTCAGAAAAAAAGAAAAGGAATTAAAGTTCCTACGACCAGCAATATGGATGGTAATAGTGGAATTCTGCCCGTACTTTTTCTGCTGAAAATCTCAAAATATATTATTCTTTCTGCGTTAATCATTGCTATGGCGAGACCGAGAACTTTTTCGGTTTCTCAGGATAGAGATGAGTCGAAAGGAATTGATATTATGCTGGCTGTAGATGTGTCGTTGAGTATGTTTTCTAAAGATTTTGATCCCGATCGATATGCTGTTCTGAAAAAAATTGCTGTTGATTTTATCAATAAGCGTCCGAATGACCGATTTGGTCTTGTTAATTATAAATTAGAAGCCTTCCTGAAAGTTCCGCTGACTTTTGATCATGATGCCGTAAAATATGAGATTGAAAACATGAATCAGCGTGAAATGACCGACGGAACTTCTGTAGGAGACGGTTTGGCAGTTGCGGTAAATCATTTAATGAAAAGTAAGGCAAAAAGTAAAATTGTTATTCTGATGACTGACGGACAAAATACAAGGATAAGCGGACTCTTTCCGCCACAGCTTGCTGCAGTTTTAGCCAAAGAGAATAATATTAAAGTCTATTGTGTCGGGATCGGGACAAACGGATATGCTTTAATGCCTTATGATTATGATGAATTCGGATATTATTACCGTGAACAGCCTGTTTCTATCGATGAAGATATGCTGCGTGAAATTACGCAGACTACAGGCGGAATTTACTACAGAGCCGATTCTGAAAATAAGCTTGATGAAATTTATTCCGATATTAATAAATTGGAGAAAACAGATATTCGGGTTTCCCGAAATTATAATTATGAAGAGTATTTCAAGTTTTTTCTCTGGATTGCTCTAGGAATGTTGGTCTTTGATGCCATTTTACGTTGGGTACTTTATAAATTTTTAAGCTGATGAACTGGTATTTAGGGAACAATTGGTATTTGTTATTATTGCTGTTTCTGCCGCTTTTATCTTTTTTTCTGATCAATTTTTTACGATGGAAAAAAAGAAAGAGAGAGCTGTTTGCAGACCCAAAATTTCATGAAGTTTTGTTTGAAAAAAGCTCCCGGTTTTTGAAGATTTTTCCTGTACTTTATTTTCTTGCTATATTATTTTTAATCTTTTCTATTATTGATCTTTTGAGCGGTTCTGAAAGAATAGAAACCAATCAGAAAATGAATAATGTAATTTTCATGATGGATGTTTCGAACTCGATGAATGCGGAAGATATTGATCCCGATCGACTTACCCAGGCAAAAAATCTGATCATTAATACCATTCATGAACTTAAAAATGACAAAATCGGAATCGTAGTTTTTGCAGGGGAAGCAGTCTCAGTAATGCCATTGACAACAGATTATGGCAGTGTGGAAACTTATATTTCCGATCTTCAGACGAAAGATATCACCATTCAGGGGACAGATTTTCTGCAGGCAATGGAGAGTGCGGTAGCTAAATTTAAAAATATAAATAAAGGAGCCAGAAAAGTAGTTTTGATAAGTGACGGAGAAGATAATGAAGGAAATGACAATGCAGCCATCCGACTCGCTAATAAGGAAGGAATAACTATTACTTCGGTTGGTGTTGGTTCAGATGAAGGAGCTCCGATTCCTGTTTATGAATATGGGCAATTGCAAGGGTATAAATTTGATAGCAATGGTGAAACCGTTATTTCAAAAAGACAGACTGAAGCCTTAAGAAAAATGGCACAGTCTACCGGTGGGAACTATATTGATGGCAACAATATGAATGATGCTCCGAAAAGAATTGCAGATGAGCTCAACAAAAAAGTTGCAAATACCAGTACAACCGTAAAGACTCAAAATGCAAATCATTATTACCAGTATTTTTTGGCAGTTTCAATATTTTTATTTGTCATTATTTATCTTTTTAATCCTAAAAGAGATTTTAATGTTTAAAAAGACCCAAGTGATGGTGAGTTTTGCAGGGGTAATACTTTAACCCAATTTTAACAAATAATACGCTGTTTATTAACATATAAAGGGATAATTTTGCAAGGGATGAATACTAAAATTGTATTTTTAGCGTTGATATTTGCTTTTTCGTTCTCAGGTATATTATTTGGGCAGGAAAGTTATAAGACTTTAGTCTACGAAGGCAATAAAAAATTTGATGCTAATGACTATGATGGTGCTTCCTCAAAATATATGGAAGCTATAAAATCAAACTCTGGTGATTTTACGGCACATTATAATTTAGGAAACGCTTTGTATAAAAAGAAAATGTATCAGGAAGCGAAAGAAGAGTATGCCAAAGCAGAAAAACTTTCTCAGACTTTACCAGACAAAGCAGCGGCGCTTCACAACCTGGGAAATACGATGATGCAGATGAATCAGCCCGAAAAAGCAGCAGATTATTACAAGCAGTCTCTAAAACAGGATCCTTACAAAGAAGCAACAAGGAAAAATTATGAAATTGCAAAGTTGAGGCTGAAGGAAATACAGAGAAACAAAAAACAGGAACAGGAGAACAAATCCGGTAAAAACGGAGGTGGCGAAGATAAAAAGAAGGGAGAGGAAGGAAACTCCAAGAATCAGAAAAATGAACAGGGAAATGGTCCGCAACAGGATAAAGGAGAAGATTCTAAACCCAAAGGTAATGGTAGTAAAGGAAAGCAGCTTCCTAAGGAATTAGAAAAAGCAATCCTTGATACGATAAACGGTAGAGAAAGAAAAACTGCCAGAAGAATTTTAGACGAAAAATCTTCTTCAAAGCCGCAAAGCAACGAGAAAGATTGGTGATGACACAAAGAATTATTTACGCAATATTTACCTTTTTATCTGTAATTTCTTACGGACAGGTAAAACTTACCATGAAGCCGGATAAAACGGACTATAGTGGAAGAGAAGTCGTAAATCTTACGATCACCCTAGAATTAAACGGAGACAACCTTGTTCAGCAAAGTAAACTGATGCTGCCGGATTTATCTAAATTTAATATGATCGGCAGCGGATCTTTTAATCAGGGGGTAAGAGACGCTGAAACCAATACTGCAATCGACGAATATGTCACCAGAATTGCGCTTGAACCCAAACAGAAAGGCAAAATCCGCATTGGTTCCGTTTTAGTGACGGTTAATAATAAAATCTATAAGACCGAACCTTTCGATATTTTCATCAGAGATATTGAAAAGAAACCGATTGCCAATGTTTCTAATGATGTTTACCTCAATATGGAAATCGACGATCGTGAAGTGTATCAGGATCAGCCTACAGTAGCAGTTCTCAGAGTTTATTCCAAAAACATCGACAATTTCAGAAAAGTAAAGAACATCAAGCTTCCTGAACAGGAAAATATCAATGTACATCCAGTTAATTTAAAAAGATCAGAAATAGATCCGTCTGGCTATGGGAATATGGCATCGCAGATTTTGGCTGTATTTATGGTATTCCCGAATGAAGCAGGCTACGTTGAAGTTCCTGCAGTTTCTGCGTCTGTCAATACTTTTTCAAATAAAAGTAAAATAGCTTCCAATAAAGTAAAGCTTAATGTAAAAAAGCTTCCTGAAGGCTCACCGGAAAGTTTTAAAAATGCGGTGGGTAATTTTAAAGTGGATGTCTTTCATTCATCAAAAGAAAAAGTTGAGGTTAAAAAACCGGTTAATGTAACGGTAAAAGTTTCGGGAGAAGGAAATCTTGCAGACCTTAATCTTCCTAAAATTGAAGAGTCACCCGATTATGATGTTTTTGCACCAAAAATTACAACCCGACTCAGCCCGGGACTTACAGGATTGAAGGGAGAAGTTTTGGCAAAGTATATTCTGATTCCTAAAAAAGCGGGTGATCTTATTGTTAAAACAGAACCTTTTGCTTATTTCAATCCGGCAGCAAAAGAGTATGTAAATCTGGGACAGGAAAAATTAGATCTTACCTCCTTTTCTCATGATGAGGTTCTTGAAGCAAGATCTACCGTAGAAAAAGTAAATGACTACACCAATACTTTGCTTGAAACCGTTGATAGCCCTGTTTTAAAAACAACTTCATTCAAGGTTAAAGAAAAAAGTAAGTTCAACTGGAATGTGCTTTTGGTGAACATATCTATTTTAATTGTGCTGTTTTTAGCCTATCTGGTGTTTAGAAATTGGCAAAAAAACCGAGATATAATTAAAGAAAAGCCAACTTCGAAACCTTTAGGATCTGTTGCGGAAACAGAACAGGAGATTAGAGAAAGTTTAAAAACTGATATTACCGATTATTTTGCTTATCTGGAAAATCTTAAAATTTCGGGAGATTACCAAAAGTTTTTCGAAACATTTGAAGAGATGGATCAGGAAGTGAGAAGCCAGTATTTCCAAAGCTCTAAAGAAGATTTTAAAGTTTTTCTTGAACGTCATAACGGAAGATCTGTTGCTGAAAGTTATCAGGAGCTTCTGCAGAAAATTCAGATTGAGAAATATTCTCCGCTTACTTCAGAAGACTCTATTAACGATCTGCTAAAAGATATTGTTAAATTATATTCTTTAATTAGTAAATAATCATTTTTTATTTATATTTTTGCGAAATTAATAATCGTAGAAATGGAAATATTTGACAGCTTTTCTATAAAGGAGGTTATTACCAGCTTTATGGTACTTTTTGCAGTGATCGATATCATCGGATCGGTTCCTATTGTGGTAAGCCTTCAGCAGAAATTCGGACAGATTGAAGCGGGAAGAGCTTCAATTACGGCAGGATTGATCATGATCGTATTTCTTTTTGTAGGAAATAAAATCTTGAAATTCATCGGGGTAGATGTGAATTCTTTTGCGATTGCGGGAGCTTTCGTTATTTTTATCATCGCTCTCGAAATGATTTTAGGAATTGAGATCAATAAAACCACCGAAGCCAAATCTGCTTCCATCGTTCCGATTGCGTTTCCTTTGGTTGCAGGAGCAGGAACTTTAACGACAACCTTGTCTTTAAGAGCGGAGTTTCATGATATTAACATTATTTGTGGCATCATTCTCAATACAATTTTCGTATATTTGGTGCTGAAATCGGCGAAGTGGATCGAGAAGAAAATGGGGGAGGCGTCTTTGGCAATTCTTCAGAAAGTTTTCGGAATTATTCTCCTTGCAATTTCAATTAAATTATTTACCGCAAATTTTGCACAACTTGTGTCAAATTATATTAATTTTTAGATCATGCAGAAGTTTTATAAAGTATTTTTGATCGTGTTTATCGTGATTATTGCCATTAATGGTTATGCCTTAAGCAGAAATTTAGGGGCAGATCTTACCTCTGAAGACAATATGAAGTTTTTAATTTCAATCGCTTGCGGATTGCTGGGTATAGGTCTCCTTTTCATCCTGAATACGTGGAGTAAGATTGGCGTAAAGAAGTAATTCTTTATCAGTATAAAAATAAAACCTCTTTCATTTTGGAAGAGGTTTTTTTGTAAGTTATATTACTTTAAATTTCATCTAAATTTAGGAATGATTTATAACCAAATTCTTCAGCACCGCCTCAGATTTCAGCTCCGTCTCTCTCCATTCTTTTTCAGGGTTGCTTTGAGCGGTAATTCCACCTCCGACAAACAGATGAACAGAATTTTTATATAATCTTGCACAACGCAGATTCACAAAATATTGTATGTAATCCTGGGTCTCAATCTTGATGAATCCGGCATACAATTCACGAGGGAATTTTTCCGCTTTTTCAATAATCTTTTTACAAAAATCCTTGGGAATTCCGCAAACTGCAGGGGTGGGATGAAGATCTTTTATTAAATGGTCTAAATTTTCAGGATTGATTTTTATTTTAAAATCGGTGCGTAAATGCTTGATATTTCCTGAAATATGGTCATACGTTTCAGACTCCTGAATTGAATTGGAATTACTGTATTTTTCTAAAATATTTCTGATGTATGTAGAAACAGGTTTCTGCTCTTCAATTTCTTTCTTCGTCCATTCTTCGGCAACAGGAATTGTTCCTGCAAGACTCATCGTTTCAAACTCATGGGTTAACTTGTTGAATTTCCCTAAAACTTCAGAAAAAGCTCCCATCCACGAAGTTTCTCCCTTATAAAACAAATACTTGAATGCATTCGGATAACTTTTACACAGATTATTGAAGCTGCTTTTCAGATCTATTTCTTTAAAATCAATATAGATTTTTCTTCTGGAAAGAACTAACTTCGGAAGATTACTTTCTTTAATAATTTCAATAACTTCTTCCAATTTTTGCAGATATTCTTCTTTATTTTCTGCAGTAAACTGTGTTCTGTCTTCCGGTAGGATTTGTGAGTTGATCCTTAAATTATCAAATTCTGACTGATCTTTTTCAACAATATTTCCTGAAATATTAATTTTCTCATCATTATTAAAAGAGTGAAAAGTAATTGAATGTGTATTCTGATTTTCGTCTGTAGAATAGAGTTTTTCGTCAAAAGGAAATTTGAAATAGATCATAATTTTGAAAATTTAAGAGCATCATTATTTAGAAATGAAATAAGAAATTCCTAAACTGATTTTTCTTTCAGCAAAGGTATTATTAGTCTTAAAAATGTCAAAATCAAATGAACTGTTTTTTAACGAAAGATTCCTGATTTTATAGTGTTGATATTCGAGATCGATCAGAAAACGGCTGAAAATTCGATATTGCAGCCCAAATGAAAAACCAAGATTGATCTGATCACTTTTAAAATCATCCAACTTATTCAAAATGTTATTCTCAGGAACTAAAAACTGCATTTTGTACCTATTTTTATTGATTAGAAAACCTGCGAACGGACGAAAGTTTTTCCATTCGTAGATTGCTTTTAGCTGTACAACATATTCATAATGTTTATTGTTGAATCTCTGAAAAAGTAAAGGTTTAGAGTTTTCAGTAAAATAAAATCCGTTCAGAAAAGTCTCTTCCCGATTGGCATCAAGATCGAATGTAGAATTCCAGTGAAAAACATTTGCAGAAAGCATGAGCGAAAAATTGGGATTGATAATGCTTTTTGAAATCCAGATACCCAGATTTTGCCCAAACTGCTGTTTTTTACCAGATAAATTTTCTGCCCAATTAGCATTTTTTAAACCAATTCCGGCCTGAATTCCATATTTAAAGCCTGTGTTTGAAGTTTTTTTTATCTGTTCTTCAAGATCCTCTTTATTGATGATCTTGCTATTTGAAAGAATCTCCTGATGCTGAATCTGTAGAGGTGAAAAAGTGAGATGTGCAAGTTTTATTTTGATGGCTTTTTCGATATAGATCGTGTCATAAACAATCACTTTTTCATAAACATATACCGTATCTGTTTTTTTGCGTTGCGCAAAGGTTTGGATAAATACGATGGCAGAAAAAAGTAAAATTATTTTTCTTAAAAGCATGGTTTAGTCAGTTTATCTTTCGATATAAATGGTGTCTCTCTGAATGATCTTCTTTACGACAATTACTTTATGTGCCGTAGTTTTAGCAGAATCTTTTTTATTTATAATTTTTGAAGATACTAAGTTTTTTGTTTTATTTGGTTGTTTTTCTTTGCTTAAATCTATGCTGAATTTTTTGTCTGATTTTTCTTCGGTCTGATTACTTTTCAAGCTTTTTTTGACCACATTTTTATTCTTGATATTGCTTTGATGATTATCTGCAATTTTCTCCATCAAGTTTAAATTTTGGGAATCCGAATGATTTATATCGCCCCAATTTTTTTTAGGATTAAAAAAGAATATACTTCCAACAATAATGATAAAAAATGCACATCCGATAATGGCTTTTTGCTTCCAATGATGATGAGCAGATGAAAACGTAATGTTATTCACCATAATATCTGACGGAATTTCAAAATTTTTGGAAGGAGAGATCGTAAAATCTGAAAATTTATTCTGAAAGGTTTGTGCCCACAATAATCCACCAAAACCTAAGAAAATTAAGAGCTGTGCCGTTTTATTTTTTGAACTTTCTTTATTGACAAAGTGGGTAAGCAAATAATTCTGAACCGATTTTTTCGCTCTCATCAGATGAGATTTTGAAGTATTAACCGGAATTTCCAAGATCCCTGAAATCTCAGCGTGAGTATAGTTTTCGATATAGTATAAATTGAAAACCGATTTGTGATGTGGAGCCAGATTATCGATGGATTTCAGCAGTTCTTCCTGCGTAAAATCGTATGCTAAAATATTCTTCTTCTCGTCAAAAGCTGCTGTATTCATTTCGGTATATATATCCGGGATTTCTGATGTTTCTGTGGTAATAAATGTATCCTTGGTCGTTTTTCGAATAACCTGTAAAGCATTATTGACTACAATTTTTTTAAGCCATCCAAAAACTGCTTTTTCATCTTTCAACTGGTGGTTTTTCTGCATTGCTGTGATAAAGCTATCCTGCACAATATCTTCCGCAGTTGGTAGATCTGCGATATATCTTCGACAAATCCCCAAAAGTTTCGGGGAATGGTCGAGATAGATTTTTTGCCAGTTGAGTTTTTGCATTAGATTTTATTTAGTCCTGTACGACGTAAATTGAGGTGAAAATACCATTAACATGATTAATGTGTTGAGTTTCGACATTATTTATATAAACTTTATATGAGTCTTTTATATCGGAAGTTGATTTGGATCTGATTTGATAAATATTTTGATCGAGTGCAAAGAAATCTTCAATTCGATTAAATCCTAAAGCATAAGAAAAGGAGATTGTATTGTCATTTTTTAAATAGTCAGAACCATTGCTAAAGTCATAGATGTCAGTTCCATCGATTTTAAATTTACCTTTCACAGTTTGAGAAATATAAGTATCAGTATTTGTTATGATATTTTTAAAATAAGTTTTGTCAGTAAGTTTATCATACATAGATAAATATATACCTCCTAAACCACTACTTGAAATGTTTCTAAAATTCTTTTGACCTGAATATGGTGAAACAATATTATAAATGTTATTTTTGAAATAACCTACTTCAATTGGTGAATCAACTAAATTATTAAGCATTTTATTTACCGGGATATACAAATCACCATTATGTATTGTGAAATTCCTTGTTGTGACATAAGTTTGAGGATTGGGAAAGTTTTGTGTAAATAGTACCGTTTTTAAACCATTTTTCCAGTAACACAGCTCGCGAGTGTAAGTTATGGTAGAAGGTATTTGAACAATAGGACTTGTTACTGTTCCAAATAAATAAATATTTCCTTGATCGACGAGGAAGTCATCTATACTATGAGCATAATCTGCAGGATTTGTAGTGTTAGTATTCATCCCTATGTGTTGATTAACTGCTATTTTAACATTATTTTTCCAAATATAATAGTCTGGTGAAATATCACTCATAGCAAAAATATAAACATCATTATTTTCTACGATAATTTTTCTGGGAGTAATATTGGAACCATTAATTAAATCTATTTTGATTCCATTTTTCCAATAGCAAGCATTGTTATTTTCTTTCCCAGCAACGTATACATCATAAGAAGCATTTTTTTTCTCAAGTTCATCAATATCACTCTCTCTACAAGAAAATACAAACGTCAACAACAAAATAAATGGTAAAATTAAATTTTTCATGGTTATTTTTATTATAAGATGCAGAATTATAAAAAGGTTGCAGCTGATCTTAATTAAATAATATAGGTTTTATTGTTTTAGGAATTTTCACAATGTGATAAGGTTGCGTAATAACAGAAGTAGCATTACCCTGAAGTAATTTTTCTATATCAACATTAATATATTGAGGATGTTCTTCAACAGCTATAATATCGATAGAATGACCACCGTTCGGATATACTTCATCAACCACAACAATTGCCATAAACTCATTAAAATCGATGTAGGTTTGGGTAAAACTTGCAGATGTCTGATGAGTCGGAGTATCGATTTGATTCAAAAACTGATTCCACTGTGCAGAATTGGTCATTACTGTATTTTGCTGAACCACATAGTTTGCCGTGATAATGCCTTTACCAATAAGCTGAGAGGTGAACAGGTTCTTGCTTTCTATGTTGTCATCATGATCATTACAAGAAGTTATGATTAAAAAGACGAAACATAGTAGCAGGAGTAAATGTTTTTTCATAATCTATAAAGTTAGGAGTTTCTTTATATTAAGATGAAAAAATATAAAGAGTTACCATAGATTTTAGTTAAATAAAACCGGCTTTGCAATTTTAGGAATTTTCACAATATGATAAGGTTGCGTGACAACAGTTGTAACATCTCCCTGAAGCAATTTTTCTACATCGACTTCAATATTTTGCGGATTTTCATCAACCGTCATAATGTCAACAGAATGTCCGCTATTTGGATAAACTTCATCAACGACAAGAATCACCATAAACTGATTAAAATCGATATTGGTTTCCGTAAAACCGGAAGAAGGATGATTATTCGGGCCGTCAATTTGATTTAGAAAATTATTCCATTGGGTAGAGTTTGTAATAACTGTATTTTGTGGGGTAGCATAAGTTGCCATAAAATTTCCTTTTCCGATTAACTGAAAATTAATCTGGTTTTTGCTCTCAATATTTTCATCATTATGATCACGACATGAAGTCGAAATCAATAAAATAGAACATAGTAGTAGAAGTAAATGTTTTTTCATAATCTATAAATTTATGGGTTTCTTTATATAAGATGAAAAAAAATAAAAAGGTTGCAGCAGGAAATAAAAAAAGACTCAAAATTTTGAGTCTTCTGTATTTTTGTTGAAAATCTTATCGGTTGATAATATTATTGGTCATTGTTGTATGATTGATCAGTTGCCCTTTCTCATCACGAATTTCAATTTCAGAAACATGCATGGTCTTTCCTTTTCGGATAAATCTTGCTACTGCGGTTACAATTCCGTCTTTTTTGCTTCTTAAATGATTGGAATTAATGTTGGTTCCGACACCAAAATATTTGCTCCCATCGATAAAAATATTAGACAGGCTAGAACCCATTGTTTCTGCTAAAACACAGCTTGCGCCACCATGCATAATTCCAAAAGGCTGATGAATTTTTGGTGAAACAGGCATTGTTGCAGTAAGCGTTTCATTTTCAAGATCAATATCGATGAAATTGATACCAAGTGTTTTGGCAAAAGTTTCTTCTCCCCAGTGGTTGATGAATTCTAATATTTCTTGTTTTGTTTTACCTTCAGTGTACATTTTATGAGTAGTGAGTAATGTTTAATAAATAATATATTTAAAAAGTAAAAAGTAAAAAGTAAAAAGTAATTTTGCTTCTAGCTTCTAGCTTCTAGCTTCTAGCTTCCGAATCATTTCCCATCAGATTAGGATTCCAGTTGGCAGGGATTTTCGGAACAATATCATTTTTCACATAGTAATCCTGAATTTCCTGCATAATTTCTGCAAAAGTTGCAGTTACTAATCTTTCGTAAGGAATCTGATATCCTAAATACACAATTTTTCTTTTGAAATCTCCCGCCGCCAGAACGATTGGAACTTTTGCTGCCAACGCCATATGGTAGAATCCTTTTCTCCATTTCGGCACCCAGCTTCTTGTTCCTTCAGGAGTGATTACCAAGCTGAAATCGTCTTTTTCAAATTCTTTTGCAACAAAATTCACGAGGTCATTTTTCTGGCTTCTGTCGATCCCAATTCCACCTAAACCTTTTACTGCAGAACCATACCAAGCTTTGGTATGAGCATCTTTGATGATGATTTTTAAAGGTTTTTTTAAAGACCAATAGGCTAAATTTCCCAAAAGATATTCCATATTGTGAGTATGCGGTGCTACAACCAGAATACATCGGTTAAGATTGTTGACATCGCCCTGTAGAACGACCTTCCAACCCAATAATTTTAGCATCAATTTACCGATCAGTTTTCTCATGAATTTTAATTTTAAAACAAAAAAAGTATAACCAAATCTTGGTTATACTTTACAAATATATTGAAATATTGTCGCTCTTAAAATAAACGGCTGATTAAATCTACGATTTTTACAGCGATTTCTAAAACTACTTGTACCATGGTTTAAATTTTTTTGTGTTTGTTTTAATAGAATTTGGATGTACGAATATACAAAGATTTTATGATATAAAACACTTTCTATTGAAATTTCTTTATATTTCTTTGAGAGAAGAAGAGTGTGAATTTCAAACGGTTGTCTTTCCACTCACACCTTCTGCCACTCTCTGAAGTTAATTATTTAGTTTTAATAGAAATTTCGTTTTCACCGTCTTTTATCTTAATGTTTTTTATTTCGTTTTCGCTCTGTTTAATAATATTTTTTATAGAATCAATCTTTTTCTTGGCAGCATTCTGAGGAACTTTCACTCCGTTGATGATAACGCTGTCTTTATCGTCCGAACTGTACTCGATGGTTGAGCCATTTATAGAGATTTTATTCTTTTCAATCTGTAAAGTATTATCATCTCCATTGTTGTCATCGTTATTTTCATCATCATCGTTGATTCCGTTATTATCAAGATCTCCGTTGAAATCAATTCCACGGTCTTTTACCGGGATCACGATCATATTTTGAGGGATTACAAGTTCATAATCGATATGATAATCTCTGAATCTGTGATCGTAAGGATATTTAATGTAATTTGGAAGCATAACCTTGTTGTTCACGATTTCTACAGGAACGTTTACATTAAGCGGAACATTGTAGCCTTTAGCTTCTTTTTTAATAACAAGATAAGGAGCTTTGATGTTTTCTTTTCTTGTTACTTCCACGTAAATATAATCTTCTTCATAAACCGATATTTTATCAGAATAAATATCATTATCGTAGCCTACAAAGTTTTGTGGAATTGCAACTTGTTTTACATCTACATAAATGCTGTCTGATGCAGTATTGATCGCAATTTCTTCAGTATCTTCCTTATGACCTTTGAAAAGCATTTCTCTTTTTGCCATGCTCAGTCCGAAGTATGTTCCAAGACCGATTACTGTTAAGAATAAAGCTCCTAAAACCCAACCGATATTTCTCAGTTTTGTTTTTGGTGAGAAAATTTTGATGCTTACTAAACTGAAAAGTATAGCTGGAATCAAAGATCCGATGATGATGATGGCTGCTAAAACATTATACAATCCGTCGTTGTCAAAATAAAATCTCATTTCATTAGCTCCAGGAAAGTTAGATTCAACCCCAAACATGCCAAACAATACAAATACCCCGATGATGCTGCTTACTGCCATGATGGCAAAGAAGATTCCGATGATGTATTTAATGACATTCCATACTCCGCTACCTGCATTTTTTACATAAGGTTTATTTTCTATGAAGATTTCTCCTGCTCTTGTTGTCGTTTCATTTGCAAACTGTACAATTTTACTTGACTCTTCCTTTAAGTTGTCAAAATTCAGAGGCTTTCCCTTCATTTTCAAAAAATCGGAAGCCGTTTCTGCTTTTGGTAAAACTGCCCAAAGAATGAAATATAGGATAATAACTAGTAAAGAAGATCCCGGCGCAACAATCAGAAATAAAAGTGTTCCTACCCAGATCAGTCTCATCCAGCTGATTTCCATTCCGAAATAAGCAGCTAAACCAGCACAAACTCCGGCAATTTTCTGGTTTTCAGGATCACGGAACAGTTGTTTCTTATCGCTGTAGCTTGTTCCTGAAGTTTTAGTTTTTGTACTTTTTTCAGAATAATAGGCTTCTTCCTGTTCTTCGATTTTTTCAGGCGAACCGATCTGTGCAATTACTTTTTCTACATCAGCATCGTTGATTACTTCACGTTTTCCTAAAGTATCTCTGAAGATTTCAACCATTCTGATTTCTATGTCATGCATTACCTCATCAGCTTCAGAAGCGTCCAAAGAGCTTCTCAGAGCATTCAGATAATCGCTGAGCTTTATATATGCGTGTTCTTCTATGGTAAAAGAAAAACCTGCGAGTCCTATTGAGAGTGTCTTGTTCATAGCTTTTGTTTTTAGTGTTTTTGAGTGATTTGGTTTACAGAATCTGTCAATTCTTGCCAGGTATTTTGCAGTTCAGTAAGAAAAGTTTTTCCTTTTTCTGTAATCTGATAATACTTTCTTGGTGGTCCTCCTGTAGATTCTTCCCATCTGTAGGAGAGAAATTCTCCGTTTTTCAGTCTTGTGAGAAGAGGGTAGAGTGTTCCTTCCACAACGTCCAGTTTTCCTTTTTTCAGCTCGTCGATCAGATCAGAAACATACATTTCTTTGTGATTGATGAGGCTTAAAATACAGAATTCCAGAATCCCTTTTCGCATTTGCGCTTTGGTATTTTCGGTATTCATCTTTAATAGGTTTTTGTTAATTAGTTATATAAATTTTCAGATTTTGGTTCTTAGCTAGCTGAACCTATTCTGATTTTACATTACAAAGATATGTAATTAAAATGGTATTATGCAATACAAAGTAGTGAAATTATTTTAAATTAAAGTTTAAGTAATTGGTAATCAGTTTAATAATTTTTAATCTAATTTTTAAATGACGATTAAATATTAGAAATAAATTCAATTTTTGGGGTTAAATCTTTATCTTTGTTATCAACTGTAACCTAAATTAACTCGAGATGAATACCAAAAAACTACTATTTACTTTAGTATGTTGGGGAATGTTTTGTAATGCTCAGAATGTTTTTGAGCTGTCGGATGTTTCAAAAACATATCATGTGATTGTGAATGCAGAGCGTTGTAATGGAAAAATTTGCGATGGGAGAGCGATAATTGATCTCTATGATAAAAGTACGATGAAGAAATACCAGACTTTATCTTCAGAAAATTTTTATTTAGAGCTAAACGAGAATGGAAAACCTTCTGTTGATTCTTTGAAAAACTCAATTATTTTTAATGATTTTAATTTTGACGGTTTTGAAGATGTTGCCGTAAGAGACAGAAGTAGTGATCGTGGGAGTTTGCTTTTTGATGTTTATTTAAATAATAATTCTGAAACAAAATTTGCTTTGAACCAGGAGCTTACCGATCTGGTCACTGCTAATTCAGGAATGTTTACAATTGATTCAGAACGTAAACTTATTGTTTCTCATCTGAAAAATGGCTGTTGCTGGAATCTTACTTCAGAATATCAGTATATTCCCGAAAGAGGATTGCTGAAAGTATTGGAATTTGAAAAAGATACAAGAGATTCAAAAGAAGTGAAAACCATAAAAAGAGAGTTTATAGATTATAAATGGTTTGCAAAAACCACAATTTACCCAAGAAAATTATATTTTAAAGAAGAAAAAAAATGAAAATACAGAAAGAAATTGATTTTATCCTTGCTGTAGATGCACTGAAAAATGTGCAAAGGAGAAATTATAATGCGGATGATTCCAGAAGAGAAAATACGGCTGAACATTCGTGGCAGATTATTATTCTCGCTCAGATTCTTTTTCCTTATGCGAAAAACAGAGCCGATATTGATTTGTTGAGAGTTATCAGAATGTTGTCTATTCACGATCTGGTAGAAATTGAAGCCGGAGATACATTCCTTTTTGATGAAGCAGCAATGGTTGGAAAATTTGAGAGGGAAAAATTGTCTGCTCAAAATATTTTCGGGATTTTAGATGAACCGCTTCGCTCAGAATTTTTTAACCTATGGCTTGAATTTGAAGAAGAGCAAACTCCCGATGCTATTTTCGCGTGCGCAATCGACCGAATTATGCCATTTATTTTAAATTCTCATACTTCCGGAAAAAGCTGGACTGAAGCCAAAGTAACCGAAATACAAATCAGAAATATGCTGGAAAATGCGATCGGCAGAGCATCAGACGAAATGGGAGAGGCTTTTCATCATCTTTTAAATCTTAATTTAGAATCGGAAAAAGTTTTGAGGTAAATTGTTCACCCATTTCAGGTCTTTCATAGTTTAAACGTTTAAATTAAAAAGGTATTATTGTAAATTCAATATTTTATACAATATTGGTGATAAATTTACAATGATATATCTATTTGTTTATCTGTTATTTAATGATTTTTAATTAATATATTTGTTTTAATAATTAATTAAATTTATATCTATGAAAAAAACTTTACTTTCTGTCGCTATTTTAGCGGCAAACTTGTTTTACTCACAAGTAACAATTGGTTCTGGAACCAGAGTGGATAGTAATATTGGCTTGTCAACTCCCATATCTATTTATTATGGGTATAGCTTATCTCAGCAAATTTACTTAGCAAGCGAAATTGGCCCTGCGATGAACATTCAACAGTTGAAGTTTTATGTGCAAAACCCAATATCATCATTAGGTAATACAGCACAGGTTGATGTCTGGATCGGGCATACAACATCAACGGGTTTTCAAAATGTTGTCAGTACAACGGGAGCAGGATGGATTCCTGTTTCTCAGCAACAAAAGGTTCTGACCACAGGAAACCTTACCTACAGCGGAAGTGAGGTAACCATTACTTTGACGACTCCTTTTGCCTATAATGGGACTCAAAACTTGGTAATCACCGTGGACGAAAATAAATCTGGAGATGACGGTAATTCATATCCTTTTTACCAAACTGTAGACTATGCTAATGATATGACTTTAATTAATAGAAGTGATACCGATAATCCTGATCCGTTAAATCCACCGACAAACTATACCGGACCGTCTTCATTTGCAACAACTGAAGTTCAAGGTAAAAAATACAAAGCGATCGTTACTTTGATCGCCCAGAATTTGGGAGTTGCTGATGTAAGAACAGTGGGAGATGCATCAATAAGTCCGAATCCTGCAGCTGATTTTGTTGTGATTAAATCCAAACTGACTGTTGGGTCGGTTGATATCTTCGATGCAAACGGAAGAAAAGTATCAAATAATCTTTCGTTGAATCATGATAAAATCGACATAAGACATCTTTCTTCAGGAGTTTATTTGTTGAAAATTAACTACAAAGAAGGATTTTCTACCACCAAAAAAATTATTAAGAAATAAAAGGTTTCGGCGGGCAAAGCCCGCCGA
>NZ_MAUH01000019.1:0-55663 GCF_001693475.1 Chryseobacterium sp. CBo1
CTCTCAATTTTGTGAGAATAAAATCGTAAATTGCATCTAGGTTATTCATGAATGTATTTGATTGGTAGTCAATACAATTTACAAATTTTTGTAACATGAATAACTTTTTTTATAATGCACTACGGGTTAAATTATTAAAAACGTATTATTTCTCTATCAAATCCAAAAACTGCTGCTCATCCAAAATCGTAATTGTTCCGATTTCCTGAGCTTTTTTCAGCTTGCTTCCTGCTTTTTCACCAACAATAAGATAATTCAGGTTTTTAGAGACGGCAGAAATATTCTTACCGTTGTGCTTTTCAACCATTTCTTCGGCTTGTTCTCTTGTGAAAAGTGATAATTTTCCGGTAAATAAGAACGTTTTTCCTTCCAAAACATTAGATAAAACTTCATTGGTATTTTCTCCTTTTTCGAGCTGAACACCATAAGATTTTAATCTTTCAAGCATTAAAATGTTCTCCGAATTATTGAAGAAATCAACAATGCTCACTGCGATTTTCATCCCGATATCTTCAACCTGGCAAAGCTCTTCTGTAGTGGCTTTTTTTAAATCATCGATTGTGTTGAAGTTTTTAACCAGTTTTTTGGCAACGGTTTCTCCGACGTGTTTAATGCCGATTCCGTATAAAACCTTTTCAAAAGCAATATCTTTCGATTTTTCGATTCCTGAGATGATATTCTGTGCAGATTTTTCAGCCATTCTTTCAAGTGGAAGAAGCTGTTCTTTGGTTAAAGCATAAAAATCGGCAGGATTTTCAATCAGTCTTTCTTTATAAAGCTGTTCGATGGTTTCGCTTCCCAGGTTTTCAATATTTAAAGCTTTTCTCGAAACATAATGAATCATTCTTCCGACAACCTGTGGCGGGCAATGCAATTCGTTCGGACAAAAGTGAATCGCCTGATCTTCTACTTTTATAAGCTCAGTTCCGCATTCCGGGCAATTTTTAATGTATTCTAATTCTTTGCTTTCCGGTGTTCTTTTTTCGGTGTTTACGCCAACAATTTTAGGAATAATTTCGCCCCCTTTTTCTACATAAACAAAATCATGCTCATGAAGATCCAGTTTTTTGATAATATCTTCGTTGTGCAGAGAAGCTCTTTTTACAATGGTTCCGGCTAATAAGACCGGTTTCAGATTGGCAACCGGAGTAATCGCTCCCGTTCTTCCGACCTGGTAAGAAACGCTTTGCAATTCGGTTTCCACTTTTTCTGCTTTAAATTTATACGCCATTGCCCAACGAGGAGATTTTGCCGTATAGCCAAGCTGCCTTTGTTGTTTTAAGGAGTTTACTTTTAAAACGATTCCGTCAATTTCAAAAGGAAGATTGTGTCTTTCAACATCCCAGAAATTGATGAATTCTTTTATTTCGTCTAAAGTTTTGCACAGTTTTGCCTGATCAGAAATTTTGAATCCCCAGTTTTGAGCCTTATGAAGCAGTTCCCAATGGGTCTCGGCAGGAACTTCCTCTGAAACAAACTGGTAAAGAACCGATGAAAGTCTGCGTTTTCTCACTTCACCGCTATCCTGCATTTTCAAGCTTCCGCTTGCGGTGTTTCTCGGGTTCATGAACGGATCAAGTCCTTCTTCTTCACGAAGCTTATTGATTTTCTCGAAATTTTTTCTCGTCAAATAAATTTCTCCACGCATATAAAATTTCTCAGGAAAATCTCCTGTTAATTTTAATGGAATATCCGAAATGGTACGAACATTTGCGGTAATTTCATCGCCCTGAAATCCGTCGCCACGTGTTACAGCCTGTGCAAGTTTTCCGTTTTCATAAAGAATGGAAATTGAAGCACCGTCATATTTTAATTCGGCAACAAATTCTACGGGCTCATCAATGGTTTTAATAATTCTTTTCTCCCAGTCTTCCAGATCATCAAAATCGTACGAATTATCCAGAGAATACATCCTGAACTGATGCTGAATGGTCGGAAATATTTTGGTGACACCACCTCCGACACGAATAGTTGGCGAATTATCGTCATGAAATTCGGGATATTGTGCTTCCAGATCCTGAAGTTCCTTTAAAAGAAGATCAAACTCCATATCAGAAATGCTTGGTTCATCCAGCAGATAATAGTTTTCATTATGCTGATGAAGCTCTTTTCTCAGTTGCTCAATTTTATGCTGAATGTTTTCGGACATGGGTTTTCTAACTTTTCAACAAAAATAATAAGTATTGTGGAGAAATGGATGATTAAAATTAAGATTAAATTCAACAAATGTTCAAATTCATTTTAAAGCATCGTCGCAAATCTCTTTTACCTTTGCAGCGAATTGTATAATTATCATTATATTGTTTTAAATTTCAGTTTAAAAAAATAAAATCAAACTTTAACTGGAATTATAATGCAGAAGAATATTTAAAATTATGAAAAAGTTTATCTTAGGGTTTGCAGTTTTAACGACAGCTTTTATGAATGCACAAACTCAAATTATTGCACACAGAGGTTATTTTCAGACAAATCCTCCGACTACAGAAAATTCGATCAAGGCATTGGAAAATGCACAGAAATTAAAAATTTACGGAGCTGAATTCGACGTGAGAATGACGAAAGACGGTGTTTTGGTCATTAATCATGATGAGCATCACGGAAAAATGATTATTGAAGAAACTGATTTCAAAGAATTGGAAAAATTAAAACTGTCGAATGGTGAAAAGCTTCCAACTTTAAAAGATTATCTGAAGCAAGGAAAGAGAGACAAATCTTTACAATTAATTATCGAAATTAAACCGGTCAAATCTCAGGAAAAAGAAAACGAGATTGTAGCAAAAACTATTAAAATGGTAAAAGATATGAAGCTTGAATCTCAAAGTGAATTTATTTCATTTAGCTTAAATATTTGTAAGGAAATTAAAAAAGTTGAGCCAAAATTCAAAGTACAGTATCTGAATGGAGAATTATCACCGGAACAGATTAAAAATGAAGGTTTGGACGGATTAGATTATCATTACAGTGTTTTCCAGAAAAACCCGACCTGGATTTCGGAGGCAAAAACATTAGGTTTAATTACCAATTCCTGGACGGTAAATGATGAGAAAGTTTATGAAGAATTAAAATCTCAGGGAATCGGTTTTATTACGACCAATATTCCTGATCAGCTGAAAGGAAAATAATCTTTTCCGAAAAAAAATATTTAGTAAAATCTGTTTCTTTTGAAGCAGATTTTTTTTGTTTAAATTAAGAATAATACTTTAACAATAATGCTTTACGATATAAGTGAAGTGTTTTATTTTCTCAGAAAAAGACAATAAAGATATGGTAAAATAGGTCACTTTTTATATTAAAAATGATTCATTCTTTTAAAGCCTTGTAAGCTAAAAGTTTATGCATTTCTGTTAATCATAAATTAATATGTGGTTTAAAAATTCTTTAAAATATGTTAAAACCATATTAAAGCTATGCTCGTCATAGCAGTCTAATTTTGCGCAAACAAAAAATTGTATGCGTAAAGAGACTCAAAAACTGCTTCTATTATCCGTTCTCGGATTAGTCAGCGTCCAGATGGCGGCTCAACAGCAGGTAAAAAAAGATTCGGTAAAAACGATCGATGAAGTTGTGGTAACTGCTTTAGGGATTAAAAGACAGGATAAATCCTTAGGCTATGTTGCTGAAAAAGTAGATTCTGAAATTTTTGAAAATATTCAGAACAACAACTGGGCACAAGGTCTGGAAGGTCGTGTAGCCGGTTTGAAGATTCAGACAGCAGGAGCAGGACCCTTAAGTTCTTCAAGAATTACGTTGAGAGGAGAAAAATCTTTTAATCTTGATGGTAACTATGCTTTGATCGTTGTAGATGGTGTACCGTTGAGCAATTCGACAACAGGAACAGGAACAGCAGCTTATGGAGCAGGAACAGGAGGAGATTTACCAATTGATTTGGGAAATGGTCTGAACAGCATCAATCCTGATGATATTGAATCGGTTACCGTTCTAAAAGGAGCTTCAGCTGCCGCATTATATGGTTCAAGAGCGGCGAACGGAGCTTTAATGGTAACGACAAAATCAGGAAAAAGTAAAAATGGGAGACTTAAAGTTTCATTCAATTCTTCTTTGAGTTTTGATTCTGTTTTAAAATGGCCGGATTATCAATATGAGTACGGTCAGGGAACTTTAGTGAAAAACACGGCAGGGCAATTTTTCTATTCTTACGGGTTATCTGCGGATGGAGTAAGTACGGGTGGAACAAGTAGTGCTTTCGGACCCAAATTCGATGGACAATACTATTTTCAGTACGACCCTAATTTATTGGGACAAAGTGCGGAAAGACAATTGTGGAGACCATATAAAGATAATATAAAAGGTTTTTGGGAAACAGGAGTTACATCTTCAAACAATGTTTCTGTAGAAGGAAGCACAGACAGAACAAGTTTCAGGGCATCACTTTCGTACCTGGATAACAAATGGATGATGCCAAACACCGGTTTTGATCGTTTTAATATGGCATTCTCATTGGATCATAAGGTAACAGATAAATTCAGGGTTTCAACAAAATTCAATTACGCAAATACCAAAAGCGATAACCTCCCTGCAACAGGATACAACAATCAGTCGATTTCTTATTTCATGATTTTCCAGAATCCGAATGTTGATTTGGCTTGGTATAAACCGATCTGGAAACCGGGACAAGAGCAGGTAGATCAGATTCACCCGTTCAGTAGTTTCATAGACAATCCTTATCTGATTGCTTATCAGATGCTCAATGGTGTTGAAAAGAAAATGATCACAGGAAATATTTCGGGAACTTATGATTTTAACAAAAATTTCAGTTTGATGTTAAGATCAGGAATTGAAATGTTGGATGAAGAAAGAACAACACAACGACCTTATAGTTCAGCGAATTACCTTAAAGGTTTTTATAGAGAGCAATATATTAAGAATAATGAATTTAATAATGATTTGCTATTTACCTTCAAAAAAGATTATGGCAAGTTTAATGTAAACGCAAATGCAGGGGCGAGTGTTCGTTATAACGAATATGTAATGACAGATTACCGTGCTGAAGGTCTTAAAGTTGTCGGAGATTACAGTCTGAATAATGCTATTTCTTTAATTACAAAAGTTCCGAGACCAAATGATCAACAGACCAACTCTGTCTACGGTTTGGTAAGTGCAAACTATGATAATTTAGTATTCTTAGATGTTACAGGAAGGAATGATTGGAGCAGCACACTTCCAGTGCAATACAGATCGTTCTTTTATCCTTCTGTGAGCAGTAGCTTTATTCTTTCAGATATTTTTAAATTATCAAGTCCAAACTTTAATTATTGGAAATTAAGAGCTTCATGGGCAAAAGTTGGGGTTGCAGGACTTCCGTATCAGTTAGATAAATATTATACACCGAGTGATTTCATAGGTTCTGTTTTAACTCCGGGAACATATCCTAATCCGCTTTTGAAACCTGAAGACAACACCAACATTGAAGCCGGTATGGATTTCTCAGTGCTGAAAAACAGATTAAGCTACAATGTAACGCTTTATCAGAATGATACAGATAATCAGATCATCACAATTCCTACATTATTAGAATCAGGTTATTCAAATAGAATCATCAATGCAGGAAAAGTGAGAAACAGAGGGGTAGAAATGAGCTTAAGTGCAATGCCTTTCAAAACAAAAGATTTTAGCTGGAATATCTCGACCAACTGGACTTTAAACAGAAACGAAATTCTTACTCTACCAGATGAATTTGCAGGAGAAAACTCGTACACTATTTCTACCGTTGCAGGTGTTTTATATTATAATGCAGTTGTAGGAGGATCTTTAGGAGATTTATATGGTTTCAAACTGTTAAGAAATGAAGCGGGACAGGTAGTTTATGATCAGGCAACCGGACTTCCTGCAAGACCGGATCGTGTGGAAAAAGTGGGCAATGCATTTCCGAAATGGAGAGCTGGTTTTCAAAATGATTTCAAAATCAAAAACTGGCAGATCAGTTTCTCATTTGATGGTCAGTATGGTGGAATGGCTTACTCTCAAACCCATCACAAAATGTCCGAGCAAGGTAAACTTGAGAATACTTTGATGGGAAGAGATAATCCAAGTGGAACAATTGTAGGACAGGGGGTTGTTTTAAATCCTGACGGAACTTACAGCCCTAATACAAAAGCAGTTGGTTTAGCAGCATATTACGGTGATTACTACAGAAGAGCTAATATTGAGACCAATACTTTTGATACTTCATTCATTAAACTGAGAGACGCAAGAATCGCCTACTCATTTTCAAAAGATGTAATCGCTCCTCTAAAGCTTACAGAACTTACTTTAGCTGTTTTTGGTAAAAACCTTTGGATGTGGACGAAGTTTCCAATGTTTGATCCGGAAGTTGCTGCTCTTAATGACTCTACAATTACTCCAGGTGCTGAAATAGGTCAGCTTCCATCGGCAAGAACTGTCGGTTTTCAAGTTAATTTAAAATTCTAAGATCAACCTTATGAAAAAAATATTTTTATCTACCGCAATTGCTCTTTCAGTTTTTAGTGTAAATTCTTGCGAAAGAAGCTTTGAAGAGATCAATACAGATACAAGCAAAATAAAACAGCCTTCTGTAGGAAGTTTTTTGGTTCCGATTCAGTATGAAATGGGTTCTTACGGATACAACAGAGCTGACGATTTTACATTTGATATCATGCAGGTTGCTTTAGCTTTTCCAAATGAAGGAAATACGGTAAGCCGCTATTATCTCACAGAAAGTACCGGAAACGGATACTGGAATACAAGCTACAAATGGCTTAAGCAGGTAAAAGAACTTAATGAAGCTGCAAAAAAAGAGAATAATGCCAATTATCTGGCAATATCTAAAGTTCTTAATGCGTGGATTATGGCAAATCTTACCGATGCATTCGGTGATGTTCCGATGACCGAAGCTTTGAGACTTGAAGAAAATATCATGAGGCCGAAGTATGATAGGCAAAAAGATATTTATCTGTTCTTGTTGGATGATCTTAAAGAAGCTAATACATTATTTGATACGACAAAGGCTTTAAGTGAAGGCGACTTATTCTTTCAGGCAAACTCCAATGCTGCAAATATTGTAAAGTGGAAAAAATTCTGCAATTCTCTTTCATTAAGACTTTTGACAAGGATTTTAAAAAGAAACGGAGAAGTAAATGTACATCAGAGAATTACCGACATTGTTAATAACCCGACAACATATCCTATCTTCCAAAATAATGCTGATGGAGTAGTATTGGATATTTCCGGAGTCGCTCCATTAATGCCTCCAATTGCAAGGCCACAGGATTTTACGGCTTACAGAGCTTCAGGAGCTTTTTTTACACAGACTTTGGTCGATAATAACGATCCCAGATTAAGCATGTTTTTTTCTCAGGCAAAAAGTGTAACACCACCAAATCCGAATATCGGTTACAAAGGAGCTCCGTCTGGCTATGCTTTAGGAACTACTTTTGATTATCAGCCTTCCAATCTGAATCAGAATTTAGCAAAAGCACCGCTGAAAATATTGATTATGCCTAATGCAGAACTTCAGTTTATCCTTTCTGAGTTGGCGTTTAAAGGAATTATTCCTGGAAATGCTCAGACTTTCTACGAAAACGGAGTAAAAGCAACCCTTGAACAATGGGGAGCAACAATGCCTGCAAACTATTTTGCTAATCCAAAAGTTGCTTATAACGGAACTTTAGAAAGAATTATGCTTCAGAAATATGTGGGATTATTTTTCGTAGATCATCAGCAGTGGTATGAGCAGAGAAGAACAGGTTTTCCTGTTTTACCCAATAACGGAGGACTCATGAATGATGGAAAGATGCCTCAGAGAATGCCATATCCAACAGTTACAAAAGTTCAGAACTATGAAAACTATGTTACAGCATCTCAAAACATGGGCGGTGATAATATCAACACAAAAATGTGGTGGAATCAATAATTTTTTAATCTAAAAAAATATAATTACAATGAAATATAAATTCATCATACCTTCATTACTTATTTCAGCGATGGCCTTTTCACAAACATCGGTTTCAGGATATGTTTTTGAAGATGTAAATAAAAATCAGAAAAAAGAAAACCGCGAAAAAGGAATTGAAGGAGTCGCTGTTTCCAACGGTGCGCAAGTGGTTCTAACAGACAAAAGCGGAAAATACAGTTTACCGATTTCCGATGGACAAACGATTTTTGTGATCAAACCATCTGGTTATATGGTTGCATTAAATCAGAATAATTTACCGCAATATTATTATCAGTATAAACCAAATGGTTCTCCCGCAGATTTTAAATATAAAGGATCCACACCTACAGGAGCGCTTCCGAAGGAATTAAACTTCGCTTTACATAAACAGAACGAAAGCAAAAATTTTGATATTCTGGTTTTTGGAGATCCACAACCTTATACAGAAAAGCAGTTGGACTATTTCAAAAGAGCGATCGTAAACGAAGTGAAATCTACCAAGAAAAATGCCGTGTTCGGGATTAGTTTAGGAGATTTGGTGGGTGATGATCTAAGTTTACAGAAGCCTTATGCAGATGTCATGAAAGAAATTGGTCTTCCTTGGTATAATGTGATGGGAAACCATGACATGAACTATGATGCTAAAGAAGATATGCTTTCAGACGAAACTTTTGAAGCCAATTTTGGTCCGGCAAACTATTCTTTCAACTATGGTAATGTACATTTTATTGTGCTTGATGATATTCTGTATCCGGATCCGAGAGATGGTAAAGGATATTGGGGTGGTTTTAGAGAAGATCAGATGCAGTTTATAGAAAACGATTTAAAACTTGTTGACAAAAATAAACTGATTGTCGTTTCTTTCCACATTCCTTTGGATCATATGAACGAAGATAATTTCAGAAATGCAGATCGTCAGAAATTATTTGATGCATTAACGCCATTCAAAAATGCTTTATTGCTTTCTGCTCACACCCACATTCAGCAGCAGATTTTCTACGGAAAAGCTCAGGGATGGAACGGCTCAAAAGATCTTCACGAGTACAACGTAGGGACAACTTGTGGCGATTGGTGGTCCGGAACATCAGACGAAATAGGTTTGCCGACATCTACTATGAGAGACGGTACAGCAAAAGGATATTCTTTTATCAGCTTTAATGATAATCAGTATAAGGTTAAATACAAAACGGCAGGAAAGCCGGAAGATCATCAGATTCAGTTGTATGTACCAAAAGTAATTCCTCATCCGTCTAAAACTTCAGCAAAAATTTTGGCTAATTTCTTTATGGGAAGTAAAAAAGACAAAGTACAATACAGAATCGACGGCGGAAAATGGGAGGAAATGGAATACATTGAAACCATCGATCCGAATTTTGCAAATTCCGTTTTCAAATGGGATGCTACCGATAAACTTTTCCCGGGAAGAAGACCTTCAAATCCTGAACAGTCAAAACACATCTGGAGCGGAGGTTTTGGCAATAAACTATCTTTAGGCAAACATAAAGTTGAGGTAAAAGCACAGGATATGTATGGAAACGAATTTACAGCTTCTGAAAATTTCGAAGTGCAGGATCAGATCATTATCCCTTAAAATAATTTACTTTTTATATATTACTTTCAGAAACCGGCTTTTAATGAGTCGGTTTCACTTTTTATAACGTCATAAATTATTCAATTGAAATTTCAAATGATAAAAATCTATTAAATAAAGAGAGTTTGAAAAGTTTTAAAAATGATCTTTCGTAAATTTGCATTAAAATATTTTAAAATGAACCTAAAAGGAAAAAATGCGATCATTACAGGTGGCGGTAGAGGCCTTGGAAAAGCTGTAGCTTTGATTTTGGCTAATGAAGGTGTAAATGTAGGAATCACAGGAAGAAATGAAGAGAATTTAAAAATGACCGTTGATGAAATTCAAAGAACGGGAGTAAATGCAGGATACGCCGTTTTTTCTGTCGATAACGAAATTCAGGTAAAAGCAGGTATTGAATCATTGGTAAAACAGCTCGGCGGTGTAGATATTTTAATCAACAATGCAGGAATCGGAGACTTCGGATCGATCGAAGAAATGTCTTCCGAAACCTGGGAACAGGTCATCAAAACCAATCTTTTTGGGGTGTATTATGCAGCAAAAGCGGTGTATCCGTTTTTAAAAGAAAAAGGTGAGGGTGATATCGTCAATGTAGCTTCTACAGCCGGTCTAAAAGGTGGTCCTAATATGTCGGCTTATGCGGCTTCAAAAGCAGCAGTTGTTTCATTATCTCAATCAATGATGGCAGAATGGAGAAAACAGAATATTCGTGTAATCACTTTGACGCCGAGTACAATTGCTTCAGATATGTCTATTCAGGGTGGTTTGACAGACGGAAATCCAGATAAAGTTCTTCAGCCTGAAGATTTTGCAGAATGGGTAAGAGATATTCTGAAAATGAACAGAAGAGCTTTAATTGCGAATGGATCTATATTTTCTACAAATCCTTAATTGGTTTAAAATATAATCAATAAAAGCGGACTTCGGTTCGCTTTTTTATGTGTACTATTTTGTCATTCAGAACGAAGCGGAGCGAAGTGAAGAATCTACATTTTATAAATAATCATTCATTATTTTTTAGGATCTATTTCCCGCTTTCCATTACAATCTTTTTTTTCAAAAAAGGATTTTCATTGCAATCGGGGATAGGATTTTTGTCTTTCATCTCAATATTGGAGGTGACTTACAATCTTTCTAAATAAAACAAAACAGATTCTTCCTTCGTCAGAATGACATGCTTAGTGTTCTTTACTGAGTATAAACTGAAGGTTTACGAACGTAGTTCTTCCTTTGCGAACTTAAAAACGTAAAGTAAATTAAAAAAAACTTTGTGTTCTTTGTGTTTAAAACCATAAATCAAAAAAGTAGTTTTATTTTTGCAACAAATTATTCGCATGCAAAATTATTTAGAATTCGATTTCAGAATTTCTCCGCTTCAGCCTTGGAACGAAATATTAATGGCAGAACTTATCGAGATAGGTTTCGATAGTTTCACGGAAGAGCTGGAAGGTATTTTAGGATATATTCAGAAAGATTTATTTAATGAAGAAGAACTGAAAAATTTACCGCTTTTCCAGAATCAAGAAGTAAAAATTGAATATACTTTTCAGGAAATGCCGAACATCAACTGGAACGAAGAATGGGAGAAGAATTTCGAACCGATTAATATTGATGATAAAGTCTTAATCAGAGCAGAATTCCATGAATCTGTTCCGGGAATGCATGAAATTATCATTCAGCCAAAAATGTCTTTCGGAACAGGCCATCACCCAACAACACATTTAATGATCCAACAAATGATGGATATTGATTTTAACGGTAAAAAAGTGTTGGATATGGGTTGTGGAACTTCAGTTTTGGCAATTTATGCAAAACAAATCGGAGCCGGAGATACAAAGGCCATCGACATCGATGAGTGGTCCGTTGAAAATTCAAAAGAAAATGCCGCAAGAAATGGAGTAGAATTGGATATTGAATTGGGAACAGCTGAAAATTTAGGCAAAGAAAATTACGATATTATTTTAGCCAATATCAATAGAAATATCTTGATTTCAGATATTCCGACTTATGTTTCCGTTTTAAATGAAGGCGGGAAATTATTGCTTTCAGGATTGTGTTTCTTTGATGTTGATGATATTCTTGAGGTTTGTAAAGAAAATAATTTAGAACTCAAAAAGAAATTGCAACGCGAAGAATGGGTAAGCTTATTGCTTGAAAAATAAAATGACCAATTTATTTAACCTGAAATTTAGCCTAAATGTCAATCTTAGCCTCAACCTAAAATTATGAAACCCTTATTCACAATTTTGTTTTTACTCATCGTTCAGATTTTTTCTGCGCAGGAGGAAGATTATGATTACGCTAACGGAGTTTTCCATTTTGAAGAAAATAAAACACAAAAAATATTCACCGATTGGGCGAGAATACGACAGTCTCCTAATGTGAATGCTCAGATTTTAGATTCTTTAAAAACCAATCAATCGATTTTGATTCTTAAAAAAGATGAAAAGATTTTGAAGTTAGGAGAAAGAAGAGCGAATTGGTACAAAATATCCTATCAGAAAGGTGATGAGATTTCTGAAGGCTACGTTTGGGGCGGAAATCTTGCTATGGGTTACAGAAATAAGAACGGGTACGATTTTTTGTTTGGTTTAACGAAAACGATTAATAAAAAAGATAAGCAATATCCGGAAATTAATATCCAGCAAAATATTGCAGCCATAAAAGTTGTGGAAGGAAGTACTTTGGTTGATGAGGTTTCTTTCGAGACAGGATCAGGAGAAAGCCTGAGCTACGGAACGTTTAATATTGAAAGTAATCACAAGCTTCAAAACGTGGAATTAACTTTAAAAGCTACCGTTTCTGGTGAAGCTTGCGGAATTGCAAGCTATGATCAATACGTTTTGTTTAAAGATAAAAAACTGATTGCTCTGCCTCAATTGATGAACGTCGGTGATGCTGATGTTTATTATCATTCTGAAGAATTTATTTTCCCAAATGATAAAGGCGGAATTCCCAATGCTTTTATTTTTAAAATGGAAGAAATGGAGAAAGATGACAAAGACCGTGAGAAGAAGAAAAAAGCCTCAAAAACCTATCTTTGGAATGGAAGTTCTTATAAGTTGAAATAAAATTTTTAATAATAAATTTGAAAACCACTGTATATTTACGGTGGTTTTTATTTTCTTAAAAATTATGGATTATTTTGTTTACGCTCTTGAGCACATTTATACGGATGAAATTCACACGGTTTGTAAGTTTTTAGGATATTTTGACAATTTGGAGAAATTACAAGAAGCAAAAGAAAAAGCGTTGACTTTATCCGGGTTTTCAGAATACGCTGATGGATTAATTGTTAAAAAGTATAGACTTGGTAAGATACATTGGGAGAACGGGTTTCAAAATATAATCGGAGAAGTCGGAAGAGATTATTTACCAGAAGATGATATTTTAGATGAAGATATTAAATCAATAAAAGAGTTGGGACTAATTCATGTTTTTCAAGTGAGTCACATTTATACAATTGATACTTTTTTAGATGATGAAAGAATAATTGGAGTATTTTTAGACGAGAATACTGCTAATAAAGTCGCTGATAATCTTAAACTTGAGAAGGGTTTTATAGATCATCAAGAGGATTTTATAATTGGAAGATTTACTTTGAATAATCAACTATGGACTTCTGGATTTTAAATTATCTTGATTAAATTGTAGAAAACAAAAAACCTCACAACGAAAGTTATGAGGTTTCAGTGAGCGCGAAAGGATTCGAACCTTTGACCGTCCCGATTAAAAATCGGGATGCTCTATTTACTTGAACTTTCGATTAGCTTTAATATTTTAGACTTGCTTTTCCATGCTTTTATTTCAAGCTCTCTTTTATATGCATCAGATTTGGAATCATAGTTTTCAGAATATACGATAATCCAATCTTTGGCTTTAGCAGTAAAACCTGTATGGTTTGAAAGATGCTTTCTTAGTCTTTCCTGTAAATCTTCACAAGAATGTCCAATATAGTATTTATCTAAAGAATATAGCAATAACACATATAAGATAGTATAACAAAAAAACCTCACAACGAAAGTTATGAGGTTTCAGTGAGCGCGAAAGGATTCGAACCTTTGACCGTCTGCTTAGAAGGCAGATGCTCTATCCAGCTGAGCTACGCACCCATTTTGCAATTTTTAAGAAATTACTGAAAACTTTTTAAGTGGTAGTATCTAAATTTCACCGTTCCGAGAATCGGAATACTCTATCCAGCTGAGCTACGCACCCATTTTGCAATTTTTAAGAAAATTACCGAAAACTGTCGTCCTGTCGGGACAATTTTCGAACCATTTTATTAATGATTTAAAACTGTTGTTGTCCGATATTGACTTTTAATATCATAGAAAATTCAAGTAAATGAACTTTATCTTTTTTTATTAACGGTGCAAAAATATGCATTTATAGTAATACAAAGCAACAATTTCGTTGCGAAAATTTCGAAATAATTTATAAAAAACTCTATGCCAATACTTTAATTAAAATTATAAGACAATTTTAAAGCATAAAAGATTAATTTAATCAGTATTTGCAAATAATATGAGTTCTATAAACGCTAAAAATGTTATTGGTAATAATTTAGTAAATTGTATTTACAGCATTTAATTTTTATATAACTATACATACATAACTTCATTTAGTGTATGAAATGTCACACATTTAAACTCTGTTTTCATTTTTCGTCCTGCTCATCCATTCTTTTGATAAGTGCATCGCGAAGACTATCGAGAAATTTGGTTCGATTTATCTTCCTTCCTTTTAATTCTAAATAAGAATGATAGAAGTCTCCTAAATCAATATTAAACATATTCTCAAATGTTTTTGCTATAACCTTAATATCAATATTACCATTTTCAATTGAACCATTGGAATGTAGAGAATAGATTAACTCAACCAAAGCTGTTTTACTACCAGTCCAATTTAAACTTAAATTTTTTGATATATGTTTTTTATTATTGTTATTCAATTGGTCTTCAAGATATACCTGTATTAAATCGTTGGCAATAATTTTAGCTACTTTATAATCGTGTGAGGTTGCAAATTTATGATCTGCTTCAAAATAATAAGTATCTAAGCTTAATTTTATATCATGATTTCCTCTGATAAAGTATTTTTTATCTAAATGGGTGCTATTAGTTCTGTAGTATTTATAAAATTCCAAATTAGCATCAAAAAAACGCTTGATCTTACTAAGCTCAAGATTGAGATATTGTTTAATAATTTTATCACCTCCTCTGGGCCGTTTTGTTTCAATTTTATATATAGAATTTAAATATATCAATTTTGAAACTAACTGAGGTTTAAGTTGTTTGAAAAAGAATATTTCTTCATCTTCATCTTTGAATCCTTTTTTCTTGACATATTCCTTTGCCGAATCAAGCCTTTGTAAAACTAATACAATAGCATTTTCATACAACTCTAACGAGTTATTGCTATGCTCGTAAGTCAGTTCAGTTATTCTATCATCCAATTCATTCATCAAAGAATGGCAATAATCTATCATTAAAACAAGGATTTTAAATTTAAAAACTGGCATAAAAAATAAAATGAGGTAATAATTGCAGGCATCCTACAATAAATTACCTCATTTTAAATTGCGATAGTACAATTATTTAAAAGAATACTATCCATTATCACTCTCAGGATAAAATATAGAGTGATAAATTACTCTGCTAAAGGTTCTGCTTTAAATCCTTTTCTCTTAACGATAGCGATGATCTCATCTTCTGTAATTCCTTCTGATTTTACAGTTAAGATTTTATCATTATTAGCTGTATCTACATTCCATTCACAGATACCTTCCGCACTGTCAAAATCTGCTTTTACTTTTGATACACATCCTCCACAATTAAGGTTTGTCTTGAATTGAAATTCTTTATTTTCCATTTTTTAATTTATTTATAATGTATATTTATACTACAAAATTCTGTATTTTCTTATTTTTTTTATTATGATATTCCTTGTTTGATTTACGATTTTTACTGATTTTTTTTAGTGTTTGTGATGATGATTATGACCTTCGCTCGTTTTGTTACCCTCAGCAACATGTACCGTAAAATCTACAGTGTGCACTTTATTACTAATCTTAAATTGCATCCACATTCTATATAAACCTGGCTTCTTGATTAGTGTTTCTGCATAAATCTGATAACTTTCATTAGACATTGGGTGAATATGCAAAAATTCTTTTTCAGCTTTGCTTATCATTACAATATGAGCTTTTGCTCCTAAATAGTTTTGCAATTCAGCGTCATTAATCTTGTTACCATTTTTTAGAATCTCAAATTGCAATGGCTGGCTTGTATTTGTTTTCAAATCTGCACCATTCAATAATTTGGCAGTATAACCATCTGATTCCGATTCAAATTTTGCATTTGTATCTAACTGTGCTATTTCTGTAGTATTTCCTACTACATTTAACGAATGTTTGTAAACATTCCCTTCCTCGTTCTCAGGCTTATAATCTACAAAAAATAAGTAGTCCCCAGCAGTTGGAAATATTTCATCAATAAGATAAGAACCGTCTTCTTGTTCAATGGGATGGATATGGTCAAACCAAGTTAGTTCTTCATTCACAACTAGAAGATGCATTTTCATTTCATGTACTTCTTCTAATGACACAACTTTATCTTCGTTCTTTACAATGATTTTAAACTGCGTCGATTTCCCTGCTTCAATAACTTCAGGTTCAGAAGATATAATCACATCAAAATGTTTTGCTGTTCCTTTATTTTCTGGAACTAAATTCATTCCACATTTTGAACATTTATCACCTTTATTCCCTTTGACTTCTGGGTGCATAGGGCAAATAAATATATTTTCGCTGCTGGATTGATGTTGTGTATTCATAATATTTTTTTTTAAAACGTTAATTATTTTGATATTATAACTTGATTCTTTTCTAATTACAAAGTTCCTTATTATTTCGTTTTTATTAGTTACGATTTTTTGGAAGATAATTGTGATTTTTACTGATTCTCGTGCGCGCTCTTATTTGTCATTGTAATTTTAATTACCGCAATTAATGTAATAAGAAGCATTGGAATTAAAACAATATTAATGCCATTCCAGCCCCAATTATTAAATAAACTTCCTGCAAAAAAACTGGCAATACTGATTACTGCAAAAACCGTGAAGTCATGAAATGCTTGTGTTTTTTCTTTCTCTTCAGGTCTATATACTTGTGTTAATAATGCGGATCCACCAATAAACAAGAAGTTCCAACCTAAACCAACAATAAATAATGCCGATACGAAATGTGTAAAATCGGTACCAGAAAGAGCAATGAAAATATAGAGAAACAAAATCGACAATCCAGTTGTAATGATTCTATAAACTCCAAATTTCTGAATGAGGATGCCTGTAAAAAATGAGGGCAAAAACATACCTAACACATGCCATTGAATTACAGTTGCCGAATCATCAGAACTATGACCGAAACCATGCATTGCAATAGGCGTAACCGTCATAGACATTCCCATCACCGCAAATGCTGTAGCTGATGAAAGCACAGCTAAAACGGCATCTTTACTTTTGAAAATTTCTTTTAATGAACGACCTTTTTTTAAAGATTCATTATTTCGAGCTACCGGCTTTGCTTGAAATTTAAGTAACGAAACTACTCCAAATGCCAAGACACTTAAAAGTACAATAGAAAAAAAAGAATATGCATAAGGCATGCTTCCCAAATGCTGTGTAAATCTTGCCAAATTAGGTCCCGCAAATGCTGCAACGACACCTCCGGCAATCACAAAAGAAATGGCTTTACTCTTTGCATTATCCGGCACAGAATCTGCAGCCGCAAAACGATAATACTGTGAAAACCCTTGATAAGCGCCAATCAACATATTTCCAATAGCAAAAATCCAGAACGAATTCTGAACAATTCCATACCAAGAAACTAAGCCAGCAAGAACGCCTATCAATGTTCCAATCATAAAGGCTTTCCTTTGACCTAAATTTTTAATAATTATTGACGCTGGAATCATCATAGCTGCTGCGCCAACTGTAATCATCGCAACTGGAATGGTTGACATGTTTTTATCAGAAGCCATAACCATTCCTACAATTCCTGAAAGTGTAATGACTAATATCGATGCGGTCTGAAATAATGCTTGTGATAAAAACAAGAGGTATACATTATTCCATTTTATTTTAGCTGTCATAATCTTAAAAATTTACAATACAAAATTGTCAAATTAGTTTAATCTTCTTGTTGTGATATTTCTTGTTTGATTTATGAGGTTTACTGATTATTCCGTACTTGTGTAAAATAAAAAACGGTTATGACGTAATGTAATAACCGTTTTTATTTCCCTTTGTTGTTAATATTAATAATTAACTGATAAACCTACTCCAAAGCCCATATCGCTATCATAATGTGTTCTCACACCGATATGTCTTGTAAGGATATATCGCAAATCTGCCATATATTCCATATCCGTATTTACCATAAACCCTGCTCGCAATCTTTTGGAAAGAGGTATATCCTCTCGCATTAGCGAAACACGAAAAATACCATCGTGATATACCTCCGCTTGTACATTAACCAACATAGGTAAGGTATACATAACACCAAGACTAAATGCTCCTCGTTTATCTTTTTTATTTACTTGTCCAAAAAGATTTTTTTCATGCTCATCCATTCCCATTTTACGATAACGCCAGTCGAAACCAATAAAAGGCATCAACCATTGCATTTTTCCTATATAACGACCAAAATGAGTTTCCACTTCGTAACCGTGCATATCATTGTAACCTAATCTCCATTCTGTACCCAAACTATATCGAGCATTCATAAACATCATTTCACCGTCATTACCATTGGTCGCAAAATCATTCTGAGCCATAAAATGGATCATATTACTTTCACGCTGTAACATTTTATAGGCTTTATCCTTATTGGGCAAATAAGGGTTTTTATAATCACCCACAGCAAAAACTTTGTTCATACCTGCCATCATGTGATACAATATATGACAATGAAAAAACCAATCACCTTCTTCATTTGCGAGGAATTCAATGGTATCGGTTTCCATCGGCATAATGTCAATGATGTTTTTCATCGGAGCGTTTTCTCCTTTATCGTTTAGTAATCTAAAATCGAATCCGTGTAAGTGAATAGGATGTCGCATCATCGAATTATTATAGAGTGTAATGCGCAATACTTCGCCTTTCTTTACAGGTATTTTATCGCTTTCAGATAGTACTTTATCATCCATACTCCATACATAACGGTTCATATTTCCGGTCAATGTAAACTTCAATTCTTTTACGGGTGCATTTTTAGGTAGTTCAGTATTATTTGGAGATTTCAGCATGGCATAATTAAGCGTTACAATCTCGCTTAATGCATTCGCATTATAGCGATTTGGATCTTCATTCATATTCATCTCACCATGGTTCATTTGACTATGATCGGTTTTTTCAGCACTTTGCTTCATGTTCATATCTCCATGATCCATTTTGCTATGATCCATAGCTTCGTCCATTTTCTTTACTTTTTTCTTTTCCTCGCCCGTAATCTCTGGATACATAACGACATTCATATCCATTTGATTCCAACTCATATTCATTCCCATATCATCAAGGTCCCCATTCATTTTCATCATATCGTTCATCATTTTCATGCCTTCAAAATATTTAAGACGAGGCATGGCACCCACCATTGTTTTCTCTCCATTCCCGATAAAGTAACTCGTAGATTGGGTACGATCTTCTGTTGTAGCCATGAACTCATAAGCTTTACCATCTTCGGGAATGGTAACCACCACATCATAGGTCTCGGAAACCGCAATTATTAGACGATCAACATCTATAGGTTCTACGTCATTTCCATCACTAGCCACCACTGTCATTTTACCACCAGCATATCTTAACCAGAAGTAGGACGATGCACCTCCGTTAGAAATGCGCAAACGTACTTTATCACCTGCTTTCAAAGGTTTACCATCAATTGATTTTAAATCTGTCAAATGATTTCCATTCATCAATACTTTGTCGTAGTAAACATCACTTACGTCCATCGCCATCATACGTTTCCATTCATTTTTCAGTTTTGTTTTGAAATTTCCTGTACGAATAGCTTCTGCATAACTTTGAGTAGCTCCTTTTTGTATAGCGAACCAGTCGCTTGCGTTATGTAGCATGCGATGAACGTTTTCCGGCTTAAGATTTGTCCATTCACTTAACATAATGGGTATTTCTGGCAAATCGTCAATCCCTTTTCTAAATGTTTTATCATCAGCTCTCTTATGCATGATAAAGCTCCCATACATACCTATCTGTTCTTGCAATCCTGAATGAGAATGATACCAATGCGTTCCAGTTTGAATAATAGGGAAACGATACGTAAAGGTTTCACCAGGTTCAATTGGCATTTGCGTTAAAAAAGGAACTCCGTCTTCTTTATTGGGTAGAAATAATCCGTGCCAATGCAATGAGGTACTTTCTTTAAGTTGATTATGTAACACTATTTCTGCCGTATCGCCTTCAGTAAATTCAAGTGTTGGCATTGGTATTTGCCCATTTACAGCGATTGCTCTTTTTTCTTTGCCTGCATAGTTTACGATGGTATCTTTTACATACAAATCGTAACGTACTACTTTTTGGGCTATACCGACCTGTGATATGAAGAGCGCTAACAGAGTTAGCAGCAACAACTTTTTGTGAAGAAATTTTTTATTATTCATTTTAAAAATCGCATTGGTTATACAAAGATTAAAAGGCATTGCTCAATAAGCAATGCCTTAAAGGTTTTTATTATTTAGTTTCTGCAACTTTGCCACAGGTAAGCATTGATGAGCCATAATAAGGATTTTTAATATCTTTCTCTTTGCTCAACCAATATGCTTTTTTCATAGGACAATACTGATAATAAACAGGTTGAATTACTTTATCAGACGACTTTACCAGTTTCCACATTATAGTAGAAACATCGTTAAAAGCTGCTCTTTGCTTTTCAATATTGTTTCCAGCCTTGTTTAATTTTTCTGTCGCTTTTAACAGATCAGTTTTCTGTGAAAAATTATCTTCACCTTTTACTGCATCGTTGAAAACCGAAATTGCGGTGCTCGCTGCTTTGCTATCACTACTTACTAAAGCGTTTTTTACACTGATGTAACTGTTTAACAGATTGTTTGTGTTTTGTGCAAAGGCAGAAAATCCAAAC
Source organism: Chryseobacterium sp. CBo1 (assembly GCF_001693475.1). Classification (NCBI taxonomy): domain Bacteria; kingdom Pseudomonadati; phylum Bacteroidota; class Flavobacteriia; order Flavobacteriales; family Weeksellaceae; genus Chryseobacterium; species Chryseobacterium sp. CBo1. Next base: position 20,659 of record NZ_MAUH01000019.1, read on the forward strand.
AACATTACGGTTATTGCTATTATTAACTTTTTCATTTTTTATCTCTTTTTTATGATTAATGAATTGCTTATTATATTATTGTGAAATAGGTTCGGCTTTAAACCCTTTTTTCTTAATAATTGTAACGATTTCGTCTTCGCTGATTCCTTCCGATTTAACCGTAAGGACTTTATCACTATTTGTAGTATCTACATTCCATTCGCTGATACCATTAGCGCTATCTAAATCACCCTGTACTTTAGCAACACAGTTACCACAGTTAAGGTTTGTCTTGAATTGAAGGTTTTTGCTTTCCATTGTTTTGAACTTTTTAATTGTATTTCTTGAGTACAAAGTTCATAAGATAACAGGTAATATTGGTTGTGATATTCCTTGTTTGATTTATGACATTTACTGATTATTTACCATAAAATAGTTCCACTTGTAATATTTCGGGTTTGTTTTGTGACTTTTACTGATTATAGTGTTTGTTATAAATAAGTGAAATACATTTACAGAGGAATAACTAACTAATTATAAAATGTCTATCAAAACCTTTCTATCGGTTTTGCATCGTGCTATGTTATAGCTGGTATACAAGTTCTAAATGCAACTACACTTCATCAAGTGTACACAAATCATGTATCAAAATCATATTATAAAAATAAAAAACAATGACAAATAAATTAAAAAGCGTTGAATACGGTTTAGAAAAAATATTTGAAGGAGCACAAGACTTTCTTCCACTATTAGGAACTGATTATGTAGAATTTTATGTAGGGAATGCCCTTCAGGCAGCGCATTATTACAAAACGGCTTATGGATTCCAATCTGAAGCTTATGCAGGGTTAGAGACCGGAGTAAAAGACAAAGTATCTTATGTGGTAAAACAAGACAAGATCCGTATTATACTGACCACTGCACTTAACTCTTCTTCTCCAATCGGGGAACATGTGAAAAAACATGGAGACGGAATAAAAGTAGTTGCTTTGTGGGTGGAGGATGCCAAAAGTGCATTTGAAGAAACTACCAAACGTGGAGCAAAGCCATTTATGGAACCTACCGTTACTACAGATGAACACGGAGAAGCAATCCAAGCTGGTGTTTTTGTATATGGTGAAACAGTTTTTATGTTTACAGAACGTAAAAATTATAAAGGAATCTTTTTACCTGGATTTACGAAATGGGAATCAGACTATAATCCGGAACCTGTTGGTCTGAAATTTATTGATCATATGGTTGGAAATGTAGGATGGAACGAAATGGATACATGGGTAAAATGGTTTGAAGATGTAATGGGATTTGTTAATTTCTTATCTTTTGACGATAAACAGGTTTCTACTGAATATTCTGCCCTAATGTCAAAAGTTATGGCAAATGGTAATGGAAGAATTAAGTTCCCGATTAACGAGCCTGCTGAAGGTAAAAAGCGTTCTCAAATAGAAGAGTACTTGGATTTTTATGAAGACGCCGGTGTACAGCATTTAGCTTTGGCTACCGATGATATTATTAAAACGGTAGAAGAAATGAAAAAAAGAGGTGTAGAGTTCCTATCCGTTCCGCCACAGGCATATTATGATGCTATACCGGATCGCATCAAAGCTCATGCCGACAATTTCAAGGAAGATTTAAATGAATTGCAAAAACTGGGAATTCTGATTGATGCTGACGAAGAAGGTTATTTGTTACAGATATTTACCAAACCGATTCAGGATAGACCTACATTCTTTTTCGAAATTATTCAAAGAATGGGAGCTAGAGGTTTTGGTGCAGGAAACTTCAAGGCTCTTTTTGAATCAATTGAAAGAGAACAGGAACGCAGAGGTACCTTGTAATGTATAATGTGTAATTTTAGTTTAATATATACAAAGCCCTAAATCTTTTAAGGGCTTTGTTATTAATGACAAACCTTCGGACTAATACTCATAAATTGATAAAAAATGGATGCCGGATTAAATAAAAGACAATCGATAGGATATCTGGATTTTGATGATAAATCTGGAAATAGGATAAATAGCAATACGCTGCTGGAAGATTACTATAAAATCATTTATATGGAGAAAAACGGTAGCATTATTGTGGATTTCGTAGAGTACAGCTTTACAGAAAACGTCTTGCTTTTCTTCAGTATTGGTCAGCATTTTCAAATATCCAAGGAATCTAGAGGAAGTATTATTTATTTCAATCCTGATTTTTATTGCATAGCTTTCCATGATAAAGAGCTTGCCTGTGACGGGCTCCTTTTTGATAATGTATTCGAGATGCCTTATCTAAATTTGTCGACGAATCTGGACATACTTTTCTTAAAACTAATCTCGTCTATAAAAAGAGAAATTAATCAAAAAGATTTTTGGGCTGAAGAAATGATAAAAACATACATCAAACAAATAATCATTTCAGCAACCAGAACTTTGATAAAATCAAATAATGATAGTCAAATCATTTCATATGATAAGGAGTTAGCTAGAAAATTCAGTCAATTGGTCGAGCTTCATTATCGAAAGCACCATAATGTCTCTGACTATGCAAATATGCTGAATATCACACCTAAAAACCTCAATAAAAAAATTGTATCTGAAAAACAGGTAGCACCAAGCATCATTATTAAGCAAAGAATTATTCTTCAGGCTAAAAGGTTACTTGCCAATACAACCTTAAGCATTAAAGAAATTGCTGATTATCTCGGGTATGAAGACTACTCCTATTTTGTGCGATTTTTCAAATCTCAAACGGGTCTACCCCCCCTTTCTTTCCGAAACGCTCTTTAAAGTGTTCGTTAAAGGAAAAAAGTCCTATTAAGAATGAAGTATATGCATTGATGACACGTTTTTTAGATAGTAATTTTGTCAAGTAATTTAAAACAAATTTAAAAATGAAAGCAAAAGTAACAGCTAAGTGGCAAGGTAATTTTAAAAATGGAAGCGGTAATTTCGATGCAGCACATTCAGCCATTGGAAGCAGTGTTTTTAAACACAATAAATCTGAAGGAGAAAATACCGCTACAAATCCAGAAGAATTGATGGCCGCAGCACACGCTGCATGTTATACAATGACGTTAAACTATATACTTACAAGCAAAGGGATTGAGGCAGAATCTTTAGAAACATCTTGTACAATAACAGCAACCAGCTTCGATATTACGAACTCTGATTTAGTGCTAAATGCAAAAATATCAGGTTTAAATGAAGAAGAATTTTTAAACTATGCAGAACAAGCAAAAGCTATGTGTCCGGTAGGAAAAGCTTATAAATTAGAAGTTTCACTAGTAGCTACTCTAAATTAAGACTAATTTCGTTTATTCTTATTAAAAAAGTCACGTTTTATATTCCGTGACTTTTTTAATAATTGAATTAATAGATAGAGGAAAGGCAGATGAAAATATCTGCCTTCTTAAAAATTACCAAATCTGGATTTTAGATCTGTATCAACAATCCGAGAAGTGAAGACAGTAACAGTACACACTTCCAACAGTTTAGTCTGTTTTTCATAATCAATCAATTTAAAGATAAATTTAAAAGTATTTTGTATTTATTTATAGATGTATTGCCTCACCTAAGGCATCTTCAATAGCATCTTTTATGGCTTCACTCATAGTTGGATGTGGAAAGATAGTATCCAATTGCTCGTGCCATGTTGTTTCCAATTTACGCGCAGTTGTGGTTTGAGCTATCAACTCCGTTACATTATAGCCAATCATATGCGTTCCAATCCATTCTCCATACTTGGCATCAAAAATCACTTTTACAAAACCATCAGTAGCACCTACTGCACTCGCTTTACCACTTGCCATCAATGGAAATTTACCTACTTTAATATCCATTCCCGCCTCACGTGCCTGCTTTTCGGTTAGACCAACTGAAGCAATTTCAGGTCCAGTGTAGGTACATGCTGGCATATTTCCGTAATCTAAAGGCGTTGGTTGATGGTCGTATTTACTTTCTTTAAAAGCTATAGCTTCGGCACAAATTACAGCTTCTTTCATCGCTTTGTGAGCCAACGCAGGACCAGGAATAATATCGCCGATTGCATATATATTATCTATATTGGTTTTACACCCTTCATCTACCAGCACTTTTCCACGTTCTGTTTTAATCCCCAACTCTTCAATACCAATATTTTCAAGATTTGTTACAATGCCTACAGCACTTAACAGTATATCCGCTTCCAATACCTGTTCGCCACTACCATCCGTCTTTTTAATTGTAGCTTTTACTCCTGTAGCTGAAACATCTGCTTTTTCTACAGAAGCATGGTAATTATTTCAATTCCTTTTTTCTTAAAGGCTTTTTCCAATTCTTTCGAAATATCTTCATCTTCCACAGGAACAATACGAGGCAAGTATTCCACTACAGTCACTTTAGTACCTATACTGTTATAGAAATAGGCAAATTCTACACCTATCGCTCCACTTCCCACAATGATAATGGATTTGGGTTGTTCAGGTAATACCATTGCCTCACGATAGCCAATGATTTTTTTACCATCTATTGGAAGATTTGGCAATTCTCTAGCTCGTGCACCTGTAGCAAGAACGATGTATTTTGCCTGATAAGTTGCTGTTTTTCCATCTGACCCTTTAACAGTTATTTCATTTTTGGAGATAACTTTACCAACACCGCTAATGACATCAATTTTATTCTTTCTCATCAGAAACTGAACGCCTTTACTCATTTTGTCAGCAACACCGCGACTTCGTTTTATAATGGTAGCAAAATCTGCAGAATACCCATCTACCTTTGCTCCATAGTTTTCTGCATGAGCAAGATATTCAAATACTTCTGCAGATTTCATTAAAGCCTTTGCAGGAATACACCCCCAATTTAAGCAAATTCCTCCTAAGCTTTCCCTTTCTACAATGGCTGTTTTAAGCCCCAATTGTGAAGCTCTAATAGCTGCTACATAGCCTCCTGGACCACTTCCTAAAATAATTACATCATATGTCATAGCATTACTTTTTACGGTTAAATCTTTCTTTAAAGCTATTTAAAATAACATTTACGATTATTGTACGATTTTTTGTTTAATTTATGATTTTTACTGAATTCTAATCTTTCTAATTGTCTTTTATTGCTGGAATAACCAGTACTGGGATTTTTACTAAATGGCGTACTTGATTTATCGTTGCACCATACAATAGATCTTTTAATCCTTTATGCCCATGTGCACCCATTACAATAAGCTCTGCCCCGGATTTATTTACAATCTCTCCAATGCTGTCGGCTGTTTTTCCAAAACCAAGCTTTGCTTCTGCATGATAGCCTTGTTGTTGTAGTTGCTTTACATATTCGTCCAAAAATTCGCGATCTTTTACCGTTTCTTCATCTGTACTATCTTGAAGATGGGAGGCAGAGGCAACACTTTCTACAACGTGTATAAGTGTATAAGTACAATCTTTTCCACCTTGTGTAATAGCATAGTTGATAACCTTTTGGTCAAGTTGTTTGAAATCGACAGTAATGGCAATTTTATTAAATGAAGCATAAAATTTTAATTGCAAAGGTTCAGGTTTATCATGCGGTGTTATTTCACAAAACGCTTTTCTGCTAAACAAAGGATATAATGTGGTATATGCCAACAAGATCATAAAACCAATCCCACCCAAAATGATTAATCCTTTCCAGACTATATTACCTGAAGTAGCAAAGAAAGTGATAGCCTCTTCTACCAATAGTTTGGAGTTGAGATATACCAGTACGATGGTTATAATCCAAGCCGCTATTTTTATTACGGGCTTGATGGCAAATTTGCCCATTGTCTTTTTATCACTTACAAAATGGATAAGAGGAATGACCGCAAAACCTAATTGCATACTTAACACTACCTGGCTGAAGATAAGCAGGCTATCGACATTACCTTCACCATTAATGAGAATTACCAAAGCCGCTGGAACTATGGCAAGTAACCTTGTGATAAGTCTTCGCAACAAAGGGTTCATTCGAAAGCGTAGATAACCTTCCATTACTATTTGTCCGGCAAGCGTACCCGTAATGGTACTGCTTTGTCCGGCAGCAATCAAAGCTACAGCAAATAGTTTTGCTGTAAAATCGCTTCCGAGGTGCTGTGGCAATAATTCATAAGCCTGCTTTAGCTCTGCCACGTCGGAACGTCCGGTTTTATAAAAAACTGTAGCGGCAAGAATTAATATAGCTGCATTTACAAGCAATGCCATATTTAGAGCAATGGCACTATCCCAAAAATTGAGCTTAATTGCTTTTTTGATACTGGCATCATCACGATTAAATTTACGTGTCTGCACCAGTGCAGAGTGTAGGTATAAATTATGTGGCATTACCGTTGCACCGATAATACCGATAGCAATGTACAATGCAGTATCATTCTGTATATGTGGTATCAGTCCTGTTGCAATTTCATCTACATTAGGGTCAGCTACCCATATTTGTACAAGAAACGACATTCCTATAACGAATATCAAACCGATGATAAAGGCTTCGAGCTTGCGCATTCCCCATTTTTGCAAAGTCATCAACAGGAATGTATCTAAGGCTGTAATAGCAACACCCCAAATCAAAGGCATTCCCGTGAGCAACTGTAAACCAATTGCCATCCCCAATATTTCTGCAAGGTCTGTCGCAACAATAGCGACTTCAGCAAGTATATATAATACAAAATTTACCTTCTTAGGATAAGTTTCCCGGTTTGCCTGTGCCAAATCTCTATTTCGAACAATCCCTAACCTGGCAGACAAGCTTTGTAGCAACAAGCCCATAATACTACTCATTACTAAAACCCAGAGTAATGAGTAGCCAAATTGGCTACCACCGGCCAAGCCTGTTGCCCAGTTGCCTGGATCCATATATCCGACACTGACAAGATAAGCCGGTCCAAAAAAAGCCAAAACTCTTCGCCAGCGAGATTGACCAGGAACAGTCGTGTCTACAGAATTATGTACTTCGCTTAATGAAGATTGTGATTGTTTTTTAGCCATTTCACAAATATTTTTAGGATAAAAAAACTGCCGCAAGATTTCTTGCGGCAGTCTAGCTTCTTAGTTAGAACTTCATCTTTTGAATTCGAACCGCATTTAGAATAGCTAATAAAGCTACACCTACATCTGCAAATACGGCTTCCCACATAGTGGCTAATCCTCCTGCACCGAGTATAAGCACTATTGCTTTTACTCCGAATGCCAATGCTATATTTTGAAAGACGATTTTTTTAGTCTGTTTTCCGATATTAATAGCCATTGGTATTTTGGATGGCATATCATCCTGAATGACGACATCAGCAGTTTCAATAGCGGCATCACTACCTAATCCTCCCATTGCAATCCCAGCATCACTCAACGCAATAACAGGCGCATCATTTACACCGTCTCCAACAAACGCCACGCTGCCATTACGGGATTTGATTTCCTTTACTCTATTAACCTTGTCTTCAGGTAATAAATCTCCGTAGGCACTGTCAATGCCCAACTGTCCCGAAACAAACTGAACAACGGTATTTTTATCACCACTCAACATTGTGGTTTTTACACCCATTTTACGCAGCTTTTCAATTGTTGCTTTTGCATCTACCTTAATGCTGTCCGAAATGGTTAAATATCCTACAAACTTTCTATCATAAGCAACAGCTATTACCGTGTAAACGATGTTTGCGGTATCTGCATCATGGCTGATGTTGAATTTATCGAGCAATTTGAAATTACCTACTAAAAGCTCTTTACCGTTAACGGTGGCTTTTAATCCGTGTCCTGCTATTTCTTCAACATTTGCTAAATTTACGTCGGCATCTACCTCTCCCCAATAATTGTGGATTGCCGTTGCAACAGGGTGTGTACTTTGACTTTCCAATACGTTGACGAGGTTGAGAATTTCGTCTTTATTGAATTCTGGTTTGATAAAGACTTCCTGTACTTTGAAAACACCTTCGGTGAGGGTTCCCGTTTTATCCATCACTACATTTTCTACTTTGGCAAGAATATCAAGGAAATTAGACCCTTTAAGCAGAATACCATTTCGACTTGCGGCCCCAATACCACCAAAATAACCCAGAGGGATGGAGATTACCAAAGCGCAAGGACAAGAGATAACAAGGAATACCAATGCTCTATACAACCATTCACTGAATACATAATTATCTACGAAAAGTGCGGGAAGTAAGGTAATAGCAATAGACAGATATACGACTATCGGCGTATAAATTTTGGAAAATTTACGGATAAACAACTCCGTTGGTGCTTTTTGTGATGTAGCATCCTGAACCAGTTCCAAAATTCTGCTCAACTTACTATCCGAATAATCGGTTGTTACCTTTATTTGGCTTACGGTGTTGAGGTTAATCATACCTGCCAATACAGTTTCACCTTTACTTTTTGTATCAGGTTTGCTTTCTCCTGTAAGGGCTGCTGTATTGAAAGAGGCGGTTTCTGAAATTAACTCCCCGTCCAATCCTAATTTTTCGCCCGGCTTTAATTGAATAACATCACCTATGTAGGCATCTTCAGCTTTTACAACAATAGGCTTACCTGCTCTGATAACCGTTACCTCATCAGGGCGTTGGTCTAACAGGGCTTTAATATTACCTTTTGCTCTTGATACTGCAATAGTCTGAAAGACTTCGCCTACGGAGTAGAACAGCATTACAGCTACTGCTTCAGGATATTCGCCAAGTGCAAATGCACCGATTGTTGCAATAGCCATTAAGAAAAATTCTGAAAAGAAATCTTTGTATCTGATACTTTCAACAGCTTCTTTGATTACTGGCAACCCAACAGGCAAATAAGCGATAACGTACCAGGCAATTCTAACCCAACCCGTGAACCAGGTTTGGGGAAAGTAATTATCAAAACCAATAGCAACAAGTAATAAAGCTAAAGATATACCCGCAGGCATAAATAACTGAAAGGTGGTTTTACCCTCTATGTCGTGACTGTGGTCGTGGTCATCACCGTGGCTGTGCCCGTGGTGGTCGTGATTGTGTCCGCTATGGTCATGATCGTTGTGGCTCTCGTGATCGTGTCCACTATGGTCGTGATCGTCGTGATTGGCATCTTTCAACAAATCTGCCGCACCGGCATTTTTATAAATTTTTTCTGTTTTTAAACAGCATAACTGATTACCTTGAGTATCATATTTATGTTTGTGCGGTTTTTTACCCGTAAGATCCAGGCCACCATCATCGGTGCTGCAACATATTTTTGACATAATTATTATTTTTTTAGTAAACTGTATTAGTAGTCGTTTTTAACTAATTCCTATTTGTACAGCAAAATTATAATCTAAATTTGGGAACCTGGTTGCAAATACAAAACTGCTTTTCAGACTCCCCGAAAAACTGATACAAGCCTTAATTTGCTACTAAAAAAACATTAAGGCTTGTAAAATTTTCATCTAAATATGAATAGCTATCTTATCAACATCAAGGCAAGCTTCACGCAAGTTTTCATAATACGTTGGATGCCCGTGCGAAATGCGTGCAATATCTTCTGCTGAAGCTCTGAATGCCATTGCTACAGTCGGTTCACCTATTAAATCAGAGGCTCTTTCACCAATAATGTGAAAACCTAAAATTTCATCCGTTTCCGCATCTGTCAAGACTTTTGCAATACCCTCTGTTTTACCACTTGTGATAGCTCTTCCTGATGCAGAAAAAGGAAATTGTCCTACTTTGTAATTTTTCCCTTCAGTTTTCAGCTCTTCTTCGGTTTTCCCTACACTTGAAACTTCAGGACTGGTATAAACAATTCCAGGAATTAAATTATAATCAATGTGAGGTTTTTGCCCAGCGATGATTTCTGCCACATAAATACCTTCTTCAGACGCTTTGTGAGCAAGCATAGGTCCTACAACAACATCACCGATGGCATAGATTCCTTTTACATTGGTTTCAAGATTGCTATCGGTGGCAACCTGTCCGCGTGGAGTCAATTCAACTCCAACATTTTCCAAACCTAAACCTGTTGTATAAGGTTTTCTACCTATTGCCATTAGACAATAATCCCCTTCAATTGCTACGGTATTACCGTTTTTATCTTCGGCAGTAACGGTTACATTATCACCATTATTGGTTGCTCCGGTAACTTTATGATTTAGCAAAAATTCAAAACCTAAATTCTTTTTTAAAGATTTTTGAAGTTCGACTCCCATTTTTTTGTCCATACTCGGAAGTATTCCTCCTGTATATTCAAGTACGGTTACTTTGCTTCCTAATCTTGCGTAAACCGAACCTAATTCCATTCCGATTACACCACCACCAACTACGATAAGATGTTTCGGAATTTCTTTTAAAACCAACGCTTCGGTAGAACTGATGATTCTTTTTTTATCAATGTCAATTCCCGGAAGCGAAGCGGGCTTAGAGCCCGTCGCTATAATGATATTTTTACCGGTAATTGTTTTTTCTTCGTTTTCGGATTTCAGAAGAATGGTGTTTTTATCCACAAAAGATCCCGTTGCCTGAAATACTTCAACCTTATTCTTCTTCATCAGATAACTTACACCGCCGTTTATTTTAGAAACAACATCTGCTTTTCTGGCAATCATTTTTTCCAAATCAACTTGCAAATTATCAACAGAGATCCCATGAACATTTACGTTATCCTTGATTTCATGGTACCGCTCAGAACTGTCTAACATTGCTTTTGAAGGAATACATCCTACATTTAGACAAGTTCCTCCAAGTACTGCATATTTTTCGATAATAGCTGTTTTTAAGCCTAATTGAGCACAACGGATTGCGGTTACATAGCCACCTGGTCCAGATCCGATAATGATTACATCAAAATTATTTTTCATGATTTTTTTTAAATTATGTTAATGGCTATGACCACCTGTATTACTAAGCTTAGCATTAATAAAAAAAGCACCTTTAGTTACAATCTGAGCATTTTGTGGAATCTCTTTAACCGGAGTAATAGCTGTATATCCCATGTTTGAAGTACCCTTTGCTACTTCAATTTTTTCAAAATTCAATTTCTGTGCTGCTTGGGTAGCATGCTCAGAAGCTTCTTTTTCATTTTTATGCCCATGTGTTGCTTCTCCTTCATCATGACCATGACCATGATCGTCATGACCTCCCTCATTATGTTCTTCCGGTTCCTTATCTGTCTTAATAAATATGTAGTATTTACCATCCGCTTCCACAATTGCCTCATTTGGAACAGCAGAAGTCAACACATCATCAAGACTTACGAGCCCAGTGATATTCATTCCATCTATTAAACCTGATTTGTCTCCAATAATTTCACTATGAACAGCAATTGATTTACTTTCTCCACTAAAAGATGATCCTATAGTAGTTACTTTAGCGGCATAGCTTTTTTGCGGATTATTAGTAATAGTGAAGTTAATTTTCTGTCCTACCTTGATTAATGGAAGATCTTTTTCAAAAACCTGTAAATCTAAATGAATAGAGCTATTATTAATAATTTCAACAATAGGCGAGGAAACGTCCACATAACTTCCAATTTTTGCAAATACATCACTGATGGTACCATCAATTGGACTTGTTACCGTTAGACTTGAACGAAAATTATTATTAGCAATATTGTTGGGGTTAATTCCCATCATCTGAATTTGTTGCTGTAATGAAGCTTTTCTAGCTTTTAGAGTACTTAATTCTGCAGTAGCATTTTGTAAGTTCTTTTTAGCTCCTGCATTTCCTTCGTTCAACTCTCTCTGACGCTCTAACTCTTGTTCTGCAAACGTTATTCTGCTTTGGATGGAAGAGTATTCTTCTTGTAACTGAACAAACTGAGGGTTAGAGATAGTTGCAATCACCTGACCTTTTCTTACATAATCACCAAGTTCAACAGTTAAGGTTTTAATAACTCCACCAAACAAGGAAGTTGCATTAGCTTTGCTCTTATTCGGAACCCGAAGTTTACCGATGGCTTTTAAAGATGCCGTTAGAGACTTTTGCTCAATACTTCCTAATTCAATTCCTGCCGTCTTTATCTGGTCTTCAGTTAACGTTGCTATATTTTCAGCCTCTTCTGAGTGACTTTCTTTTGATGATTCTTGGGAAGTAGAGTGGTCATGTCCATCTCCTTCTTTATGCTCTTTACCTCCACATGATATCAAAAATAAGGATGCTAGAATAATACTTAACACCGATGTTACTTTTATTATATTGACTTTCATTTTGTTTATTTATTTGTTAATGAATAGATAACAATCACAGATTCATTTATTTGCTGTATACTTTTAAGATAGTTTAAATAGGTATCAGTAGCTGTTTGAACGGCATACAGATATTCTACATAAGAAAGGTCTCCTGTGCTATATCCCAAACGTGAAGCATTTATAATTTCTTCTGCATTCGGAATTGCCTGTTCAATAAAATAATTAAACTGACTCACATTTTGCTCATATTGAGTCATGGCATTTTTCATTTCTGTTTTCAAAACATTTTCCTGCCATTGCGCATTCATTTCTGCAGATTCTTTTTGAATTTCCAACGAACGAACCCTTGATCTTGTGGTTGTAAAAATTGGAATAGAAATTCCTACATCGACAAATCCAAATCTTTGACCTCTTCCATAAAACTTTTCTACACCATTTTTGCTATGTTCACCAATCAATGAGATATTGCTGTAACCTAAAGTAAAGTCTGGCAATCCATTCGCTCTTTCTACCTTTTTACTTTTTTCAGCAACAAGTGCTTCTTGATACAGAGATTGAATACTTGGATGATTCCTAACAGCATCATTATCTATTATGTCACTTATAAATACAGGCTTATATTCTAGTGCTTTTTCGATGGTGAAATCCTCCTCAATCTGCATTAGATTTTTTAAATTCAGGTATGCATTTTTTCTTAATACCTCATTTTGTTGAGCAAGAAGGTTGATTTCACCTCGTTTAGTGTTTGCTGTACTTACATCAATTTTACCAATATCACCAGTCTTATATCGCAAGTTAGCTACTCTTATAAAATCAAGATAAATGCTATCAAGGTATTGAAGTTTTTTAGCATTATTTTCAAGATACTCCAACTGATAATAATAGGTACGTACTTGCTTCTTTAATTCATTTTCTGAAAGAGCCTTTGCCCATTCTTTGCTTTTAATTTCTTCTTTAATAAGATCCTTTTTTGCTCCAAATAGTGTGGGAAAAGGAATGTTTTGAGAAATCATAACTCCATCATTATATTCAAATCCTTCGTTATTTCCGTATTGAATATTTAGTTCGGTTTTCGGTAATTCATAAGCTGTTCGTTTCAGACTTTCAGCTGCCCTTACGTCTAAATCTTTAGATTTAATTCCTGAATTATTTTCTAATGCAATTCGGACAGCTTTATCTGCGGAAATATCTTGTGCTTGAATATTTTGTGAGAGACCTAAAAATATGCCCAATAATATTATTGGAGTTATCGATTTAATTTTATTATTATTCATTGCTTTATTTGTTTTCATAAATACCAAATACAGTAGCGGAAGAACAAAGAGTGTTAATGCTGTAGCTGAAATCAGCCCGCCAATTACTACGGTAGCAAGAGGTTTTTGTACTTCAGCTCCCGCACTGGTACTTAAAGCCATAGGAAGAAAACCTAAACTGGCAACAGATGCCGTCATTAGAACAGGACGTAACCTTGTTTTGGTTCCTTCAATTACCCGTGCAACTATGTCATCCCAACCTTCTTTTTCTAACCTATTGAATGTTGCTATAAGTACGATTCCGTTTAGTACCGCCACACCGAACAAAGCAATAAAACCAACTCCGGCTGAAATACTAAATGGCATATCTCTCAACAACAATGCAAATACTCCACCTATGGCACTCATAGGTATTGCAGCATATACAAGTGCCGCTTCTTTAAGTGAACGGAATGTAAAGTAAAGAAGTACAAATATTAGAAGAAGTGAGATCGGCACTGCGATGAGTAAACGATCGCTTGCTTTTTGTAAATTTTCAAATTGACCACCATACGTTACATAGTAGCCGCTCGGAAGTTTCACTTCTTGAGCGAGTTTGTCTTGAATATCTTTCACCACACTTGCAACATCTCTTCCCTGAACGTTAAAGCCAACATATATACGACGTTTTCCGTCTTCACGGCTTATTTGTGCTGGACCTAATTTATAGTTGACATCAGCTACTTGAGAAAGCGGAATTTGTTCTCCACTAGGCGTTGGTATGAATAGATTACTTACATCTTCTATAGAGGTTCTGTGCTCATTGTCCAGACGAACTACCAGATCAAATTTTCGCTCATTTTCATATACTACACCTGCTGCTTTTCCTGCAAAGGCAGTACTCACAATGTCATTAATATCTTGAATTTTTAAACCATAGTTGGCAATTCTCGCCCGATCATAATCAATGTTGATTTGAGGGAGTCCATCCACTCTTTCTACTTGTGGCGCAGTCGCTCCCGGAATTGTCTGTACTATAGTATTAACTTTATTAGCATACACCAATAGAGAATCCAGATTTTCTCCAAAAATTTTCACTGCCACATCCTGACGAATCCCCGTCATTAATTCATTGAATCTCATCTGAATAGGCTGATTAGCTTCAAAGAAAACCCCTGGGATACTTTCTAGTTTTTCCATCATTTCGTTTGAAAGCTCATCATAAGATTTTTTTTCTTTCCATTCTTTTTGTGGCTTAAGAATGACCATTAAATCTGTAGCCTCCGGAGGCATCGGATCAGTAGGTATCTCACCGGCACCTGTTTTTCCTACCACCATTTTAACTTCGTCAAATTCTTTCAGAATTCGAGACGCTTGCATAGATGTCTCCAAACTTTGACTTAAAGAAGTCCCTTGAGGTAGAATACAATGCATTGCAAAATCTCCTTCACCTAGTTTCGGTAAGAATTCACCACCCATTCGGGAAAATAAGAATAAGCTGATTGCAAATAAACCTACCGCTGATCCTATCACTACATATTTTAATCTAATAGCTTTTTCTAAAAGGGGCTGATACACTTTGTTTAAGAAATCCATCATTTTATCTGACAGGTTCTTTTTTGTGATAGGTTTCTTTGACAAGAACAGTGCACTCATCATAGGGATATAGGTGAATGAAAGAATTAAAGCTCCAATAATTGCAAAACTGACTGTTTGAGCCATTGGTGTAAACATTTTTCCTTCGATCCCTACTAATGTTAATATTGGGATGTATACAATAAGAATGATGATTTCTCCGAAAGCCGCACTTGTACGTATTTTTCTTGCAGAATCGAACACTTCTTCATCCATTTCTCCCTGTGTAAGTCTCTTATTTGATTTTCTAAGCCCTAGATGATGCATTGTTGCTTCCACTACAATCAAAGAACCATCCACAATCAAACCAAAGTCTATAGCTCCTAAACTCATCAGATTGGCACTCACTCCAAACAATCTCATCATGCCTAATGCAAATAGCATTGACAAAGGAATAGCAGAAGCGACAATTAAACCAGCTCTTAAATTACCTAGAAACAGAATTAAGACAAAAATTACAATTAAAGCTCCCTCTATAAGATTTTTCTCAACCGTATCTATGGCACGTCCAACAAGGTCTGTTCTGTCGAGATAAGGTTCGATAACGATATCGTCTGGTAGAGATTGTTGTATTGTCGGAATTTTCTCCTTAATACGTTCTACCACTTTGGCACTGTTTTCTCCTTTGAGCATCATGACGATTCCTCCCACAGCATCTACCTCTCCGTTGTAGGTGAGCGCACCGTAACGAATGGCATTACCAAAACGTACTTCTGCTACATCTTTTACCAGTATAGGAACTCCTGAAATATTCTTTACAACAATATTCCCTACATCTTCAAGTGTGTTTACCAAACCTACACCTCTAATAAAATATGCATTGGGTTTCTTGTCAATATATGCACCTCCTGTATTTTGGTTATTAGTTTCCAATGCAGAAAATATTTCGGAAATACTCACATCTATAGCTCTTAAACGATCTGGATTGACAGAAACTTCATATTGCTTCAGCAGCCCTCCAAAGCTATTGATTTCAGCAATTCCTGGTGTTCCATATAGTTGACGAGCAACAATCCAATCTTGCATTGTTCTCAGATCCATAGCGGTATATTTGTCTTCGCTACCTTTTTTAGGATGTAGTATATACTGATACACTTCACCTAAGCCAGTGCTAACAGGGGATAGTTCCGGTGTGCCTACACCCTCAGGAATTTGCTCCTCAGCTTCTTTCAATTTCTCATTAACTAGTTGTCTAGCAAAGTAGATGTCTACTTCATCCTTAAAAACAACGGTAACGACTGAAAGTCCAAAACGGGAAATACTTCGTATCTCTTCCACATCAGGAAGATTGACAATACTTTGCTCTACTGGAAATGTAACTAATTGTTCAACTTCCTGCCCCGCTAGAGTAGGACATAGAGTTATAACTTGTACCTGATTATTTGTAATATCAGGCTGGGCATCTATAGGAAGTTTTGTAGCACTCCATACGCCCCATATTATCAGCAGCAAAGTCATTACTCCAATAATGAGCTTATTCTTGATACTGAATTTAATTATGTTATCTAACATTTTTGATTAGTATTAATATTTAAAGTATATACGATTTCTATCATTTAAAATGATAGTACAATAATTTTTACTGACGCACACGAAGAAATATTCTTCACAAGCGCAAGAGAAAAGACTAGTAATTACTTTTTAAACATTAATCTTTGGCGGTTGCCATATGCTCCCGGAGTATTGGGAATAGAGATTTACATTTCTAAGAGAAACCTTTTGTTTAGCGTTCAATTTAAGTTTTGGGGATACTACTTCGGTTATGTTGAAATCCGAAATAGCTACAGTAATGGTTCCACAACATTGGCAAGAACAAAAAGGACTACAAAAATCTTTGTGTTCCGTTTTATGATTATCTTCATGTGATAGTCCAATTTCTACTAACTGGTTGTTATTTGCTGTACATTCATACAAAGCGTCTGTGCAGGGAAGTATTGACATCCCTAACATATAAACACTGAATATAAATACAAATATTTTCACCTCTCTAATTTTAAACTTTAATTGATTGATAATCCATCCAATAAGTCGGTACAAACTTACAAAAAATATAATAGCACTCAACTTAACAAATAAGTTATTTTTCTCATGAATGAAATCTATAAAAGATTATGTAATTAGCAATTTATTTAAAATAAATTTAGTCATTTAACACCTCTTTCATTATAAAGCAGCCTGTATATCTATCATCTATCATTACAAGAATCACCTTTTCATTGATATGATTCAAGCTTTCATCATAATAAAAATCGTAACATTTCATCAATTCAAGATTTCCAATAATTACTTCATGATTATCAATAAAACCTTTAATTCCTCCTTGTATTTCTTCAACTTTTTCAATTCTATAGTCTGATAATTGTACAGATGGCAACACTTTAAAAATAGCTCTTGCTATAGGGTGTGATGACATAGATTGAAGTATTGATGTATAGGTATACATTGTTTCTTTTTCAGAAACTACACATTCAATTTTTTTTACCTCAAAATCTGGGTTATCTACGTAACCTGATTTTATTTTCGAGTTATTATTATATCTATTTTCCATATCTATATTATGAATTTTTACACAACAAAATTAGCTGTAGTATTTGGGAACCTGGTTGCAAATGCAAAACAGCCATATTTACATATGGCTGTTTTTTAAAATGCGGTTTTATTTGGAGTTATTTGTTTCTTAAAAAATCTCGAACACTCATTACACATTCCCTTCATTACAAAATTTATACTTTCCAATAAAAAACTATCTGGCAGCTGAATCGGTGGAATAGCAATACTTTCAAGACAAAAAGTATTCTTACAGCGGTTACAGTTGAAATGTACATGTAGGTCACCTACATTGCACATACATGAATCACTACAAATTGAATATTTCATTGAGCCGGAACCATCATCGATCGTATGAATGAGTAAGTTGTCATGAAAAAGGGTCAAGGTCCTAAAAATAGTAGATTTATTTACCGTCTCTAGTTCCGTTTCCAAATCGGTCAGGCTAAATGCTTTTTTAAATTCAGACATTGTCTGAAAAATTAATAATCTAACTGATGTTGGTTTTATACTTCTTTTTTCTAACCTTTCTTCTAAACTTTTCATCTTGCTTTTATGGATTAAATGAGCTAATAAATCCAATGTAAAAGTATAGAAGTCGATTTTATTCCATCTTGTAATATTCTTTGATAGATTTACGAGATTTACTGGTTACTGTATTATAAATAGTGAATGTAGCCTATTTCGGGCAAATATTTACAGTCTTCGCAATTATCGTATTCTAATGTTGATTGCTCAGGTTGCTCAAAATTGGCTTGTAAAAAAGCATTTGAAAACAAAGCATAAGGGGGATATTCTGCAATATGGTTTTTAAGCATTTTGTGTGCTTCTACGACTGGTGCACCATAAAGTTTCTCAAATTTTCCGATTTTGTACTGGGTAAATTCACCGTAATGGACTATTGTCTTTAAAGAAAGAGGTATTTCGATCGCTAACTGTTGAGATAAGCGTTGTAATTCCTTCTGAAAATTACCGTAGATAAGCTCTATCTGCACTAATGTCTCTTCAAATGTTGGCATGTTTTGGTATTTATAAAAAAGAATGGCATCGCCTTCAATTTCAGAAATTTCAAAACACAGAATATTACTGTCCATTATTACTTTAAGTAAATTTTCTATTATATATTTTCCAACAAACATATTCGACTTGACTACAAAATCTGTAAAGCCTGAAATATCCGGTATCATCAATACACCTTTTGGGTTATCAGTATGCTGTTCTTGTATCATTTTATCATAATTTCAATTTTAAAAATGTAGAGGCATATTGAGCCTCTACATTAATTGTTAATGATTACTGTTTTATTTGTCCGATGGCTTTGTGATAAACAGCTTCAGCAATTTTGTATCTTACTTTTGCATCCAGCATACTGCTGTACGCACGCTGCCAAAGTGTTTCTGCTATCAATACATCTTCTCCAGTGATAGTTCCTGCTTGAAAACGATCATTACTTAATTTTAGATTTTCATCCGCTTCAATTAGTGAAGCCTGCATTAAATCTATATTGTTTGCCTGCAGTTGAAGGTTAAGTGTTGCTTGCTCTATCTCCACATTAATCTGGCTTTGAAGTTCTTTCAATCCATATTCTGCCGAACGTATGTTAGCTTCCTGTTGCTTTACTTTCTCTCGTTTACTTCCCCAATCGAATACGGGAATTTTTACGCTTAACATTCCGAAATAAGTAAGCATACTGTTTTTGGTTGGATCTCCAAAATTAATACCTTCTTTTCCAAATGCAGCCATTCCGTTAAGTGATAAACCAACTGTCGGTTTTAGATCGGCTCTGAGCATATTCTTTGTAAGTTCACTCATTTTTATGGCACTTGTGGCTAAGTCTACTTCAGGACGATGTGCTTGTGTGCTTTGTAACATCTCATGGTTTCTAAATTCATCGTCACTCAACGTACCAACTACATCAATATCCGTTTGTTCTATTCCAGTTAGCTGGATTAATCTTTTTTTAGCCACTATGAGTTTGTTCTCAGCCGCCTGTAATCGAGCTTCATTTTCATTTTGAAGTACTTTTGCCCGAAGCACATCATTTTTATAAATAATACCTGCCTGGAATTGATTATTTAAAAAAGTATAATGGGAAGCTAATTGCTTTTTGACCTGTTGCTCCATCTTTATTTCTTCTTTAGCCTGTACAACAATCCAATAAGCGGTTTCAGTAGCTAACAATACATCGTCTTCGACCAATCTCTGTTGAGCGATACTCATCTCTATATTGGTTTCCGCCATTTGCTTACCGTACTTAATCTTTCCTCCTGTATAAATTGGTTGAGTAACACTTACCATTGGGGCGAAACCGTACTCAGGAAGCATTGTATTTAAAGGCTCACCAAAGTAAAATGCAGTTGCAGAAGCATCTATTTTGGGTTTTGCCGTTACGTCTGCTATTTGTTTCTCTGATCTGGAAGCAGTTACGTCTTCTCTGGCTTTACCAATCCTGTGATTGTTTTTCAATGCAAGCTCTTTACTTTCTGCAAGGCTCAATTGCTGTTGGGCAAACAGGTTATCTGTTCCCTGTAAAACAGCAAGAGCACATACAAAAGCTTTTACGAATGTTTTATATTTTCTTTGTAACATGATTTATTTTTTTGTCAATTAACTTTCGTGATGAAAATCATATTTATCGTGTATACCTTTATTCAAGGATTTCTTTGACGGTTTTACGAATCTGCTATACAATACCGGAACTATAAATAAGGTAGTAACCATAGAGACTAAAATACCTATTGATATTGTACTCGAGATCGGCCCCCATTCGGGAGAACCACTCGACATTAGCGGGATCAATCCAATAGCTGCTGCCATAGAAGTCAGGAAGATTGGGCGCATTCTTCGCTTAGCTGCTAATAGAGCCGCCTCTTTAATCGTATGTCCATGATCACGCACCAATTCATCAGCGTAGTCTACAAGGATAATTCCGTTTCGAACTACAATACCCAATAAGGCTGTAATACCGATAATTGCCATAAAACCAAATTCATAACCTGTAAGAAATAATCCCAGCATCGCTCCAAGTAAACTCAATGGGAATGATGCCAGTACGATGAACACTTTGCCCACTCGTTTGAATTGGAATAGCAGAACTAAGAATATCAACACGAAACTTATCATAAAAGCTTTTCCCATTTTAGGACCGCTTTCCAGACCATCTTCATACTCTCCTCCATAGGCAATTTTAACTCCTTTTGGTAGTTCTAAGCTATCGATTTTCGGTTGTGCCTCGGCGAACACTTCAGCAGGTTTTCTACCCAATTGTGCTTCAGAAGAAACAGTTAATGTCCGCAATCCGTTACGGTGTACAATAGCTCCCGTATGCCATGAAGGTTGTAAATCCACCACTTGTTTTAAAGGTACTTTCGCTCCAAATGATGAGGTGATGTACATATTTCCCAAAGCATCCAGATTTTGCCTGTCAGCTTCGTCCGTACGCAATAGTATATCTATGGCTTTGTTACCTTCCCACATTTGTGATATAGGAAAACCTTTTATTTTAGCACCTAAAGCCTGTGCAATCTGTGCTTTGGTAACACCTAATCGCAACGCGATATCTTCTTTTACCACAGCCTTAAGACCTACATAATCATCCTGATAATCTGTACGTACCCAATTTGCTCCTTTTGTGTTTTCTAGTATTGTCGCTACTTCTTTGGCTACTTTTTTCTGTTGCGTAATATCTTTACCAATCACACGGATCTCAATCGGAGCAGGCTGTTGTTTTTTACTTAACTGTCTAACGCGGACATATCCATTTGGCAGGAAATTATTGAATTTTTGAACATATTCATCTATCATTTCATTTGTAGCATCATTACTTTCTGTATTGATAAATATTTGCGCAAAATTTTCTCGCGGGTTTTCCGGTGAATATGTTGAATAAAATCGTGGTGAACTTGTACCAATAAAACTTGCTGTGGTAACAATACGCTTGTCTCCTGCGATTTCCTTTTCAATCTTTTTAACCGCTGCTTCTGTTTCGTGAATATTTGTACCGTTGTCCATCCACAATTCAAGATTAAATTGATTTCTTTCCACAATTGGGAAAAACTCGGTTTTCACTTGGCTTCCTACCACAAATGAAAGGAAGAAAATCGCCAGACCTGCAAACAAAGTCGTTTTCTGATATTTCATACAGAACTCTATAGCTCTGTCAAAACCATCCTGCATTCTATCTAAGAAATTCCGTTTTTTAGGTTTTTGTGCATCATGGTTTTTCAATCCTTTTTTAAGGAAATGATAACACATATATGGTGTAAGAAACAACGCGACTAAGAATGAAACTGCCAAGGCTATACTAACCGTAATTGGTATCCATTGTACGAACTCTCGTGTCATTCCTGTTAGTGTAAATGCTAATGGTAAGAATGATAGAACAATAGTAAGTGTCGCAGTGAATATCGGAACCATAAGCTGTGTTGCACTTTGCCAGGCAGCAGTCCATGATGGTACTTTTTCATCTACTTTCTCTATATAGTTGTCTACGACAATTATGGCATCATCGACAACCATTCCAAGTACAATAATCAATGCAGCTAAACTAACCTGGTGCATTTCTACACCTATCATATTCAGAATGGCAAATGTTGCCAAAATGGTTACAGGTGCCGCAATAGCAGAAATAGTAGCTACTCTAAACGGAAGCAAAATCATTACCACCAGAATAACGGCTCCAATGGCAATTGCAAACTCAATAAAGAAATGCCCTAAGTTCATATCTACTACAGCAGGCTGATCTACAATGGTATTGACCTGTACATCTGCAGGTAAAACTTCTTTTACTTCTGTTACTTTTTGGGTCAATGCTTTACCTAAGTCAACAATATTCTGACCAGGTTGCATCTCTACAGTAAGCATCATTACATCATTACCAGCTACAGTAATTTTACTTTTTAGGTCTTCATATCTTCGTTCTATTTTGGCAATATCTTGCAAACGGATATTACCACCTTGAGGAGAACTATATACAATCAGATTGCCGATTTCATTTTCATTTTGGTACTGAGCATCTGTAAAAATCAATAAGCGATTTTTGTCAATTTCAATATCTCCACTTGGGATCGTAACATTCTGCTGGCTCAATGTGGAAGCAATTTCATTGATGCCAAAACCATATTGTTTTAATACATCTTCACGAAGTGTGACATATATCTGTTGCTTCTGACCTCCGTAACGTTTTATTTTTGAAACTTGAGGAATCGTTTTAATACCGTCTTCCAATTCATCCAGATAATTTTCCAATTCGGCATATGTACGTCCAGGTGCAGACACAGCAATCATCTGAACCACCACGTCACCAAAATCACTGTTCACATACGGCCCTTGTACGCCTCGCGGAAGTATCAAAGGCATATTGGCATCTAAACCGTGCTGTAAAGTATTCCAGAATTTTTTAGTATCCTTGACGTAATCTTGCAATTCAACTGTAATTACAACCTGCCCAGGTTTACTTTCTGAATGTGTTTTTTCCTTCTTTATTTCTTCAAAACCGAACAGATATTGTTCCAGTTTATCTGTTACTTCTTTCTCAATCTGTTCTTCGTCACTTCCTGGATAAAAAGCAACGACAAGCCCTTGTCTAACTGTTATACGCGGGTCTTCGCTTCTTGGCATTGTCAATAATGAAATCAGACCTGCAAGCACCATGATAACGGTAATCGCTATCGGTACTTGTGGAAATTTCATTGCCGCTTCAATGAGGTTTATCTTTCTTTTCATAAATTATTCTGTTTTTGCGGTTGGCGCTTTCGCTGAGGCTGTTTCAGTTTTTACTTTTTGTCCTTCTTTCACATTGTTTTGTCCGGCAAGAATAATAGTTTGATTTTCATCAAGTCCGTTGGTTATTATAACCTCATCGCCTGCAATTTTACCCACAGTAACTCTTGTCAGTTTTGCATTGTTATTCTTGTCTATCACATACACATGAGGGATTTTATCAACATTGTTTATGATAGCTGTAAGTGGTACACGCACTTGTTTAACTTTAGCCGGAATACCTGCAGATACTTCGCTAATCATCCCAGGCATTAAAATACCTCCAGAATTGTCAAGACGTACTTTTAAAGTATATGCTTTGGAAATTTCATCAGCGACAGGATTGATAATTGTGATTTTACCTGTGAAATTGCGTTGCAGTGTAGGTATGTTTACTTCTACCTGCATACCTTGTTTGAAGTTTCCTATTTCGCTTTCCGGTACTGAAAACTGAGCGTATACAAGATCTGTTTTAACAATTGTAAAAGCCGGCACTCCTGGTGCTGCCATACCTCCGATTTCAGCTGATTTAACTGTAATTATTCCATTAGTAGGCGACATTAAACGGCTGTCGGCAATACGCTTTTTATTAATTTTTTTATTTGCCTGTGCCTGTGCAACTTTAGTTTTGATATCGATGTAATCTTTTTCAGGAAAACTTCCTTTTTTATACAATTCATCAAACCTTCTGAATGCATCCTCGCTCTGTTCTAATGTAGCATTGGCTATTTGCAAGGCCGCTTCATATTCTGTAGCATCTATACTTGCTAAAAACTGTCCTTTACTAACTTTTTGACCTTCATTGACACTCACATTATTGATTGTTCCGGTAACAGCGAAGCTCACGGTGGTCATATTATCTGGAACGATGGAACCTGAATAAACAACAGATTCTTCTGTTTCTGAACTTTGGATCGTACCTACTGTTACAACCGGAGGCTCATCTTTTAATTGTTTTTCTTCTTTTTGTTTACAACTCTGTATCAAACCTATCCCTATTAGGAAAAGGAATAGTAAACCTATTTTACCTGTTTTCATCATTACATTTATTTTGTTACGTTTATTTTAACTTTAGATTTCAGGGACAAAGGTCGGTTTACAACATACAAACAGCTATACGAAATGACCGCTAAAAGTTGTGAAATTTACTTTTCATAAGGTGTAATAATTGACATAAAACGAAGAGCTACTGAATGATCAGTAGCTCTTCACAGTTACATTTAACTTAAATAACAGGACGTGAATAATTCAGTCTTTTGATTTAAAGAATCAAAGTTTGATTATCCCTATCCTTTAGCTGTTTAAAATAGCTTGATGTAAAGCCTGTATGCTTTTTCAATTGATTGGAAAGGTATGCCTGACTACTATAACCTAATACATTAGCAATCTCGGTCAAAGACATTTCTGTATTCATCAAAAGTTCTTTTACTTTTTCAATCTTACAGTGAATAATGTACTTTTCAAGTGTTATTCCTTCTTCTGAAGAAAACAATGCACTCAGTGTATCGTAATTCTTGTTTAACTTATTACTTATAAGAGCTGTAAATTTTGTAGGTATTCCACTTTCCAATTGCATATTAATACCATTATCAACCAACTCTTTAATATTGTTTATTGCTTTTTGGTTTTTATTATACATTAATTCAAAGCCATTACTTTTCAGCATCGCTTCGATTGCTCCCAGTTTTTGCGAAAAAGCTACTGTATCTTTTATTATCGCTTCTCCTAGTTTTACATCCACTACTTCAAAACCCAAAATAGTTAACTCTTTTTCAAGAACATACATACATCTATTGCACACCATTCCTTTTATTAACAGTGTCATAAGCTCTATATTATATTTAAAAAACAAAATTCAGCATTTACTAAAAATAAGACTTTATGATATTTCGGTTTTCTTTTGTGATATTTTAAGAAAGTATATTCAACAACATTAAATATCATAAACTAATCAAGGAAAAGTATATATCCAGTACCATTAATCATAACGAATTTTGTAATAGACAATATCCATTAAAATGAATAGTAAAGAAATAAACGAACATCCAGTTTTAGATATATTGAAAGATTATAACGCAGGTAAAACCGGTCTGGAACTTTTTGAGAAATATGGTATATATGGTACAAATATTTTTGAATTGAAATCAAAATATAAGGATTTAAGATCCGATATCCTTTTAGAATTGGTAAATTTAAACGAAGAAAATAGCCGATTAAAAATAATGTATGCTGACTTGTCCGTACAACACCGAAAATTAAAAGATTTGTTGCAGGAGGATTTCTAAAAGTACAGCGATAGGATAATAGTAACTTAATAATATTATGATATGACAAATGTAATGTACAAATATGCCACAGTGTTGGTAGCGATTGAAAATCTTCGCAAGGAAGGTTACGATGTAGATTTTAATCTTGAAGACAACTGCTTAATTTGTGGCAACAATAAATATACTATTGATGACTTTGAAATTGAGCAAGTCTACCGATATGAGGGAGATAGCAACCCCAGTGATGAATCTACTGTTTATGGAATAGCCTCAAAAGATGGCTTAAAGGGAATTTTGGTCACTGCTTACGGTGCTTATACAGATGGAATGAGTGCTGCGATGCTTAGGAAATTATCCCTTAAAAATGAGTAGAAATTGTATTTTCAATTAAATTTAAGTACTTAAGAGAAAGTTATTAGAGGAAATTATGTTCACGTTTCAAAAACAATACATTAGCATAACTTTTTGATTAATGAGGATATAAGAAAGCCAGGTTAATTTGTAGTAACTTGGCTTGTGAAAATACATAAATGGGGTTTATTATTTGACTGTTGTTCCACCATCTACGGGTAAATTTACCCCTGTAATGTATTTTGCTTCATCTGATGCCAAGAATAATGCGGCATTCGAAATATCTTCAGCCATTCCCAATTTTTTCATAGGAATAATTCCTAGAAAATAGGCTTGATAGTCTGGACTATTCAAAAATGCCTCGCTCATAGGTGTTAAGATATAGCCCGGATTAATGGCATTTACCCTAATTCCAAAAGGTCCGAAATCTACTGCAGCCGCTCTGGTAATGGCTGAAACCCCTCCTTTGGAAGCCGTATAAACTCCGGGGCCTGACATTCCAGTTAAAGCGGCAATCGAAGAAATATTCACGATACTCCCACCTCTTTCTTTCAGGTGTGGTAGTGCGGCCTGCATTCCCAGCATCACGCTGTTTATGTTGATGTCATATGCTTTTTTCCAGGTGTCTTCGGTTTGATCTTCAAAAGGAACTGCCACTGAAATCCCAGCATTATTGATTAAAATATCCAGTTTTCCAAAAACGCTGATTGTTTCTGGAAGTACTTTTTCAAACCAGTCTTCCCGTTTTGATACGTTATGTACTAGAGCAATGGCATCACCACCATCTGATTTGATTTTTTGTACAATAGTTTCTAATTTATCTTTTTGAATATCGGTCGCTACTACTTTTGCTCCTTCTTTGGCAAAAGAATAAGCCATAGCTTCCCCCATTCCGGAAGCTGCCCCAGTTATTATTGCTACCTTATTATTTAGTCTCATATATCTTATTATTTTTTTGCTGCGTGATGTGCTATAATATAACCAAATACCAATCCCTGCCCGATGGTTCCGCCAGCTCCGGGATATTTATTTCCAAAAATATTTGAGGCATTATTTCCCAAAGCGTACAAGCCCTGGAAAGCGGCCTGATTGGTTTTCAATACTTGTCCATGTTCGTTTGTCATCATTCCACCGCATGTTCCCAAGTCTGATAAAACGATTTTTACCGCATATAATTTTCCAGAAAGCGGTCGAAGACAATTATTAGGCATTTGTGTTGGATCTCCATAATAACGGTCGTAAGCGCTGTTGCCTTTTCCAAAATCGGTATCTTTTCCTGTAGCTGCAATGGTGTTGAACCTGCCAAATGTTTCCGTAAACGCTTCGACAGGTAATCCCACTTTTTGAGCCAGTTCAGATGCATTTTCAGCCGTAAAAGCAATTTTTGCATCAAACCACTCTTGTGGAATTTTCATTCCCGGAAAAAGTGTGCCGGCAAGCAGATAACTATTTCTGTAGTTCTGATCAAAAATCAACCACATATCTTTTATAGGCGTTCCATACTTTTCCTGTTCTAAAACGATTTGTCCAAAACTCATATAATCCACCGCTTCGTTTATAAACCTTTTTCCCGTATAGTTTACCAAAAATGATCCCGGAAGCGAACGCTCTGCCAATAATACTTGTGGTTCGCCTTCTTCTGTTAATGGAGCTATAGCAGGAAACCACCATGTTGAAGTCATATTGGTAATTTCTGCTCCAATCTTTTCTCCTAACAGAATGGTATCACCTGTATTGCCTTCGCTACCTAAACTTACATTTTTTAAAGAGGGAGATTGGTATTGGTGGCGCATTAGCATATTATGATCAAATCCGCCTCCTGCCAAAACCACACCTTTCTTCGCATTTATCTGAACCAATTTTCCGTTTTGAACCGCTTTTATTCCAGTTACTTTATCACCATCAAACAATAATTCTGTAATTGAAGTATTGGTCCAAACCGGTACACCTGACCGAAGCAAACCAGCAAACATCCCTGAAGCCAGTGCCTGACCACCACCAACTAATCGTTTTCCAATCAACAATCCGCCAATTCCCTGAATTCCTCTTTTCAGCATAATCGGTATAGACTTAAATGGTGTTTTTGTCATTAAGTTGAGCCATTTGTAATCGTAACCTGTCACTGGAACTGGTACAGGTGCCTCAAGTTGACCGGGGCGAAACCTTGCTGTGTCTTTTCCTAATAAGTTCATATTGAAAGGACGACATTCGCAGGTTCTTCCTAAGACTTTACCACCTACAACTTCTGGAAAATAATCTGAATATCCTTTTGCCCAAAAGAATTTCATAGGCGTGGTTCTCTCCAACATTTCTACTGCTGCTGAACCATTTTGCAAGAAGTTTTCCCAACGGGATTTAGGAGCATTATCTCCAACTAAATTCGTTAAATATGTTTCTCCATCTTTCAATGTATCATCGGAACCATCTTGTTTCAAAACAGGATTTGCCGGTATCCAAAATGCACCACCGGAGCGTGCAGTAGAGCCACCAACCAAAGCTGTTTTTTCGATAACTAATACTTTTAATCCTAATTCATGGGCTGCTAGTGCAGCTGCCATACCGGTTCCCGAACCTACAACTACCAAATCTACGGTAATATCTGTGGCTGTTGGCCCCGGGATTATTTCTTTCTTGCTCATATTCAGTCTTTTTTAATTATAATTTATACAGGTAGTTTAGACGAAGTAGCGTATTCGGGTATAAAAACACAGTTGGTTGTCTGAAAAACAGTAGACATACATTTATTGCATTGAATACATCTTCCTCTTCCCAACGGATTATCTTTTAATTTATTGATGATATCGGGCTCGCGAAGTAATGCCCTTCCCATCGCAACAAAGTCAAAACCTTCCTGCATAGCCGTTTGCAAATGCACATAATCATTAATTCCTCCCAACAAAATCAGTTGAGCTTTTTTCACTACTGTCTGGAATTGCCGAGCCGATTTAAGCATATAAAGATGTTCGTACGGGTATTCACCTAACACTAATTTTCCAAACCATTTTACCCCCAATCTGAAAATTCCTTTCTGTGTTTTTGACATGCCCTCTAAATCAGTTTCACCTCTGAACAGATACATTTGATTTTTTACCGAAGATCCCATCGTTAACTCAAACGCATCAACAGCGCCTGTTTCGTCCAGAATTCTTGCTGTTTGTGTGGACTCATCTAACCAGATTGAGTTTTTAATACCATC
Organism: Chryseobacterium sp. CBo1; assembly: GCF_001693475.1. Taxonomy (NCBI): domain Bacteria; kingdom Pseudomonadati; phylum Bacteroidota; class Flavobacteriia; order Flavobacteriales; family Weeksellaceae; genus Chryseobacterium; species Chryseobacterium sp. CBo1. The sequence goes on from NZ_MAUH01000019.1 coordinate 49,709, forward strand.
ATCCATAGACATTTTAACAATAATTGCCAAACGGTCTTTCACCCTTTCTTTTACGGCAAGAAGGATTTCTTTTGCAAAACGTGTACGATTTTCAATAGAACCGCCATATTCATCTTTTCTTTTGTTGATCCAAGGACTGAAAAAAGAAGATACCAGATACAAATGCCCAAAATGAAGTTCGATCGCATCAAAATTGGCATCGGCAGCAACTTCTGCGGCATCCGCAAATTGCCTGATAATGGTTTTCATTTCCTCTCGGCCGATTTCACGACAAACCTGAAAACTAGAAGGACTTCTAAACCTTGACGGAGCAATTGGTTGTACACCTGTGATTTGTTTGGTGGCTACGGGACCGGCATGCCCTAACTGTGCGGAGGCTTTTCCGCCAGCCTTATGCATCGCCTGTGTAAATTGTTTGAGGCCTGAAATATTTTCACGAACCATCAAAATTTCTCCCGGTGCTGCAAAACCTTCTGCGGAAATAGCGCAGTAGGCAATAGTTGTCATACCAACCCCTCCTTTTATAAAGCCCTCATGAAAGTCTATTAATGATTGTGTAACTTTTCCGTCAGGGCTTCTGCCTTCACTGGTTGCCGCTTTTATAACCCGATTCGGAAGAGTAATGGGTCCTAATTTTGCGGGTGAAAATACTTTATCAGGATTAATTGCATTCATAGGATATTGAAGTTATTGTTTCTTATCAAAGATAAACAAATAACAAATAAATGTTACATAGTGTAACATTTAAAAAATTATTAATTTTGCACCAATTAAAATCATTATATGAATTTGAAAGCTAGATCCGATTCTGTTCAAAATAAAGTAAAAATTGTAAAAACTGCTTTGAATCTATTCATGGAGAAAGGAATAGATATTCCATTGACTGAAATTGCCAAAGAATCTGATGTTTCCAGAATGACTTTTTATCGTCATTTTCCGGATCGGGAAGCTCTTGTGTCGGCAGTATTTCATTACAATCTAGATCAACTTGATTTATACGCTAAAGCATTGCAAGAAAACAAAAATGGATTCTATCTGTTGTTAAAAAAGGTATTGATACAACGGGTGGAATATCATAACTTTTTACCTTATATCAACGGACAGGAACAAACCTTGACTTCTTCCAGATTGTTTGAGATTTTCGAAAAACCAATTCAACTCGCAAAAAATAGCAACTTATTACGAGATGACTTTTGTTGTGAAAAAGATTTACTGATATTAATATCAATGGTAGGTGGCGCAGTTGCATATGTTCAGATGTCTGGTCAATCTGCCATTGAGCGAACATTAGAATTGCTTATGAACGGAATTAAAGTAGTTACAAAAGAGTAAGTTGCACATCTCTAGCTATTTCGATATGTCGTCAGTATTTTAATATCAAATTAAAGGCTTAACAGCATATTATTTAATCAATATCGTTTTTCTTATTCACGATACAGTTACACATACATCCGCATTTGTCGGATAGCTTTGGCACAATAAAATTATTCCCTCGGCAATATCCTGTTCTGTCAGAGCCCCATTATGGAGCATCCGTACTTCGCCATCTGTTTTTACTGCCCAACAAGCCCCACAGGTTCCGTTTTTGCAGGAACTCGCTACTTTGATATGATGCTCTTTCATTGCATCCAAAAGAGATTGCTTCGGCTGCACCTCAATGAGTGATGTGCATTCATAGGTCTGCTTTTCATCATTCTCGTAGTAGTCCTCATAGTAATTTACAATCACATCTTTTACAACACCGTCAGTTTCCAAATCTCCCACATCAACTGGAACTGGGTCGAAATATTCCAAATGAATATTTTCTTCTGGAATATTCAATCCTGTTAAGGCATTTTTATATAAATCCATTAAGCCGGTAGGTCCACAAATGTAGTAATGGGCATCGTTTATTTCAGGAACAAGTCGTTTGATTATGGAACGAAGTACCAATAGAGAGAATCGTCCTGCAATATGATTGATTTTAGTAGAGATAAATTCGGGGGAAGTAAAGGAATAGCATATTTCGAGACTTTCATTTATCTCTAAAGTTTCCAGTTCATTATAAAAAATAGTTTCACTTGGCGTTTTATTACTGTATATCAGTAAGGGAATTTGACGACTACTATCAATACTATTGAGCATAGAGAATAAAGGTGCGATACCGCTACCACCGGCCAAAAGAACTATTTTGGATTGTCCAGCTATTGTATCTTCCAAAACAAAATTCCCAAACGGTGCTTCAATTTCCCATATTTCTATTTGGTCTGCATTTTCAAAAATATAGTTACTCATTTTTCCTCCAGTTACTCTTTTTACAGTAATAGCTGGATTAGGATCTGAGGGTTTGGAACTAAATGAATACGAGCGAATTACCATCTCTCCATCTATGTTGCATCTGATGTTTAGATACTGACCAGGCAAGTAGGAAAATTGTTGTTGATCGGTTTCAAAGTATATGGTCAGAGTATCCTGTGTTTCCTTCACAGTTTTATGGGTTCGCCATGTAAATTTCTTCATTTTAAATAATTTCTATCTGCTTTGTTATCTTTAAAAGGAAACCTCTACTTGTTGTTCACAAAGAGAGGTTCATCAAAACATGATATTTGATAATTAAATTTCGTTTTACTTTTCTTGCTGTCTTCTGATAATTGCCAGCTTGTTTTTTCTTATCTGTTTGAAATGGGCAGACGTTAATCCTGTATAGGTCTTTAATTGCTCGGTAAGCTCCGAAGCTTTTTTATAACCTAACGATTTTGCAATTTGCGTGATAGTTTGCTCGGTATATACCAGCAATTCTTTTACCTTTTCAATTATTCGCTTTGTAAATATAATTTCAAGGCTGACATCACATTTTAAAAGAAACAGATTGTTCAGTTCTTGATAATCCGTATTGAGTTCGCTTGTTATCTGAATCGCAAACGGAGCAGATGAACCTGTATCCAATTGGGTCTGAATAATCTGATCTGCTACCCGGTGTACTTTCGTTATTACATCCGAACAGTCACCTAATTTTAATTGATGTAACATAACTTTTTATGTTAGAGATTGGGAAACACTGTTTTGGTACCCTAAGAGTAAATGGAGAAAAGCCCAGGGATATATTCAGCAAATCCCCGAGCAATATTGAACTTACACGCAGCAAGAGCAGCTTGACGTTTTTTCGCTATCTCCGCCATCTACTTTGTAGCCAGCTTTCTCAATAGCCTGGACCAACTCTTGTTTCACACTATCATTCTCTATTGAAACAGCAAGTTTCCCTGCTTCTAATTTTTCAATAGTAACGCCATTAATATCTTTGATTGCTCCATTTACTCTTGATTGGCAGTGAGCACTTTGCATGTCTGGTATGCTTAATTCCAAATTTTTCATTTTATCTTATTTTTAATGTTTAACAAATTTCCGTCTTAATTTGATACTTATTATTATGGTATTCCTTGTAAGATTTGTGACTTTTACTGATTTTAAAATTATGATTTTATTCTACAATGAACTTACCCTTCATATAGATGTAGTGGCCTGGGAAAGAACATAAAAAATCATAAGAACCTTTTGCAGGAGCATTAAAAGTAATTTCGGTAGTTTGTCCGCCACCAATCATATCTGTTTTGGTAATAACGGCTTTTTCCATTTCTTTTGGAATATAGTCATTATCTTTAGCATTGATTGCTGCATTAGCGAAAGCATTGAAGTCTGTACCTTGTGCAAGAATAACAACATTATGTCCCATTGCTTCAATTGGTGCTTTTCCGGTATGCTTAAGAATCAACTTTACAGTTTGTCCTTCTTTTACTTTAAGTTCGGTTTTATCAAATTTCATATCATCACCGCCACTGATGGTCAACTCAACTTCGTTTGCTTGTTCCGTCGGGACAGTTGTTTGTTCTAATACAGGCTGATTGTTTTCTTGTACACTTTGTTCTGTTTTCTTATTATTGTTACAAGCAGTAAATATGATTACTGACAAGCCTAAAACTAACTTTTTCATTTTCTATGTAATTTTAAATTGTTATCTTATACTGCAAATTTCAGTACATTTGTTATCCTAAATATTATGCAATTCCTTTTTAGATTTATGATATTTACTGAATTGTAAAATTGTATTGTTGATGCAATGCAAAACCCCCATTGTAATTATTACAACGGGTGTCTGTTCCTCTAATTTTATAAGGTTACTTTTGACTATTTGGAACGCTCAATACGATAATAGTACCAAGAATTGCAGGAATTGCCCATACTGCGAAATTAGCAAAGTTGGACAGTTCTGATGCGATAAGAATACCGCCAAGAATGATTGCAACTGCTGCACCTATACGACCTACTGCAAGGATAGTACCTAAAGCTGTACCACGAGTGGCATCGGGATAATAGGTAGCGATAAAGCCATTCAACAAAATTTGTGCACCTATGGAGCCGAAACCAACTACGGCTACAAGCAAGTAAGTAAGGCTCATAGACCATCCATTACCGTCGCCTGTACTAAAGCCAAGAGCCATTAGGAATAATGCAATGCCTGCCATCGCAAATGCCGCTGAAACAACTCTTTTTGCTCCGAACTTGTCTGCCAATGGGGAAGCAATTAGCGAACCTGCTACTGCTCCAGCATTCGTGACCAACAAGAACGTTAATGCTGAAGTAGCCGAATAACCTGCAATAGTTAATAACGTAGGCAACCACGTATTAAGTCCATAGATTAAAATCTGACCAGAAATAGCTGCGAGCAAAAACACAATTGTAATCAATGCCCAGCGACCTGTAAAGATTGCCAATAAAGGATTGCGTTTTTTTTCGACTTGCCGAACTTCTTTTTTAATTGGCGAAGTTGGTTCTATGGGTGTTAAGCCATATTCTGCTATAATTGTATCTGCTTCTCTAATGCGACCTTTTGATCTTAAATATACCGGACTTTCAGGGAGATAATAGAGTAATAGTGGTACAACGGTAATTAATGGCAATGCACCGATCCCTAACATTCCACGGAAACCAATTGTTTCTACTAAACCGATAGCCAACAATGCGGCGAAAATACCTCCCATAGAATAACCGGAAAACATTAAAGCGTTATTGAAATTTTTACGCCCTGCTCTTGAAAACTCTACTGTTGTAGCTACTGCTGTAGGGATTACACCACCGAGACCTAAACCAGAAATAAAGCGAAAAAGCCCGAACAGAAACGGTGTAGGAGCCAACGCCGTCGCAATCATAAAGAGAGAAAAAAATGTGACTGCTCCAATTAAAACTTTTCTACGTCCAATTAAATCTGTAAGGTAGCCAACAGTAAGTGACCCTATTGCCATTCCCACAAGAGCCAGACTATTTATAGAGCCTGTTTCAGCGGTAGTTAACCCCCATGCTTCATAAGCTAGAATAGATTTTACTATTGTTCCGTATACTACTAAATCATAGCCATCAAATACTAAGACGATAAATGCTAATGCAATAACAATGGATGGGGATTTTTTTATTTTAGTTTTAGAGTGATTGGACAAACCTGTCTCAAGGGCACTCTCTTGAATATTTTGTTTCATTATTAATATTTGTAAGAATTAAAAAATTGTTTATCAATTTGAGTTGGATTGGTATTTGCCAAACCCAGAAAAAGTAAAGTGTATTATCGGGTTTGAATATAGTCCTCAACAGTGACAACAACAATCAGATTTCTCACTGTGGTAGTGAGTTAATCCAAAAATAATTCTATTAATAATGTTCAACATTTTGTTTTTACTTTAATTATAACTTCTATACTGCAAATTTCGGTATTGCAACCAAGCTTTCCATTATACTTTTCTTTATTAGTTTTATGATATTTACTGATTGTACAAGACATAAAAAAAAGAGGATGTAATACCTAGTCATGGTCGGAAGATTTTTCTTCCGACTTTTTTGTGTTTTAGTAAAACAAGAAATTGTTTTAATTAATTGATTATCAAATATTTATGTTGTTTTTTTAGTTTAAATTTTGTATCTTTATCACTG
>NZ_MAUH01000020.1:0-50689 GCF_001693475.1 Chryseobacterium sp. CBo1
GATGTCTTTTACGAATTTTTCGGAACTTTTCTTTTTAGGTGTTTCCATAATTAAATGTAATTCTTTTTTTGAAAACACTCCTTAACTTTTATACTATATAATGTCTACTTTTTGCTGACGATTTACAATGTTACAAAAATTAGAGAGAAATTATTTAGTACAATACGTGATAACGTTATTTTTGAGTTAGGATTATTTATAGGACGGTTAGGTACAGATAAATTATTTTTTGTGATACCAGATCTATGTGATGATTTACACTTACCTAGTGATTTACTAGGTATTAATCCAGGAAAATACGATAGTACTAGGGAAGACAATAATTTGCTAGCAGCTCTGGGACCTTTTACTAATCAAGTACGAAAAAGCTTAAAAGAGTATTCTTATTCAAATATTATTGATCTTAAAGATGAAAAATTAGAGATTAAAAGAATAGCGATCGAACAGAAAAGGTTTTGGCAATACACACTTTCATCAGAGTTGATTAAAGACAGACTAGTTAATATAAATCAAAAATATAATGAGCTAGCAAAAGACCTTGTATTTGTAAAATCAAAAACCCTAAATGTTATTGATTATTTAAGCTCCCAAGCTGATCGTCATGAGGATTATTTAAAATTGATTCAAATGTTTCGAAGGGCATTTGATGATTTGATAAAATCCTATGGGGGAACTGATTCCGAACTGAGCATTTTTGATATGAAATCTGCAATAAATAAGATGGAGTATATCTGTATCAAATTCTTTGAGTGGGAATTGGAAAACAGATCATTGACACCTCCCGATTCTTTAAAAGAATTGCAACAACTGCAAAAAGGTTGGACAAAAATTATTGTAAACGGAATAAATCAATTGCCAATAATCATCAATGAACAAGTTAAAGATAATTTGATTTCAGATAATGATGTAATAATAATTGATTTAAAGATAGGATCAATTCCAAATTTTGAACAAATACAAAACCTAATGAATAAGTTTATGCAACAAATTAGAAACGGGGAAATTTTTGATTAATAAGTATTCTGCTAAAATAATAATAATAATAATAATAGATTAGTGTAATTAAGGTATTGTTGCCAAAAAATTAATATAAACAAAAAATCAGTTTCAGGATATTGATTTTTTCATCACTTTTGCAAACTAGAAACAACTAAAACGGTTTAATTATTGATATAGAAAAAATTGTCAAAATGAAATAGTTCATTTGGAGGACATTTACGAAAAAAAAGCGTTAGCTATTTATACTTGTTACTGAAAACTGGTAATTTAAAGATACACGAGATAAATAGACCTAATGTTCACGCTTGGCGTGGACTTGGTTTATTTGTGTATCGGGATACCAGTCCCTCAGTAACAGTAAGCTAAAGTTCCACGCCTTTATGTATTAAAAATTTTCACTTTGGAGCTGAGTGAAAAAAATCGCTCTATCCATGAAAAATATTATTTTTTTAGCATTTCTATTATTTGGAAGTATGTATTTTTCTCAGTCTGTCACCGAGAAATATAATTCACTCTACAAACGTTATGATTATTTCGATTCCTCAGGGAATATAATTGGTTATAAAAAGTACAATAGTCTCTCAAGACATTGGGAATATTACAATCTGAACAAAACGCAATATGAAAGACAACCACGACAATATGGCAATTATACCCAACCATATCATCTTGATTTGATAGAACGTGCTTTAAGACAAAAACAGCAAAACTATGATAGTAATTTTCAAACTGTAAAAGCTACTATTGAAAATATAATTAATGATATTAAAACTTGGGAAATTAGCGCAGATGCGAAATACAAAATAATAAGCCACTTCAAAGATGCTATCTCTAAAAATTTAGATAATAGAAATATAGATTATGGCTCTGCTGAACAAACTCGAATAGTTATAAAATGGTTAAATGAGACCATAGAAATAATTATTAAAAACCTGATTGATAACACAAAATGATATTGCAATTTCAAAAAGAGTGTATTCCATTTGAGTACAAACAATACAGCGTTTGGGATGACGTTTCACTTCTTTTGACTCTGTTGGCATATCTCGTTTTTTATATAGGCTGTGCTTACTATTTCATGCTTGGCTTGAAAATAATAATTAATGCTGTGAAAAAGTATTTTTAGGGAGAAAAATTTTAAATGCTTCAAAGCCTGTTGATAACACGATAGTTTATTGTTAACTACAATTATCTTTGCTAAAAGAAGGTACATGTTTTAAAATACAGGTAAAACCAAACGTTATATTTAACAATTTTCAGTATAATATTGATACGATTGCTGTACTCACACAAAAAATTATATTAAATTTTCTAAGAATTTATACTTCTTTCTAAACCATCGTCTTGATTCATTAATTTGTTTTAGAAGATTTAAAATAACTTCTTCTAAATTTTTAGTTTCAATTTTACTCTTATGGTATAGCGGGGTATTTTCCATTAAAATAAGAAAGTTTGTAGAAGTAAAATTTTGAGTTGAAAATACGAAAAGCTCTTCAATTATTTTTTTTGAATCATACAGAACGCTTATTCCTAAAACATTATCATAGGCTCGTATTTTTTCTGAAATCAAAAAACACCAATATACATTAGTTATATTTTCAAGTTTGATACTAAAAATAATAGGCAGTTCCAAAATTATTTCATTGGCTTCAAATTCGCTTGCACCTTTACTTGTAAGCCACTGTAGAATATCATTGCAAATATTTTTTTTTGCTTTCTTGATTGCATGAATTCCTTTTCGCCAGTTACTTGGAAATAGCCAATAAATCTTTTCCTGTGCTTTCTTAAAAACCTCTTTATCAATCGTGGCTTCAAAAGCATTCGGAACTATAATCCACTCTGAGCGTTTATTTTTGACAGATTTTTGCTTCAGCTTGCCCCACGTTTTATTGTATATTCGAGTACCAATATAGATTTCATTAGTAAGCAGCCTTATTATTTTCGATGTGTCCCATTTTTTTGCATTCGCTGAAAATATTCCTTTTTGATTAAAATATTCTGCAATTTCTATAATAGAAAATCGTTCATTTACAAATAAGTCAAATATTTTCCTTACGATTTCAGTTGTTTCATCATTTTTAGGTGTAAAAGTAACCCGTTCATTAGCTATTTGCTTATGCTCCCTTGCATTTAGAATCCGAATAGGTTTTTTGTTGACATCAAGTAATTGTCGTGTCATTCCATAGGCTGCTTTACCTCCCGCAGAATAACCTTGTTGTGAAACTTTTATGCATCCGTGAAATACTTTTTCGCTCAATTGACGGCTATACTCTGCCGCCATATATCTTTGAATAGAAATTTCTAAACTTGAAAATAGTTGATTAGATATATCGGGAAAGCCCCTTGAAACATAAACAACCTCTTTATTGTGCTTTCTACATAAATATACATAATGACCTGCTTGGTCTTGATCTTGAAAGCGACCCCATCGGGAAACATCGTAAACCAGAACATATTCAAAATGAGGTGCTACAGGATTTTCAATCCATTCGATAAAAAGTCGTTCAAAGCCAGGTCTATTGGCAAGTAGCCCACTTACTCCCTCGTCTGCTTCTTCATGTATTATTTCAAGGTTGTGTTCATAAGCAAATCTCTCAACATGACTGCGTTGAATTGCTATTGAGTTTTCTTGCTTATCTTCAGCAGAGTGTCGATAGTATGCAATTGCATTTTTAAACTTCTGTTGAGAAATATTCAGCATTGTTTGTAAAGGTTCCCATAAGTTTATGAAGGTCTTCTAGTAAATTTTGTTCCTTTTCAGTCAAATTAATATTAAAATTTTTCTTTGCGGTTAATTCTTTTATTAAAATTTTAATCTGACTGGAAAATCCTGAAAGCCGAGACTTTTCAGAAAGTTCATTAACAGTCATTAAAGGTTCGGTAAGAAAATTTAGTATTTCCTCTTCATGAAGAGAAGCATTTGTGAAAATTTTGGATAAGATTTTAAAATCGTTAGCTACGAACATTACATTATCACTTATTTTTTTAAATAAAATTTTTATAATATTATCAATTTCATATTGTTTAATTTTCCTAAGTTTAGGAAGCATTTGCATAAAAGCAATACGTTGATATTCTTTCATATTATAGTCCGACATTAATTCTAAATATTCGACTCTCATATCTCTTAATTCAATATAATGAGATAAATGTATTGGTGAGATTCCTAACAAGTTAGCTAATTCCTTTTTCGTAGAACCCTTATATTCTGCTGTAATTTTATGAATGGCATTTGCTTTTTCCATTGGCTTCCAGCTTCTGCGATTATTTTGCATTTCGAACCTTCGAGCTTCAAATTCACCTTCGCTCATCTTAGGGTATACCCTACAAGGCACAGTTTCAAGTCCTAACTCCTTCGCACATGAAAATCGTCTATGCCCATCCATAATTAAAAAGCGACCTTCTTCAATTTCACTTACTTTGATAGGGTCTTCAATCCCGTAATGCGAAATTGATTTCATAAGTCGGTTATAATCACCTCCTGCTCCAAAACCAAACGCTTTACGTGGCTGATTTGGGTCTCCTTCAATTACATCAAGCGTTAATTCCATAAATTTAAATGGTTGTGGTCTAAACGAACTAATGAGATTTTTCATATCTTTTTCACTCATAACTAAATGTTTAATAATTTGTTATAAAATAAATTATTCAAATTTAATCGTAATAAAGTGAAATATGAAATTATATTTTCTTGAACAAGATATTACGAGAACATTACTTGAAATTAATAGATTGTATATTCTGTATGTTGTAGTTTAAAAACATTATACAAATTTTCAGAAATGAATTTTTAGCAGTATCCTACTGAAAAAATTAAAAAAAATTTTAGATTCCTAAATTCAAGAAAAAAAACAGGCATTACCAACCTGTTCTTCTTTTTAATATCTATTTAGTTAAAATTCTGCTTAATCAAAACACCTTAAAAACCGTTATAAGCATACCATTCTGGATGCAATTCAACTCTCTTTTTATAGTCAACTTGATAATCATGTTTCTTCCATTTTTCCTCTTCTATTTTAGGCGTTAAACCCGTAAATTGGCTTATATAGTAAGGCATTAGAGTTTTCAAAACTTCTCCATACTCAACCGTTGTACTTACAGAATCATGTATCGTAAATAATGGCATTTCGGGATATTGTTCTGCAATTTTCTTTGTTACAAAATCAATAATGCACTCCGATTCGATATTTTGTAATAACTTGGAAAAATCAGAGTTCTTTTTCATTTTGAAAATCTCAATTAATCCAACTAAATTCGGAAAAGCACGTTTGAAAGTATGATAATGCTTGTCTTTTGTTTTTACTCCACAAAATAATAGCGTAAAAAATACTCCTTTCATCATATTTCGTAGACTATAATGTATTTCTCTAATTTTATAATTTAGTCTTTCATCATATTTGTAGTTACAGTATTTTCTCAAATGCTTGTCAGGTGCAATTATCTCCGTCATATTTTCATAAATTCTGCCATCAAGTACCCAAAATCTGAAAACCTCATATTCATCCTGAAACTCCTTACTACAAATCGTTTGAGTGATTTTTTGCAACATATAGGAATTATAATAACTTTTATTATAGGTTCTACTTAATATATTATCAATTTTACTATTATTATTCATTATAGATTCTATTAGAAATACCAAGAAAAACGGTTGTGAATTTTTTAAATCATAACCTATAATTTCTCGACCACCATAGGTAACAAAAGGTTTAAATAATTTCTTCAAGCTCGTTAAAACTGTATGTAAACGAAAATCACTTTCCTCATTTCGGGTTGCGTAAAAAACTTTATGATGTAAAGCCAATATTTGGTAGTTCCAATGAACCTTTTTAAATTTTAAATCAAAATATTCACTTTCGTAAAATATCACATCCTGAATATAGTTTTTAGCACCTTCAAAATCTATCACCAATTTATCATTAAACCACTTCAAAAGATGCTCATTTTCAGCATAAACAGATGATTCCTGAATTGATTTTTCAAGAATTACGTTGCCTGAATTTAAATTTTCAAGTTCTGTCACAATTATTTCTAAATCCTTTTTAAGTAAACCCATTATAAACTCAGAAAAACGGTATTTTCTTGAACTGTGACCAGCCGAATGATTATCTGTAAGCTCAATAACATCTTTTTCAATTAGCCAATCCATGTATTCATTACAATTTGAAACCCAACTTCTCATAATTTTAGCATTTAGGGTAATCGAAGCATTCTCTAATTCCTTATTACTGTAAGAATTTTGCTTTCTTAAAATTGTATTTACGATGTAATAAAACCACTCGATTTTAAATTTCAACTTGAAATTTGGTGGTTCGATTTCTACGATTCCATCGATGTAATTCTTTATTGATGAAGGTATTAAAATCCTATTCGTTAAATGAGTGTACTCCTTTTCAAATTTATTTTTCTTCTTTAATGCAAATTCTTTCTTGCTTTTTATTTTGACTCGTTTAGCCATTTTTACATATTTTTTTAATCCTCAAACCATTACAGGAATAAGGGTAGGTTATAAATAAACTTCAAGCAAAAGCAGTAGCTAACATAAGCCCTTGCTAATGCTTGAAATCGTTCGATAAATTTTTAGGTGTGTAGGTCAGTAGGAAAGAAAATCCTACTTTAGAGGTAGGTTAATTCGTTCGTACGAGACAGCTTACAATCTCATTGGGTTTAAAATATACTTGCGCTCCAAGCATATACTCTGGAATCAACCTTGCTTTTCTCATTCTCCAAAAAGTAGTTTCACCCACCCCTAAGAAATCAGCAGCTTCTTTGATTGAAAAAAGTTCAGGTAACAATCTTTTTTCCAAAGAGCTTATTTTAGCTGTCAAATCAGCCGTTTTATCGCCTACAATCTTTTCGATAACAGATTTTAGTATTTCATCATTTGACACAGTAGAATCGCCCGAAAACGGTTCAGAATATTGTATGCATAATTTATCCAAATACTTTATTTCTTCATTGTATTGAGCCACGAAGTAATCAATCACCTCTTTTTGGAGTGGGTTAAGGTTTTCAAGTGACGATAAAATTTCACCAATACTAATAAAATGTAGTTTTATTTCATAGGCAGTTTGTCTCTTTGTTGTTAAGTCGTTAATAGTTAGTAAGTAATTTCTCAATTCTTTTCTAAAGCCATGCGCCAACTCTGAAAAAACAGGCGCAATAGCATTGTAAAACATTCCAAAGTCGAAAATTGGAAGCACCTTATCATAATTGACAAAGTACACATGAAAATGATTGTTCATGTCATACTCTTGCTCCGAAATTTCTGTTTCTTCGTTACAGTCAAAAAATGTCATTTTCAAGCTCATTTCAGGGTGTAAAAATCCAAGATTTCCATATCCGCATACAAACTTATCAATTGACATTAAATCGTGCTTTAAAAGCGGGTTTTTTAATGATTTATTCATACTGTATTATTTAATTGTTTATTAATCATAAAAATAACTGGCTAATGCGTGTGATTGTTGGTTGTCAACCTTACCAATATATTTTAAAAAAATTCCCTCACTTTTATGACCTGTCGCCTTCATCAATAAAGGGGTTGGTATTTTGCCATAATTATTACTCGCAAAACTCCTTCTCCCGATATGGCTTGTAATAAGCTCATGTTTGGGATAATGGGCAAATACTTTCCTTTTCTCTTTTTCAATTCCTCCATAACACATTTCAGTAATTCCTGCATCTTTACATACAGTTTTTACCAATAGATTGTACTTATCCTCATCATATTTCGGTGGAAATTGAAAATCTCGCTTGTTTAGTATTTTCAAAATCTTCGGATGCACAGGTAAATGTAGTACATGACCTGTTTTATCTTGAGTGAAATTCAAAAAACACATTTCTTTCCCTTTGTCATTTGTTTCTCTACTAATCATATCAGTAGTAAACCTCATGAAATCTGATATACGTTGCGCAGAATATACAGAAATAATTAACCAATCGCGAATATTATCTAATTCCGAATCTTCAAAATTGTGATTTTCAATACTCGTTAGCTCCTCCGGTGTTAAGATTTGAAAGACTGTTTTCTCCAATTTTGATTTAACCATTTTGATTTGAGGACTTAATTTAATACCGTTAAATTCTGCATGGTTCGCAACAAGCCTTATATATTTTAGAGTAGTTGAAACATAATTTTTAGAATACTTTTTAACTTCAATCATGTAATTTCCAAAGTCGGAAGCAAATTGTTGGTTTAATTCAGTGAATTTCAACTTTTTCTTTTTGCTGTACTTTAAAAATTCTGCTACCATATCTCTTGTACGCTTGATTTTACCTAAATATTCTTCACCTACATGATGTTTCTTTTGTTCCGTAAAAACATCACAATAAGCAACAAAATCATCAGGAATAGTATTTTCTTTGACAACAGGCGGATTAATAATATTTTTTAACCATTCCAAATCAAACTCAATTCCTTCTGATTCCTTAAAAGATTTCTCAATCTTCTTTTCCAATTCTTGAAGCCTTGCATTTACTTCTCTACTTTCAAAAAATAAAATTCTTGTAGCTCCGTCTCTTTTCTCTACCAACTTACCTTTTTGCTCAACGAAGAATCTCTCTTTCATCATTCCGCTTTCATTACACCAATGTGAAGCAATGCAGGTTTCTTTTGTTGGCGTTTTAAAGTCAAACGCTCTTCCGTTTGTTACTCTTACATAAATAGGCGTTACGCCTTCGCCAGACGTATGTCTGACAAAAAATTTTGTCTTTAGCATAAATTATATGATTTTAAAAAGTTATGGTAACTTGTGTTTTTAAGGAGTGCAAAGATACGAAATTTCCACCACACTGACAAATTGTCAGATGTTAAAACTTGGTTAAATAAAATATTTTTCATAATATACGAGGCAATAATAAAATAAATGTTTTGGATTTTGTATCGACAATGTTCCAACATTTACAGAATACAATGAAAGAATCTTAAATTTTCACAGGCAAATAACTATATGCTAAAAAAACAAAAACCCCTTAAAAGAGCTGTTAATACAGTAAACTGCTTGCAAAGGCTTTCATTTGATTTCAGTTAAGACAATACTTTCAGCACCGCCGAAAATCACCTGACTTTTATCATGTTTTTAGAACAAATTTTATTAATTTTCGCTCTTTAAATCTTATATTCTTTTGAAAAAGAAAAAATTCTACCAACAACTATATTTTCAGGTCATTATCGCAATCACTTTGGGAATTCTTCTCGGAAACTTTTATCCTGAACTGGGTGAAAAAATGAAACCTTTAGGCGATGGTTTTATTAAACTTGTTAAAATGATCATTGCTCCGGTCATTTTCATTACCCTTACTTTAGGAATCGCGCATATGACGGATCTGAAAAAAGTGGGCAGAATTGCAATTAAGGCAATGCTTTATTTTTTTACATTCTCAACATTAGCACTAATTATCGGTTTAATTGTAGGAAACATAATCAAACCCGGATCGGGATTAAACATAGACCCTGCAAGCTTATCGGGCGATGTTTCACAATATCAGCAAAAAGCTCATGACACAACGCTTACAGGTTTTATCATGAACATCATTCCTGAAACCTTATTCAGTCCGTTAATCGGGGAAAATATTCTTCAGGTACTCCTGGTTGCTATTCTCATGGGAGTAGCTTTGGTTTTAACAAAGGAAAAAAGCGGAAAGGTTACAGAATTTTTACAGGTATTATCGGCTCCGGTCTTTAAAATTGTTCATATGCTGATGAAACTTGCTCCAATTGGTGCGTTTGGAGCAATGGCTTTTACGATCGGTAAATATGGTCTGGCTTCCGTTCTAAATCTGATTATTCTAGTCGGAACATTTTACATCACCTCTATTCTTTTTGTTGTTTTGGTTTTAGGTGCAGTTGCGTGGTATAACGGTTTCAATATTTTTAAACTGATGTACTATCTTAAAGAAGAATTGTTGCTGGTTTTAGGAACAAGTTCGTCAGAATCTGCACTTCCGGGGATTATGGAAAAGCTTGAAAAAGCCGGCTGTTCCAGAGCAATTGTAGGTTTAGTAGTTCCTACAGGCTATTCTTTTAATCTTGACGGAACGAATATTTATATGACTTTGGCCTCATTATTTATTGCGCAGGCCTTAAATATTGATCTTTCCATAGAAAAACAAATTATGCTTCTTTTGGTTGCCATGCTGAGTTCGAAAGGGGCAGCAGGAGTCACAGGAGCAGGTTTTGTGACTTTGGCGGCAACTTTGGCGGTAGTTCCTGAAATCCCGATTGCGGGAATGACCTTAATTTTAGGGATCGATAAATTTATGAGCGAATGCCGTGCTTTAACCAACGTTATCGGAAATTCCGTAGCAACAGTAGTTGTAGCCAACTGGGAAAAACAATTGGATAAACAACAGCTGAAATATTGTCTGGCAAATCCTAATGAAATAGAGAAAAAGCTGGAAATTTAAATTGAAAATAAGTTTTACCTTTTCCGAATTTTAAGATGTGAAATTATAAAGTGAAAATCTTAGATAAAATTTTAGTCTATGATTATAGCCATAAAAAATAAGGATATTATTCACTTATTTTTGTAATAGATTTATTATCGTAATGATAATTTTTTTTCATCATTTGTGTTTTTTTAGCCTTCCTTACGGGAGGCTTTTTCTTTTAATAATGAGTTTAAATAAGAATATTCAGGCTTGAAGGCTGAACTTTTACATGAATCGGAGATTTTATTTTATTGAATTCCCCGTCAAGATGCCAGTTTTTGGTATTGACTTTAAATTCGATTTCGGAAACAGGGAGATATGTGATATAATCGTCTTCTTTAAGCTTTTTTGTAAACATTCTGAATGCAAAAAGTGGCGAATACGTCAGTGGAAATTTCTTCACCAAAACCACATCTACAAGACCATCACTTTTACTTGCCATCGGTGCGATATATGCATTATTTCCGAACTGACGGGTGTTTGCTATATTTACCATTAAATATTTACCATTATACTGCTTGTAGTTTTCATCAAGAAACTTCAGCTTGATTGGTTTATAATTAAAGAAGGTTTTTAATGAGACCTTGATGTAATTTTTAAATCCGCGAGTGGTTTTTTCGAATTCTTTCACCACTTTTCCGTCGAAACCTGTTCCCGAAACATTGATTGAAAGTTTTCCGTTAACTGTAAACGTATCAATCTTACGGGATTTTTTAGATTTTAATTTATTTAATAATTCATCTAAGTTTTTACTAAACTGTGTTTCATTAGAAAAACCATTTCCTGATCCTGCCGGAAAAATAGCTAAAACCTTATGGGTATTTATCAGATTTTTTGCCACGGTTGAAATTGTTCCATCACCACCGATTGCTACAAAAATATCAACATCAATAAGATGCTGTTGAATAAATTCATCTGTTCCGGCAATCGATTCAGAGATATAGTACAATGGGTTTTGCACCTTATTTTTAAGATCATTCAGAAATGGCTGATAATTCTTTTTTGCCGAAAAAGGATTGATGATGAAAGCAACTTTTTCCATTGTTACAAAAATAAAAAATGCTTCCTGATTTGGAAGCATTAATATTAGTTAATTTTAAGTCTCTTTTTAAATTCGGGATTTATGGTTCCTTCGAGCTCTTTCCACGATACAGGAATAACAATATCTCCCGCCGCAAAAGCTGCAATTTCGTACGGACTGTAATGGAAGTAAAGATTTTTTTCGTCAAAATAAAAATCTTTGTTTGCCGGAATGACATCCACCAAAAGCATTTCAGAATTATTTACGGCACCGTCAGAATCTGTTGTTCCGCTCGGGATTTTGTTGATGTTTTTCATTAAAAGTTCTTCCAACCTTCCTTTCGGCATTGTTGTAATGTCTTTTAAATCTAATTTTTTATTGTTTTTCAGATCGAAAACCCTTGTATTAAAAGAGTAATTTCCGTGTGCGCCGCCTTCGTAAGACGTGTAAAGATATTCGATCTGCAGGAAGTCATCACTTTGTGAAATCAGCTTCATGAATGATCCCGATTCCCAGGTTTGCGGTCTGTCGATATCTGAAATCCATTCTTTGCTTTCCTCTTTTACGGATGAGAAAAAATCAGCTTTATCTTTTTCTAAAAATTTTTGCAATCCCAGTTTTGAATAATCTGTAATTCCTTTTTTATCGTAATAAATACTGCCTAAAAGAGCTTTATCTTTTATCGTTGGGAAAACCAGCATCTTCGCCGAATAATCTACCGAAAGCATCTCATTAAACTTTACAGAATCATTAAGTTTAACAGAATCTATTACAAATTTTTCAGGTGCGGTAATTTCAGTTTTGGTCTCCGTTGTCTTAGTTTCTGTCTTTTTACAGGCAGACAAAAGAAAAGCTGCAGAAAACAAAATATACACAAATGTATTTTTCATAATTATTTATTTTCCGACAAGAATGCAAAAACCATTCACAAAATGAATGGTTTTTAAATATTGATAAAATAATTACTTATTTTTTTATTAAGCTCATCACCTGACTTTCAGAATCCGACATTACTTTCCAGATTTGTTTGAAAGCAGGATAATATTCTTTGGGATAATCTGCGCTGGCTATTTTATATTCAGAAACAGTTATTATTCTGTTGTCTTTTCTTTCCACCGTGTAGGAATAACTGATTTCTTTATCTTCAGTTACAATTTTTTTACTTTTGGGTAAATCAGCAACATCGTATCCTTCAGGAATTTCTATTTCGACAACCTTTGTCTTGCTGATCGGCGAAATAAAATCAATCATATATTTTCTTTCTTCCTCCTGATCAAAATCATTTTTGGTCTGGTGCAAAAATAAAAGCGGATTGATGATTTTTCTCTTTCCTAAATTATCAATCATATTATTTGAAGCAAAGCTCATCGTAGATCGAAACTCTCCCCCATCTAAAACTCTTGAATTGATATTATCAAAATCAACAGAAAAGACATCTTTATACTCTTTTTTATACTTATCCTGATTCTCATCAAAGCGCTCTTTAGCATTAAGAGCTCCCATCCCTTCATCCTGATCCTGGTAAACGCCCGAAACTGAACCATCAGGATTTATTTTTGCTTTAACGGTATGACTGTTGTAACTTTCCTTAATATTCGTAAGAGAAATAAGTTCTGCTTTGTCATCTCGTAGAAGCAAACCGTTGCTATTCCATACTCTTGCAGGAAGAAGATCTTCTTTTGCCTGTTTGGATGTTGCATCATAAAGGTATATTTTCTTATCAATTTCTGCACAGGCAATGACGTAATTAAAGTTACCCAAATTAGGGAAAGTAAGATTTACAAAACCATTTCCGATAGTAGAAATCAAAATAGGATACGCTTTAATACCTTCGCTTCTTAATGCATTTAATAGAAACAGATTAAGATCTGCTGTATTGCCTGTTTTATTTTTAATTAAATCTTTGATTCCGTTATCTGTACTAAAACCATAACGCTCGTTCCATGTATAGCTGTTCTTAACAAAATCGAATAAAAGATTCGCTTTCTTATGCTGATCTTTTTCATCAGAAATATTTTTTGGTAAAATCTCTTTTACCAATCTATCTTTTTTATACTGATTTCCAAAATCCTCGTGATCCCAGAGTTTTTTTCTGATATCTTCCCAGGTTGATGTGTAGTTTTTTAAGCCGTTATTGAAAAAAGTAGAATGTAGTTCTGCCCTTATCTGAGTTCTGTAATTATCATTGTTTTTTACAAACTTTTCCTTTTTAAAGCTTTTCACATTTTCATAAGCAAATCTGTATGTTTTATATTGAGCTCCATAACTGTTTTCCTCCGCTACCTTTTTATATTTGGGAGTCAGAGAACCCCTAAAATCGATGTTATACGACATATTTGTCGGAGACTCAAAAATATATTCTGTATATTCAGAAGGTGTATCCATTTCAATATAGGCGAGAGGAATTTCATAAATAAAAGGTGAGGTGACTTCGTATTGAAACTCAATGACAGAACCATTTTTGATATTAGGAAAGGCAAACTTATTGGTAGTATAATATTTGCTTTCCTTAGATCTAAATTTCGAGCTTTTATCTACTTTTGTTTCAGCTATTTTACCATCCTCAAGATTATAAACATAAGCTTTTATTGAATTGAGAGTTTCTTTATTGCCTTGATTATTGTCATAAAGCGAGATTTCCAAATTCATCCAATCTTCTGCTTTATCTTTATCATAAATTTTAATTCTGTACTTAACCTTTTTTAAAAGATTACCCGTTGAACTATCAATATGATAATGTAATGAGCGATATAAAATTTCTGCGGGAGCCTTTTCTTCGATTTCAGATTTTGTTTTTTTCAGATCTTCAATGTCAAACTTCGGCATTTTCAGAAATTCATGTTTTTGGGCATAAACAATTACGGTTGATACACTAAAACATAATGCAAAGAATATTTTCTTCATTTATGATTTTTTAGAAATTAAAATTTTAGAATTATCGGCATTCATGATTTTTTTTCTGAAGCCAATGTAATCGTTGTACTTTTCTTTCGGGTGAAGTCCTTTTTTCATCTGTAAAAATCTTTTGACAATCAGCTGATCATCTTTTTTCTCAAATGAAATTTTGTAAGTCCCGAAATCTGAATTGATATTGCCGTTTTCGGGCATTTCTTCAATAAAATAGCCTGCAGGAAGCTTATAAACAATTTCATACTCGTCTTCGAATGAAAAACGGCTTTCGAACGGAAGCTTTCTGTTTTCATCCTGATGATAGGTCGCATCTGAATAAATAGGTACTGCTCTGAAAATAAAACTTGAGCCTACCATTTTGGAATAATTGATCGCCTTAAAGTCTAAATCAAAATCAACTGCAGCAATGTCTCTGTTGTTTTTGAAACCGGACATTTCAACTTTTTCGAAACTTAAAGTAGAAAAACTGTTCTTAACAGCATTATTTTTTTCAGTTTGATCCAATCCGGAATAGGACAAATTAAAATCATACTGATTACCTGTATATGTAAATTTACCTTTACCGTTTATCGTTTTGTCTGCATTTAACTGAATATTTAATATTTGTTTTTCTTTATTCTGTTCAGAAGAATAAACCGGAGTCTGCATAATCTCAATTCCTGTAGGCTTTACAGCAAGAACATTTCTGTCTGTCGTACTGTATCCTAAATGATTGTATGCCATTTCCTGAGATGTATTTTCGAGCCAAATATTTCCTTTTTCTGTAGGAATTACAAGAATAGCATGATTTCCTCCCATTTTAGGGAAATCGGCATCGAAGCTTATCGGTGAAGAATTGGAATTTATGATTGCATAATACGACGGTATTCCTGCTTCATCCAGAAGAGTTTTCATATAATTGGTAAGACCTTTACAGTCTCCATACCCTTTCTTCTGAACTTCATCGGGTAACATCGGTTGCCATCCTCCGATTCCTAAGGTTACAAAAACGTATCTTGTCTTGCTTTGCATGTACTGATAAATTTTCTTTACTTTTTCTTCGGTAGAACCGGAAAGATTCAGTGCAGCAATTTCAGATTTTATCTGAGGTGTAGAAACCGAAACTGGTGTCAAAAGATTATTGTAATACCATAAACCAAAGTCTTTCCACGTTGTAATATTACCTTTTTTTCCGACTAAGCTAAACTGATCCAGAGAGAAGCTTACTTTGGGTAGTATTTTTTGCGGATTGGGAGCCATATCTTCATGATCAATCGCAGGAACATTCTCGTAAGTATACACTTTTCCACCATCTTCGTCTGCAACTTTTACAGAAGCAAAACCATATGGTGATTCATAAGTTTTTGAGCGTAAGTTAATTCCTGATTTATTAATGATTTTAAAACTGCTTTTCTGCAATGAAATGTTAAAGTCTTGATAAGGCGTAAAATCAGGAATAAAAACGGTGTTTGGATCTTTCTGATCATAGCTGAATTCTATTGTATAAGGATAGGTTGTCGGAGTGTAAGAAAGATACATCACTCTGTTATTCGAATAAAATGTACCTTGAGAATTGGCCGCTACATCAGAAAAGTCACTTTTAGAATAACTTTTTATTTTTACACCTTTTTCGTCATAAACTGTTACTTTAATATTGGATGCAGCATTTCCTTTTTCGTAGTAAATTCTCGGAATAGCAAAACCAACTGCATCTTTATTAATTACAGTGATTGCAGAAAAATTATGATAAACAATTTCGTCAATTTTATTAATTTCTAAAACTGTATTTTCATTTCTTACAACTGCACTTGCATTTTTCTTTAAAACGTCGCTGATTTCAGATACGGGATAATTTTGTGCATAATAAATAGAGGCTAATGAAAGAGCTCCTACGCACCATAATTTCATCATCGTTATTAATTTTTTTCAAAAATATAAAAAATCTTAATAAAATGTTAATTTATTTTCATGATCATGAGATTTATTAGGTATAAAAAAAGACTTCATTACATGAATGAAGTCTTTATATAATATTTTGAAGATACTAATTAAGCATCAATCTTCGCATATTTAGCATTCTTTTCGATAAATTCTCTTCTTGGCGGAACCTCATCTCCCATCAACATTGAGAAAACACCATCTGCTTCAACAGCATTATCAATCGTTACTTGTTTTAAAATTCTGCCTTCAGGATTCAACGTTGTTTCCCAAAGCTGTTCAGGATTCATCTCTCCAAGACCTTTGTAACGTTGAACCTCTACTCCTTTCCCGTCCGGAGACATTTCTAAAGTAAATTCTTCACGCTCTTTCTCGTTGTAAGCATATTGCTTTTTATTCCCTTTTTTCAATAAATATAAAGGAGGTTGAGCGATATAAATATATCCGTTCTCAATCAGTTCTTTCATATATCTGAAGAAGAAAGTCAAAATCAATGTCGAAATATGAGAACCATCGATATCGGCATCGGTCATGATAACGATTTTATGGTATCTCAGTTTTGTCATATTTAAAGCTTTGCTGTCTTCTTCTGTTCCTACAGAAACTCCAAGAGCTGTATAAATATTTTTGATTTCTTCATTTTCATAAACCTTATGCAACATTGATTTCTCAACATTCAAGATCTTACCTCTTAATGGTAAAATTGCCTGGAAATGACGGTCACGACCTTGTTTAGCCGTTCCACCTGCGGAATCCCCCTCCACTAAGAACAGTTCAGATTCTTCAGGGCTTTTTGATGAACAGTCAGATAATTTTCCCGGAAGCCCAGAACCTCCCATCGGAGATTTTCTCTGAACCATTTCACGGGCTTTTTTCGCAGCCTGTCTCGCTTTTGCAGCTAAAACAACTTTCTGTACGATCAATTTCGCTTCGTTGGGATTTTCTTCAAGGAAATTCGTCAGCATCTCGCCCACGATTTTATCAACCGCTCCTGAAACTTCCGAGTTACCTAGTTTTGTTTTGGTCTGCCCTTCAAACTGAGGCTCCATTACTTTTACAGAAATTACAGCTGTCAAACCTTCACGGAAGTCATCACCCGTAATTTCAACTTTTTCTTTTGCAGGAAGTCCTAATTCATCGGCATATTTCTTCAAAGTTCTCGTCAAAGCACGTCTGAAACCAGCCAAGTGAGTACCTCCTTCGTGAGTATTGATATTATTTACGTAAGAGTGAAGATTTTCATTAAATGATGTATTGTAACGCATTGCCACCTCAACAGGAATATCGTCTCTTTCACCTTCCATGAAAATCACGTGCTCCATAATCGATTCACGGTTTCCGTCGATAAACGCTACGAATTCTTTCAAACCACCTTCAGAGTGAAAAACTTCTGTTCTGAAAGTATCATCTTCCAACTTTTCTCTTTCGTCGGTAAGCGTAATGGTGATTCCTTTGTTAAGATAAGAAAGTTCTCTTAGACGTGTTGCTAATGTATCGTAATTATAAACTAATTCTGTAAAAATTGTATCGTCAGGCTGGAAAAACTGCTTTGTACCTCTGTTTTCGCTGTGACCGATTTCTTCAACTTCAGTCTGAGCTTTTCCTTTAGAATAAATTTGCTGATATACATTTCCGTCTCTGTAAACCGTTGTCACCATCTGGTTGGAAAGCGCATTCACACACGATACCCCAACTCCGTGAAGACCACCGGAAACCTTGTAAGAATCTTTATCGAATTTACCTCCGGCTCCGATTTTTGTCATTACAACTTCAAGAGCAGATTTTTGTTCTTTTTCGTGGAAGTCAACCGGAATACCTCTACCGTTATCGCTAACCTCGATTCCGTTTCCTTCTTTGATGCTGACGAAAATTGTGTCGCAGTAACCTGCCAAAGCTTCATCAATAGAGTTATCTACTACTTCATAAACCAAATGATGGAGACCTCTTACTCCCACATCACCAATGTACATTGAAGGACGCATACGTACGTGCTCCATTCCTTCCAATGCCTGAATACTACTAGCTGTATATTGTTTTTGACTCATATAAAATATTAAAAATCCTGCTAAATGCAAAGACCTACAAATATCGTGATTTTTTTCGACTTATAAAAGTTAAATACATCTAAAAATCTTTCAATTTATAATTAAAACAAAGTCAATATTTAATGTAAAAAAAGATTAAAGTTACGGCAGATTTTCTGATTCATCAGAATGTTTTAAATCATATAAAAGCACATCATATAATGCGTACCTTAGAGGTGAAAAATGGAATATTATGGACGATTTTCTGGCTGCGCGCGCTCAGATGGCGATGTCGCTCGGTTTTCATATCATCTTTTCGTGTGTCGGCATGGTAATGCCTTTTCTTATGGCTTTTGCCCACTGGAAATATTTAAAAACAAAAAACGAAGTTTACAAAGGTCTCACCAAAGCCTGGAGTAAAGGTGTAGCTATCCTTTTCGCAACGGGTGCAGTTTCCGGAACAATGCTTTCTTTTGAACTAGGGCTTCTCTGGCCAGAATTCATGAAACACGCCGGGCCGATCTTCGGAATGCCATTTTCATTGGAAGGAACTGCTTTCTTTATTGAGGCAATTGCAATCGGTTTTTTCCTTTACGGATGGGATAGATTTAATAAATGGTTCCATTGGTTTTGCGGATTTTTGGTTGGCTTAAGTGGTTTAGCTTCAGGAATTCTGGTCGTTGCAGCTAATGCATGGATGAACTCTCCTGCCGGATTTGATTTTGTAGACGGACAATATTTAAATATAGATCCTATAAAAGCAATGTTTAATGAGGCTTGGTTTCCGCAGGCTTTGCATATGACGGTTGCGGCATTTTGTGCGACAGGTTTTGCGGTAGCAGGAGTTCATGCTTATTTAATCATGAGAAAAAAGAATGTAGAGTTCCATACCAAAGCGTTCAGAATTGCTGCCGGGTTTGCTTTGATCGGCGCATTCGGAGCTCCTTTGAGCGGAGATATTGCTGCAAAATCCGTAGCTGAAAGACAACCGATAAAATTAGCTGCAATGGAAGCTCATTTTGAAACTGAAAGAGGAGCATCATTTGTGATCGGCGGTATTCCTGATGAAGAAAAAGAAGAAATTAAATATGCTTTAAAAATTCCGAAAGTTTTAAGTTTTTTGGTGAGCAACGATTTCAATTCTGAAGTAAAAGGTCTGAAAGATTTTGCTAAAGACGAATGGCCTCCAATTGCAGTCGTTCATTATGCTTTTCAGATCATGATTTTCTTTGGAGTGGTAATGATCATTATCGGAATGATTTATTTATATGCTGTATTTTTTAAAAAAGAATGGCTGACCAGAAATTGGCTTTTAAAAACCTTTTTATACGCCACACCTTTCGGATATATCGCTTTGGAAGCAGGTTGGACGGTCACCGAAGTCGGCAGACAACCCTGGATTATTTACGGAATCATGCGAACTGCAGATGCCGTAACTCCAATGCCGGGAATTCAGTATTCATTTTATTTTTTTACGGCAATTTTTGTGTCTTTATCACTGATTATTATTTTCCTTTTAAACAGGCAGATCAAAATGGTGCCAAAGTTATATGATCCTACAGATGCGCAGTTTAATTCTAAAAACAAAAAATCATGATCTACGTTGTTATTGGTTTTCTATGGCTTTCTATCTGTGCGTATGTCATATTGGGAGGTGCTGATTTCGGAGCCGGAATTGTTGAGCTTTTCACCAGAAAAAAAAACCGCTCTAAAACAAAAACGATTATGTACGAATCGATTGCGCCTGTTTGGGAAGCGAATCATATGTGGCTGATTATCGCCATCGTCATTTTATTTGTCGGTTTTCCTGAAATATATACTACCCTTTCAACTTATCTGCATATTCCTCTGGTTTTGATGCTTGTCGGAATTATTGCAAGAGGAACCGCTTTTACTTTCAGGCATTACGATGCAGTAAAAGATGATTGGCAAAAGGTTTATACCCAGATATTTTATTTTTCAAGTTTACTGACACCCTTTTTTCTCGGTTTAATTGCTGCAGCTACCGTTTCACGTTCGATTAATCCGGATGCGCAGAGTTTCCCTGATCTGTATATTTTCAGCTGGCTCAACTGGTTCGGTATTGCAGTTGGACTTTTCACAGTTTCACTATGTGCCTATCTCGCTTCTGTTTTTGCTTTGAGGGAAACGATCGACCGCTTTGAATTGGGTTTAATGATCAGAAAATCGCATCAGACGATGCTTTTTGTGATCATTACAGGAATTTTAGTATTTGTATCAGCTTATTTATCTGACATTCCTCTTTTATATTGGATTTTTTCTAAGCCTTTAGGCATAATGGCTGTTTCTTTTGCTACAATTAGTTTACTATTGATTCTAAGAGCAATGCATAAGCAAAAATTACTCCCTGTAAGAGCTTTAGCCGGATTTCAGATCATTATGATTCTGGTTGCAGCAACTTATCAGCATAACCCGAATATTATATTATTCGGAAACGGTGAACATCTTTCATTAATGGAATATTCTGCAGCTGCAAAAACAATTTCCGCATTAGGATGGGCACTTATTTTAGGCTCAATATTTATCTTGCCATTTTTGTTTTACCTGATGATCTCATTTAGTAAGCAGAGAAAATAAATTAATCTATAATTTTAAAATATAATCGGTGGAAGAATTTAGTCTAAAAGATTTCCAGCTCATTACCTTAGAACCCTATGTTTACAGGCTTTTCAAAGATCAACAAAACATCTATTTACTCGAAGTAAGCTGCGGAACACACGGAATTTGGGAAGTCTGGATCAAACTTAATGAAGAAGAAGTAAAGCTTTACCTTGATGAAAAAGAGCTTGGATTAAAAGAAATTGCAGGATTCTTTTCATTTAACTGTTATGGTTCAGAATATCAGAAACGATATGTGAAAGTATATACATGACCGAATTATTTTTTAATTAAAACCAATTCCACACGCCTGTTTTTGGTACGGTCTTCTTCAGTTTCTTCGGGATAAGCAACGGGATTGAGATGTCCCAAACCTTCAGCTTTAATACGATGCGGCTCAATTCCCATCTTAATTAAAAAACTTCGGATTGCATCGGCTCTGGTAAAGGAAAGATTAAATGTTTTTAAATCTAAATCTTCACCATCAAAATTTTCATAATCACAACAAATATGTCCCTGAAGTTCGACTTCAAGTGTTGGATTTTTCTTTAAAATCTCATAAAGCATAAACAATCGTCTATTCCCTTTGGAAAGCCATACATGACGTCCTCCAATAAAATTCACATTGGGTAATGAGAAAGTATCTTTCACTTTCATAGAAGCAATTTTCATATCAAAAAAGCTCGGATATGCATTTCTGGAAATTTTTTCTCCTTTATCAAAAAAACGTTCAATGAAAATATCAACCCGTCTGTTTTTTGCGAGTAAATCCTCAGAACTATTATCATTGATCTGCTTTGAAATTCCCAATCCAATCGAACTTGCCAAATGAATATTTTTCTCGATTCTAATTTTCAAATAATTTGTAACATTTTTTGCCCGGTTTTCCGATAAGGATTTATTTAAAATCTCATTTCCTAAAGGATTAGCATTACCAAAAATCCTGAAGGTGAGTTTTGAGTTTAGTTTTGCTAAACTGTCAAGCTTTATTTTAGAATCTGAACTTAGTTCGGAACTGTTGTTTGCGAAATAAATTGAAGTAAGAGTTTGTGAATGTATTGCTATTGACAGGAAAAAAAATAAAACAAAGCCTTTCATCGGAATAGTTTTCTTCTAAACGTGATTTACCAAAAATTAGTTTGTAAGGAAATCATTTTTATAAAAGACTCGGGCGGAAGCTTCGCTTCCGCCCGAGTCTAAAATTTATTTCAAATTAATTTAAACCAATTTCATCAAAACATTTTCATCAACCTTCTCCACTTTCACCAAACCTCCTTTCGTTAAAGTTTTTGCAGCCTTATCCCATTTTTTACCGGATAACTTGCTTAACGTTTTCACTTCAGCCAAAGCAATTTGCTCCCCAGACTTCAAAATATCTAGAATCACATGTTCATCTTCTCCCAATTCAATTTGAGGAACTGTTTTTTCCGGCTTCATCTGAGGGAAGAATAATACTTCCTGGATTGACGGATTATTTGTTAAGAACATAATCAATCTGTCCATTCCGATCCCTAAACCTGAAGTTGGCGGCATTCCGTATTCAAGAGCTCTTAGGAAATCCTCATCAATGAATTGTCCTGCTTCATCATCACCTTTTTCAGCCAATTTTAATTGCTCTTCAAAACGCTCTCTTTGGTCGATCGGATCATTCAGCTCAGAATAAGCATTGGCAATTTCTTTTCCGCAAACCATTAATTCGAAACGTTCCGTCAAACCTTCTTTGCTTCTGTGTTTTTTCGTTAAAGGAGACATTTCAATCGGATAATCGGTAATAAAAGTCGGCTGAATGAAGTTTCCTTCACATTTTTCACCAAAAATTTCGTCAATCAATTTTCCTTTACCCATCGTTTCGTTAACCTCGATTCCGATAGATTTTGCAAAATCAAATAATTCCTGCTCAGATTTTCCGGTGATGTCAAAACCTGTATATTTCAAAATAGCTTCTGTCATAGAAACTCTTGGGTAAGGTGCTTTCCAGCTGATTTTATGCTCTCCGAAAACAGATTCTGAAGATCCGTTTACAGAAGTTGCACAGAATTCCAACAATTTCTCTGTGAAATCCATCATCCAGTTGTAATCTTTGTAGGCAACATAAATTTCCATTGCCGTAAATTCCGGGTTGTGCGTTCTGTCCATCCCTTCATTTCTGAAGTTTTTAGAGAATTCATAAACTCCGTCAAATCCACCAACGATCAATCTTTTCAGATATAATTCGTTAGCAATTCTTAAATATAATGGAATATCTAAAGCATTGTGATGAGTAATGAAAGGTCTTGCCGCAGCTCCACCGGGAATCGACTGTAAGATTGGCGTTTCAACCTCAAAATATCCTGCTTCATTGAAGAAAGTTCTCATCGCATTGAACAATTTTGTTCTTTTTACGAAAATTTCTTTCACATTCGGATTTACCGTTAAATCTACATAACGTTGTCTGTATCTTAGTTCCGGATCTGTGAATCCGTCGTGTACTACTCCATTTTCGTCAGTTTTTGCCTGTGGAAGTGGTCTTAAAGCTTTCGTTAGAAGCGTAAAGTTTTTTACCAAAACGGTTTTTTCACCAACCTGAGTGGTGAACAACTCTCCTTCAATACCGATGATATCACCAATATCTAAAAGGTGCTTGTAAACGTCGTTGTATAAAGTTTTGTCTTCACCGGTGCAGATTTCGTCTCTGTTGAAATACACCTGAATTCTACCTGTAGAATCCTGCAATTCAGCAAAAGAAGCTTTCCCCTGAATACGGCGAGACATCAATCTTCCCGCAATCTTCACCTGTTTACTTTCTGCGAAATCCTGTTTTATAGATTCTGTTGTATCTGTAATCGTGTATTCTTCCGCCGGGAATGCGTTTATTCCCATTTCAACAAGCTTATTCAGCTTTTCTCTTCTAATAATTTCCTGTTCTGATAATTGCATTGTAATTCAATTTTTTCGAAATGCAAAAATAGTGAATTTTAAGGTTTTATGGAAGTTAAATTTTGTATGATTGATTTATTTAGAAAATATATCCGAAATAAATTAAACCATTAAGAATTTATGAAGAAATGAAGAATTATTAAGATAATATCCTAGATATTTTAAGCATACTGCTTAATTTTAAATTTATTTAAATCTTAAAGAACCTTAAACATTTAACCAAAATCTTAATGGTTAAATTCTAAAATTATTTAAGCCAATTTATCCTTTCATTTTTTGAAATAAAAGTCCATGCTAAAATTCTGCTAACTTTTTGACCTTGAGACATTTCAATAGTTTTAATTTCTACTGCTTTTAGCTTATTTAAAAGTGAATTTAATTTGAAGAGATTTTCTTTCTTTGAAATCAGACAGGTAAACCAAAGAATTTGCGATGAAAATTCGACGCTTTCTTCAATCATTTTGGATACGAAAGCAATTTCTCCGCCTTCACACCAAAGTTCAGATTGCTGTCCGCTGAAATTCAGATTTGGATTTTTAATTTTGGACTTGTTGAGATTTTTTGTCTTTCTCAGATTGCCTTTCAATACAGATTCCTCAGAATCGTGAAACGGCGGATTGCACATTGAAAATACAAATTTATCTTTAGGATCAAGAATATTTTTAAAAATGTGATTTGAATTTTCCTGAAATCTTAGATTAATTTCAGTTGATAAATCAGGATTTTGGTTTAAAATCTGCTGTGCATTTTGAAAAGAATCTTTGTTGATGTCTGTTCCGACCATTTTCCAGCCATAGGATTTGTTGGCAATCAACGGGTAAACCAAATTGGCTCCCGTTCCGATGTCTAAACCTTTTACAGCAGAACCTTTGGGAATTTCGTGATAATTTTCAGCCAACAAATCGCCAATATAATGTACATAATCGGCTCTTCCGGGAATCGGCGGACAAAGATTTCCGTCAGGAATATCCCAGTTTTTAACATCATAAAAGTGCTGCAATAAGGCTTTATTAAGCAATTTTACAGCTTTCGGAATACTGAAATTAATGGTAAAATTTCCGTAAGAATTGTTAAAAACATAATGTTTCAATTCCGGCACACAAGAAATCAGCGAATCAAAATCGTAAGGATTGCGATGCAGATTTCTTGGGTGCAGATTTGATTTCTCAGAAGACATTTATTTCTTCTGCTTTAAGATATATTCCACCATTTTTTTGGCGTCATCCTTTGAAAATTGAGGATGCGCCTGCATTGGCACATCTCCCCAAACTCCGCTTCCGCCTTCTATAATTTTTGAAGCAAGCGTTTCAATATCCTTTTCAGAATATTTGGCAGCAATTTCTTTATAAGAAGGTCCTATCATTCTTTCATCAGCATTATGACAAGCCATACAGTCAGACGTTTCTATCAAAGTCTGTCCGGAAACATTTGCAACCACGGGAGTCGGAACATCACCGGAATCTGTAGACTGTACTTCTGAATTTTCTTTTTTAGAGCAGGAAAAAACAAGCAAGCTTATCATTCCTGTCAAAAACAGTTTTTTCATTATTTTGTTGCTGTAGAATCTGTTGCTGTAGGTGCAGGAGTTGCAGCCGGAGCTGGTGTAGAATCTTTTTTAGTTGAATCTGCAGGTACAACTTGAGCTTCAGGCTCTTCCAACATGATATTGCTGTCCTGTAAAGATTTTTCTTCTTTTTTTGAACAGCTTACTGCTACTAAACTTCCTAAGAATACGATTGCCAATACTTTTTTCATTGCTTTTCTAATTTGGTCACAAAAATATAAAAAATAAAGTTTTAATGATGAGATTGAAGGCTATTTTAAATCATATTTAAACTGATTCCAGAGAAATAAAAAATAAATTTCAGCTTTTTTAAAATTTTTGTTTTCGATATAAAAAAAATTTCTACATTTGTCCCATGGTTATTTCAAACAACAAAAATTGGTGGTGGCTTTCAAACTCTTCGTCGGGTCTGAAGCTATTGTCTTGTTGTTAAATCACAGCCGGAATTTATAGAAAAATATACAGAGACTTTGACGATTGCGTTGAAGTCTTTTTTTTATGTCTAAATCTCAAAAAATTAAAAAATGTCGAATTCCATTATAAAAATTAAAACAAAATCTAAAAAAACATTGGGCGATCTTCAAACCCCGATGAATATTTACCTTCAAATCAGAGATAAATTCCGGGATACGATTCTTTTGGAAAGTTCGGATTCTAAAAACATCGATAATAATTTTTCCTTCATTGCCATCAATGCAATTGCCGGAATTGAAATTAAAAACTTAAATGAGTACGAAGTCAAATTTCCTAATCAAACTCCGGAGAAAAAGTCTTTAGAAAACACAAACGTTCCAAAATTGCTGAATGATTTTTCTAAAACTTTCGAGTGCGAAAAAACACACGATAAAATTGAAAAAACCGCTCAGTCACTTTTTGGGTACACAAGTTTTGAGGCTGTTCAGTTTTTTGAAGATGTAACATTTAAACCTCAAAGTCAAGAAGTTGAAATCCCGATTTTGCGCTACAGATTATATCAATATGTAATTGCCATTAATCATTTTAATGATGAAATGCATCTTATTGAAAATCAGATTGACGGTGTAAAATCTGAATTCAAGACACTGGAAGATTTCATTAAAAATAAAAATGCAGTCGTTTATCCATTTGAAAAAACTGACGAAGAAACATCAAATATTACCGATGAAGACTATTTACAATTGGTTGAAGTCGCCCAGAAACATTTTATGAGAGGAGATGTTTTTCAGCTGGTTTTAAGCAGAAGATTCGAACAAAAATTTCAGGGCGATGAGTTCAATGTATATCGTGCTTTGAGAAATATCAATCCGTCACCTTATCTTTTTTATTTTGATTACGGAAATTACAAATTATTTGGTTCAAGTCCGGAAAGTCAGCTGATTATTAAAAACAATAAAGCCATCATTCATCCAATTGCAGGAACTTTCAAAAGAACAGGCGATTTTGAAACCGATTTACAGTCTATTGAATCTTTAAAAAACGACCCGAAAGAAAATGCAGAACACACGATGCTGGTTGATTTAGCAAGAAACGATTTAGGAAAATTAGGGAAAAATGTGATGGTTACAAAACTGAAAGAAATCCAGCTTTTCTCGCACGTTATTCACATGGTAAGTGAAGTGACCGCAGAATTAGAAGAAAATACCAATCCTTTTGAAATGGTTGCGACCACTTTTCCTCAGGGAACTTTAAGCGGCGCTCCAAAACATAAAGCGTTACAGTTAATCAATGAATATGAAAAAGATTCCCGAGGTTATTATGGCGGCTGCATCGGAATGATTGGCTTAAATGGTGAGTGCAATCAAGCCATTATGATTCGTACTTTTCTAAGCAAAAACAACACGCTGTATTATCAAGCCGGAGCGGGATTGGTAGCAAAATCAGATCCTGAAAGTGAGCTCCAAGAAGTAAATAATAAACTCAATGCCTTGAAAAAAGCGGTGGAAAAGGCGGAGAGCTTGGTTTAAAATTTTTATGGCGACAGAGAACTTCGTTCGTAAATTTCGAAAAAGCATTCGCTTTTCCTCATTTATGTCTTCTGCTCTCAATCTTTTTTGCCTGTCTTTCCCGACGCAAAAAAAGGATTTCCGCTCAAGCTGGGTCGCAAATTAGTCACAATTTGAAATTTAATTATAAAAACAAAACATCAGATAAAAATGACAACTGAAATAAATAATTCATCAGAAGCCAAGGTTCTCGTTTTCGATAATTACGACAGCTTCACCTACAATCTTGTTCAGATTATTGAGCGGGTTCTCAATCAGAAAGTCGATGTTATCAGAAACGACCAAATTAGTTTGGAGGAAATTGAAAAGTATGACAAAATCATTCTTTCTCCGGGTCCCGGAATACCAGAAGAAGCCGGAATTTTATTGGATTTGATTAAAAAATATGCCCCCACAAAAAGTATTTTGGGCGTTTGTTTAGGACAACAGGCAATTGCAGAAGCTTTTGGTGGTAACTTAATCAATCTTAGTGAAATTTATCACGGTGTTGCGACGGAAGCCATCCAAACCAATGAACATAAGCTTTTCAAAGATTTGCCCCAAACTTTGGAAGTCGGAAGATATCACAGTTGGGCAGTCAATCCTGAAAATTTCCCTGAAGAACTAGAAATTACAAGTACAGACAGTAAAGGAATGATTATGAGCTTGAAACACAAAATATATGATGTTCACGGTGTTCAATATCATCCGGAAAGTATTTTAACGCCTGATGGAGAAACAATCATCAAAAATTTTTTATTGGATTAATAGGTTTGGTTGATGGTTAATAGAAATTAGATGACTATTAAAACCAATAACCATGGACTGGCAACCAGCAACAATCACCATTATGAAAGAAATCCTACAATACCTGTTCAATCATCACACCTTATCAAAATCTGAGGCGAAAGCGATTATGATTGAGATTGCACAAAATAAATTTAATGCAACAGAAGTTACTGCTTTTATAAGCATTTTCCTGATGCGAAACATTACGTTAGACGAATTGAAAGGCTTTAGAGAAGCCTTGTTACAAATGGCAGTTCCCGTAAATTTAAATACGGATGACACCATTGATATTGTCGGAACGGGAGGCGACGGAAAAAACACTATCAATATATCTACCCTTGCATGTTTTGTCGTTGCAGGAACCGGACAGAAAGTAGCTAAACATGGCAATTACGGAGCATCAACGATTACAGGTTCTTCCAATGTGATGGAAGCTTTGGGTTATCAATTCAAAAAAACATCGGACGAGCTCAATGAGGGTTTGGAAAAAGCAAATATCTGTTTTTTACACGCACCGTATTTTCATCCTGCTTTGCAATCGGTTGTTGCTTTAAGAAAATCTTTGGGCTTAAGAACTTTTTTCAATCTTCTTGGTCCTTTGGTAAATCCTGCAAAACCTCAGTTTTCGGTAATCGGAGTTTATAATCTTGAGATTGCCAGAATTTATCAGTATTTATTACAGAAAGAAAATAGAGACTTTGTTTTGGTACACGGAATGGATGGTTATGATGAAATCAGCCTGACTCATGATAGTAAAATCATCACAAAAAGCGGTGAAAATATTTATTCTGCGGAGGATTTAGGTTTTAAAACTATTAATCCTGAAGATATCCAAGCCGGAAACACGCCCGAAGAATCAGCCAAAATTTTTAGAAATATTTTGGAAGGAAAAGGTACTGAATCACAAAATGCGGTGGTTTTAGCAAACGCAGCGATCGCATTGCATCACACCAATAAGTTTGGAAATTATGAAAATTGTTTGAGCTTGGCGAAAGAAAGTTTGTTTAACGGTAAAGCATTGAATTCTTTACAATTGTTGGTCGATGGCTAATCAATTTCAATTCTTAGTAAATTCTATTAACTAACAACAAAAAACCATCAACTAAATGAATATTCTAGACAAAATCATAACAAGAAAAAAACAGGAAATTTCGGATTCAAAATCAAAAATTTCTTTGCAACGGTTGAAAGATTCAGATTTTTTTGAAAGAGGAACTTATTCTTTGAAAGAAACGCTACAATCAAAATCAGGGATTATTGCTGAGTTTAAAAGACAATCTCCGTCAAAAGGGATTATCAATGATATAGTTTCTCCTCTCGAAGTCGTTTCAGCTTATGAACAATTTGGCGCAAGCGGAATTTCAATTTTGACGGATAACGATTTTTTTGGAGGAAGTTTTGACGATATTTTAAATGTGAGAAATCACATCAATATTCCAATTCTGCGAAAAGATTTTATGATTGATGAGTATCAGTTTTACGAAGCAAAAAGTATTGGAGCTGATGTCGTTTTGTTAATTGCAGCGTGCCTTTCACCTCAGCACGTTCAGGAATTTACTCAGCTTTCTCATGAATTAGGATTAGAAGTTTTGTTGGAAATTCACAGCGAAGAAGAACTACAACATTTTAACTCAGACATTGATTTGGTTGGAATTAATAATAGAAATTTAAAAGATTTCAAAGTTGATTTACAGCATTCCGTCATTTTGAAAAATCAGCTTCCAAAAGATATTTTATCGGTTGCCGAAAGCGGAATTTACAACATCGAAGATTTCAACTACTTAAAAGAAAAAGGGTTTGACGGATTTTTGATGGGCGAATATTTTATGAAACACGAAAATCCTGCTCAAAAGTTCAAAGAATTTATTTCGAGTGTAATAATCTAATAATCTAATAATCTATCAGTTTACGATTTAATTATGTCTAAAATCCATCAACCATCAACCAAAACCCATCAACCAAAAGTCAAAGTTTGCGGATTAACTCAGCTGAATCAGATTCGTGAGTTAGTGGCATTAAAAACTGACTTTTTAGGCTTTATCTTTTACGAAAAATCTCCGAGATATGTTTTGAATCACTTGAGTTCAGAGCAAATTTCAGAAATTCAACATGATGGAAAAGTCGGCGTCTTTGTCAATGAAACTGTAGAAAAGATTGTTGAAGTATGTGAAAAAGCAGATTTAAATTTTATCCAGCTTCATGGAGATGAAAATGAAAATTATATTTTAAGGTTAAGGCAAAGGTTAAGAAAAAAAATAGAAATTATTAAAGTAATCAGAATAGGAAATCAATCTTCAAACGAATTACAAAAATCGATCAACCAAAACCTCTCAACCATCAACTATTTCTTATTTGACACAGACAGCAAAGTATTCGGCGGAACCGGAAAAACCTTTGATTGGAACATTTTGAATGATCTCGAAATTTCAATCCCTTATTTTTTAAGTGGCGGAATTTCTTTGGAAAATATTCATCAACAATCAATAATTAACACAAAACCATTTGCGATTGATGTTAACTCAAAATTTGAAATAGAAGCTGGAATTAAAGATTTAGGAAAAATAAAAGAATTAATAAGTAATTTAAGAGTCCCAACGGGACGATTTTCTAAAGGATAGGATGCAAATCCTATCAACACAGATTATAAAAACACAAAGAAAATGTCACAATCATTGGTTAGAAATTATGTTCATATCATCTTCAGTACGAAACATCGTAATGATTTGATAGATGAAAGCATTGAAAAAGAACTTTTTGCCTATATATCCACAATATGCAAAAATCTTAATAGCCCCTCCATCAGAATTGGAGGAACAGATAATCACATTCATATTCTTTTGACTTTGTCACCAAAATATGCGTTGATGAAAGTGATTCAGGAAATAAAAGCTCATTCTTCAAGATGGATAAAAACCAAAGGAAGGAAATATGAAGATTTTTTCTGGCAAGATGGTTACGGTGCTTTTTCAGTGAGCCAAAAACATATTTTTACAACAATTAATTATATCATAAATCAAAGAGAGCATCATAAAGGTGAAAATTTTGAAACAGAGTTCATTAATATTCTGGATAAATACAAAACGGATTACGATGAGAAATATCTTTGGGACTAAATCAGAACCAGTCACGAAGTGACGTTTTTCTAAAGGATAGGATGATAATCCTATCAAAAATATAATAATTTAATATTAATAGGACTCACGTCCTATCCTTTAATAAATCGTCCCTTCGGGACTCTTTCTTAATTATAAAATACAACATCATGAATTATAAAAACCCCGACGAAAACGGATATTACGGCGAATTTGGAGGTGCATTTATTCCCGAAATGCTTTATCCGAATGTAGAGGAATTACAGAAAAATTATCTTGAAATTATTGAATCGGAAGATTTCCAAAATGAATATCAGGATTTATTGAAAAATTATGTAGGGCGGGCAACTCCACTCTATTTTTCTAAAAATTTAAGTCAGAAATATAATACGCAAGTTTACCTGAAAAGAGAAGACCTCAATCATACCGGAGCACACAAAATCAATAATGCTTTGGGACAGGTTTTATTGGCGAAACGTTTAGGAAAAAACAGAATCATAGCGGAAACCGGAGCCGGACAACACGGTGTCGCAACAGCAACAGCTTGTGCACTTCTGGGTTTGGAATGCATCGTTTACATGGGCGAAATCGATATCCAAAGACAGGCTCCGAATGTGGCAAGAATGAAAATGTTGGGAACAAAAGTAATGGCCGCAACTTCGGGTTCAAAAACTTTAAAAGATGCTGTTAATGAAGCCTTAAGAGACTGGATCAATAATCCTGTGACAACACATTATGTGATTGGAAGTGTGGTTGGCCCTCATCCGTTTCCTGATTTGGTGGCGAGATTTCAGAGTGTAATTTCAAAAGAAATTAAAGAACAACTTTTTGAACAAATCGGAAGAGAAAATCCTGATTACGTGATTGCCTGTGTTGGTGGCGGAAGCAATGCAGCAGGAACCTTTTATCATTTTGTGAATGAAGAAAATGTAAAATTAATTGCAGCAGAAGCTGGAGGTTTGGGAGTTGATTCAGGGAAATCTGCCGCAACAACTTTTCTCGGGACATTGGGAGTTTTACACGGAAGCAAAAGCTTAGTCATGCAAACAAAAGATGGACAGGTTATCGAACCCCACTCCATTTCCGCAGGTTTAGATTATCCTGGAATCGGGCCGTTTCACGCCAATTTGTTTAAAGAAAAACGGGCTGAATTTTTCAGCATTAATGATGAGGAAGCGTTACGATCAGCATTTGATTTAACAAAATTAGAGGGAATTATTCCCGCTTTGGAAAGCGCTCATGCATTGGCGGTTTTAGATAAAAAGAAATTCAATGAAAATGATATTGTTGTAATTTGTTTAAGCGGTCGTGGCGATAAGGATATGGAAACGTATTTGAAAAGGCTGGATGATGGAAGTTTGTAGATGGATGTTTAATCTCGTCATAAAATCAAAAACCTCATCAAAGTCACAACGGGACGACATTCTAAAGGATAGGATAAAATCCTATCAAACAAAATTAATTATGTAAAAAGTTAAAAAATGAAATTTACACACCAAGATAACACCCATCTTCCAGCATCCAACATCCAGCCCAAACTCCTCAACATCTACTTCACCGCAGGAATTCCACAGTTAGAACACACTACAGAAATCATCAACCTCATCCAAGATTCGGGAGCAAATATGATGGAAATCGGCATGCCCTATTCCGATCCGGTTGCTGATGGACCTGTCATTTCTCAGGCTCACGAACTGGCTTTGAAAAACGGAATGACCATCGAAAAACTTTTCTCTCAGTTAAAATCTATTAAAAATGAAATCAGAATTCCGATTATTTTAATGGGTTATATCAATCCGGTTTTAAGTTTCGGATTTGAACATTTTTGTAGAGAATGTTCGGAAAGCGGAGTTTCAGGATTAATAATTCCTGATTTACCGCCGATTGAATTTGAGAAAAATTATCAGAAGATTTTAAAAAAGTATAACCTTAATTTCACATTTCTTGTCACTCCCGAGACTTCTGATGACAGAATCTTATATCTCGATTCTTTAAGCTCAGGATTTTTGTATGCCGTAAGTTCGTCCTCTACAACAGGAAATGATCAGGCAGTTTTAAAAAACGAAGATTACCTTTCAAGGTTAGCATCTCTCCCTTTAAAAAATCCGGTAATGATTGGTTTTGGAATTAAATCAAAAGAAGATTTCGAAAATGTGACCGAAAAAGCAGACGGCGGAATCATCGGAACCGCTTTTATTAACATTCTTCTGCAAAATAGAGATTGGAAGACCAAAGCCATAGATTTCATCCATTCCATAAAAGCATAAAAATCACTAAATTTGGGTATTCAAAAATTGGTATGAACACACATCAGAATAAAGTCGTAGAATTTGAAGATTTAGGGATCAGAGAATATCAGCCTGCATGGGATTATCAGGAAAAGCTGATGAAAGATATTATCGATACCAAAATTAAAAACAGAGATTTACCTGCCGAACAGCATATTACAACGCCCAATCATTTTCTTTTAGTAGAGCATCCTCACGTTTACACATTGGGAAAAAGCGGACATGAAGAAAATATGTTGGCAGGAATCGATAAGTTAAAAGAAATCGACGCAACTTTCGTAAAAGTAAACCGCGGTGGAGATATTACTTATCACGGATACGGACAAATCGTAGGCTATCCCGTTTTAGACCTAGAAAATTTCTTCACAGACATTCACAAATACATGAGAAATCTGGAAGAAGTCATTATCAGAACGATTGCAGAGTACGGTTTGAAAGGCGAACGTTCTCCCGGAGAAACAGGAGTTTGGTTGGATGTTGGAAAACCTTACGCCAGAAAAATTTGTGCAATGGGCGTAAAAGCTTCCCGTTGGGTGACCCTTCATGGTTTTGCTTTAAACATTAATACTGATATGCGTTATTTCGAATACATTATTCCTTGCGGCATCAAAGACAAACAGGTAACTTCTTTAAAAAGAGAGCTTGAAAGAGAACTGACTCCCGAAGAAATGGAAGACATCAAAGCAAAAATCAGAAAGCATTTTGTAGATGTTTTTGAAGCGGAATTGGTGGTAAAAGCATAATAAAATTTATTTTAATAATATGAAATCTGTTTCTTTTGAAGCAGATTTTTCATTTTTGTATGAATTAAATTGTTTTCTTATTAATAATTATTTATTTTTAAAAAATAGAATCCGTCTTAATAAATCTACTATCTAAACCAAATATTTTTAAAAGAATAATGAAAGCTCTATTTATCATTTTTTCGATCATTTTATTTAATTTTTCTCAGGCACAAAACAAACAACTACAAGAAAAAATAAGAACTAAACAGCTGAAAGTTCAGAATCAGGAAAATGCTTTAGACCTTAAAAGAGTAACCGAGGAATTAAAGGAAGAAAAAAAAGAAATGGGACCATTTACCTATGGAATTTTTGCCTATCCCGATTATGACAGCATCAGTAAAAATTCTTTTGCAGGTTTAGGCACACTCACAAACATAAAAGGTGCAGATCTTAAAGGAAAAAATATTGCCTATGCCGGCTTTTCTGAAGGAAAAAGTAATCTGAACACATATCGAGTGAGTGAAAATGACAGAATTTTCTTTACTATTTTGGTATTGACCGATTTTGTGGGTGATAAAGAGAATCCTAAAATGAGAACGCAGGTTGTTTCAAGAAATTTTCCTGATGCGATTTGCCAAGGTTTTGTAAAAACTTCAAACAATAAAATTGATTTTTCTGCTTTTTCCACCCTTGAAAATGATGAGTTTGCCATTGTCAACATGAAGTTATATAATTTGAAGTATGGAAATGTTATTTTAATTGCACCTCAAAAAGATGGAAGTTTACGAAGTATTCAAATTAAATCTGAAAAAAATTTAACTTCCACTACTTTAAAAAACTTTGTTGATGAATTATTGAACAGAGAAAACATTATTGAATTTTTTACTAATAAGAATACGATTTAGAAATATATTTGTTTGGATCTATTATTTATATTTGACTTAAAAAATAACTAATCCTATGAAAACAAAAAGTTTCTTTGTAGCACTTGCATTAATTGCCTTCACTTCAGCTCATTCTCAAAAAATATTTAAGGCAATTGCTGATGAAGATATCGAAAAAGTGAGTAAGCTTTTGGAAAAAGAAGATGTAAATCAATTATCAAAAGAATATCAGATAACGCCTCTTTACGCAGCTGCAGGAAAAGGAAATGAAAAACTTGTCGAATTGTTGATCGCAAAAGGTGCCGATCCCAACAAACCTTTAAAAACGACTGCAAACCCTCTGAATATTGCTTCTCAGGAAGGGTATACAAAAATCGTCGAAATACTTCTTAAGAATAATGCCAATCCTAATTATAAAGACGTAAACGGTTGGACAGCCTTAAGATTTGCTGCACGAAACAATAAATTGGAGATTATAAAACTTTTGGTCGAAAATAAAGCAGAAGTTGATGTACAAGCCAGTGATAAAGCAACCCCTTTTGCTTCATCGATCGGGAAAGGCTTTACTGAAATTGCAGAATATCTTATAAAAAACGGAGCCAACATCAACAATATTGATAAAGATAACGATACTCCTTTGATGTACTGTGTTCAAAAAGGAGATTTAGCAACAGTAAAATTCCTTCTTCAGTACAAACCTGATTTAACCATAAAAAACAATAGCGGTAAAACGGCTTTAGATATTGCAAAGGAGAAAAACTATACCGAAATTGTGAAACTATTGCAGTAATTTCTACATCGAATCAATTATTAACGTTAAAATCTTATTAACGTTAAAATCTATAGCTAAAATATTATATTGTTGACATAATTTACTAAACAATCAGATAAAAAGAAACATGTGAAAAACTGTATCTCTCCGATACAGTTTTTTAATTGGTATAATTTTCATTGAAAAATTAATAGATTTTATCAACAATCATATTTCATAAAATTAAATTGCACGCAATTTAATTTGGCAATATATTTGCAACGTACAATTCAAAATAAAAATTTATCAAAATGTCATTAATAGAAAACTTAAACTGGAGACACGCAGTAAAAGCTTATGATTCAACAAAAAAAGTAACTGAAGAAGATTTAAATAAAATTTTAGAAGCAGCAAGACTGGCTCCGACTTCATCAGGATTACAGCCGTTTAGGATTATTGTGGTTGAAAATCAGGATTTAAAAGAAAAAATGGTGCAGGGTGCTTTAAACCCCGAAGTAATGAGAGATTCTTCTCACGTTTTGGTTTTTGCAGCCTGGGATAGCTATTCCGATGAAAAAATTGACAAAGTTTATGATTATCATACCGATGTAAGAGACTTACCAAGAGGACGTTTCAGCAGCTATACCGATAAAATCAAACAATTATACGGTGCTCAGACTCCCGAAGAACATTTCGCACATACAGCAAGACAGACTTATATCGCCTTAGGATTGGCAATGGCACAAGCAGCCGAACTGAAAATCGATTCTACTCCTGCAGAAGGGTTTAGCAATGAAGTTGTTGATGAAATTCTTAATCTTAAAGAATTAGGTTTAAAAAGCGTAAGTTTATTATATCTAGGCTACAGAGACCTAGAAAACGATTATCTTTCTCACATGAAGAAAGTGAGAATTCCGATGGAAGAATTTATTATTAAAAAGTAATATTTTTTAATCAGGGCAGCAAAGAACTTCGTTCGTAAATTTCGATAAAAGCTTTCGCTTTTCTCTCATTTATGTCTTCCGCTCCCACTCTTTTTTGCTTTAGAAACAGTATTAAAAAGAAAATTTAGGAAAACAAAAAAGGAGTTCCGTTCAAGCCGGGCTGCAAGGTCTCAATAAAATAAAATTTTCACCAAAACATTCACTTATGGACAATCTTACCACCCCAAAACTGGAAAATCAAATTTGTTTTCCGTTGTATGTCATTGCAAAAGAAATTACCGGTTTGTATCGACCATTTCTTGATGAGCTGGATATTACTTATCCGCAATATCTTGTGATGATGATTTTGTGGGAGAATGACGGTCTTTCGGTGAATTGTATCGGCGAAAAGCTTTATTTGGACAGTGGTACTTTGACTCCGCTTTTGAAAAGACTGGAATCCAAAGGGTTCATCCAGCGAAAAAGAAAAAAAGAAGACGAAAGAGTGGTTGAAGTGTCCATTACAGAATCCGGAAAAGCGCTTCAGCAAAAGGCTTGTGCAATCCCGGAAAAGATTCACAATAAGATTGATGTTTCTAAAGAAGATTGGCTTCAACTGAAAGAAAGCATCCAAAAAATATTAAGCAAAATAGAAAAATAAATGAAAACCTTATATACAACAGCAGTTACCGCAAAAGGCGGAAGAAACGGACACGTAAAAAGCGACAACGGGATTCTTGATATAGAAGTCAGAATGCCCAAGGCTTTAGGCGGTTCAAATGATAATTTCACCAACCCTGAAATGCTTTTCGCGGCAGGATATGCAGCTTGTTTCGACAGCGCATTAAACCTCATCATCAGCAAATCTAAAATTGAAACCGGAGAAACCACTGTAAAAGCAAAAGTAAGCATCGGACAAATCGAAAACGGAGGTTTCGGATTGGCAGCTGAACTGGAAGTGAATATTCCCGGAGTTTCTTTAGAAGAAGCACAATCTTTAACAGAAAAAGCTCATGAAATCTGTCCGTATTCTAATGCGACAAGAAATAATATGGAAGTGAAACTGAACGTTACAAGCAATTAA
Source organism: Chryseobacterium sp. CBo1 (assembly GCF_001693475.1). Taxonomy (NCBI): domain Bacteria; kingdom Pseudomonadati; phylum Bacteroidota; class Flavobacteriia; order Flavobacteriales; family Weeksellaceae; genus Chryseobacterium; species Chryseobacterium sp. CBo1. The sequence continues at coordinate 37,900 of NZ_MAUH01000020.1, forward strand.
AAATATTTTTTTAGTCTTGTTATATGAAATCTGCTTTCTTTGGAAAGTGGATTTTTTTAATCTATTTGTTTTTACTAACCAATCTATCCATATCATTAAATATGGAATCATTATAGAATCATTGTAATTTATATTAAAATTTGATCAGCTTAAAAATTTTTAATAAATCAATTTTTGAAGATTTTTGCTACATTTGGTTATAGTTTGGATTGGCGCAATGAGTCAATCTGAAAGTTATCTGCAATTTTTTAAAGACTACATCCATGAAAAATATTTGCAAGTTAATTTTAGTGTTTATTTTACCAATTTTATTTGGATGTAAAGACGAAAAAAAAATACAAAGAAAAGAATTTCTAAAAACTGCAAAAATTTATTTTAGCGAAGAGTTAAAAAAGAATGCAGATTATAAATCCTTAGACTCTTTGAGAATATTAAGAATTGACACATTGTCTGATAAAGATGAATTATATGTATATATATGTCAATTATATAGATATAAAAACCATTTATTATCACAATCAAAATCGCCGAAAGATTTGTACGAACTAAAATATGGAACTGATGATTTTGGTTCGCAAATGTATGAAGACTACGTAGATAAGTTAGAATATAAGTCTGTAAAAGAAAAAGAAGCAAAATTTAATGTTCTGAGGGATTCTATTGACATTATTAAAAAACAAATAAAACATTATGAACAATTATTAGTCAAAAAAGACAGTTTAAATTTATGTATGTATGAAGTTGAATATTTTTATCAAATAACAAATAAAAATATGATTACTGAAAAGGGTGTGATAGATTTAATATTTACAAAGGATATGAAAATATATGAAAATAAATATCAGGTTATGACCGAGTACAAAAATCTTGAAAAAAAATTTCCATTTATTAAATAGAAAAACTGCAGATAACATTGTATTGGCAAAATGCGGAATTTAAGTGTTAATTGAACTACTTTACTTTTATTTCCGCCAATATTTTCCAATTCCACGTTTTTGATTAGTTTAGTTCCATTGAAAAAATATTGGCTACGATTGGTCTAAAATTGAACTAAAGTTCCTTTTTTTCCGCATTTCGCCAATACTTTTTTTCCGTTAAATAAATCTTCTAGGACAGGACAAAAAATCCCTCTCAAAACTGAAAGGGATTAATTATTATATCTTAAAAATCAATTACATATAAGCTTCAATTGGCTCACAAGTACAAACTAAGTTTCTGTCTCCATAAGCTTCGTCAACTCTAGATACAGACGCAAAGAATTTATGGTCTCTTACCCAATCCAAAGGATAGGCTGCTTTTTCTCTGCTGTAAGGTTTGTCCCAAGAATCAGAAATAACGATCTGCTCAGTGTGAGGAGCATTTTTCAATACGTTGTTTGTCTGGTCTGCTTCTCCGTTTGCAATCTCATCGATTTCATGTTTAATTGCAATTAAGGCTTCTGCAAAACGATCGATTTCTGCTTTGCTTTCAGACTCAGTGGGCTCAATCATTAATGTACCTGCAACCGGGAAAGAAACTGTAGGAGCGTGGAAACCATAATCCATCAATCTCTTCGCAACATCAGCAACCTCAATTCCTAAAGATTTAAATTGTCTGAAATCAACGATACATTCGTGCGCTACTTTTCCGTTTTCGTTTGAATATAAAATTGGGAAATGCTCTGCTAAAATTTCTTTTAAATAGTTTGCATTTAAGATTGCGTGTTCAGTTGCTTTTTTTAAACCTGCAGTTCCAAGCATTTTAATGTAAGCGTAAGAAATATTTAGAATTAAACCAGAACCGTAAGGTGCAGCAGAAATTCCTTCGATTGCTTCTTTAGAACCTACATTGATGTTTGCATTCGTCGGCAAGAAAGGAACCAAGTGTTTAGCCACACAGATCGGGCCAACTCCAGGACCTCCCCCTCCATGAGGAATTGCAAAAGTTTTGTGAAGATTCAGGTGACAAACGTCTGCTCCGATGTTTCCAGGACTTGTATATCCTACCTGAGCGTTCATATTTGCTCCGTCCATATAAACTTGTCCGCCATGCTCATGAATTAAAGCTGTAATCTCTTTAATATTGGCATCGAAGAATCCGTATGTTGAAGGATACGTGATCATTACACAAGAAAGATTTTCAGAATGCTGTTCTGTTTTAGCTTTTAAATCTTCGAAATCAATTTCTCCGTTCTCTAAGTTTTTAACAACAACAATCTTCATTCCTGCCATTGCTGCAGAAGCCGGGTTTGTTCCGTGTGCAGACTGCGGAATCAATACTACATTTCTGTAACCTTCACCTCTTGAGATATGATATTCTCTGATCACCATCAGACCTGCATATTCTCCCTGAGCTCCTGAATTTGGCTGAAGAGAAGTTCCTGCAAAACCTGTGATTTCTGCTAAATCTTTTTCAAGCTCGTGAATCATTTGCTGATAACCTCCTGCCTGATTTACCGGTACAAAAGGATGAACACTTCCCCACTCTGCCCAAGATAATGGCAACATTTGGGTAGCTGCATTCAGCTTCATTGTACAAGATCCCAAAGAAATCATTGAATGTGTTAATGATAAATCTTTTCTTTCAAGACGCTTGATATAACGCATCAATTCTGTCTCAGTATGATATTTGTTGAATACTTCTTCCGTAAGAATTTCATCTTTTCTAAGATTTTCTTCAGGAATGCTGTATCCTTCTTTAATTTCTAATTTGAAAGTCTGCTTGTCTTTAAACTGAGCAAAAGAAGCCATCAGAACATTCAGTTTTTCCAATGTTGTACTTTCATTGATGGCAATGCTTACAACGCCTTCAGTAAAGTAGTTCAGATTCAGCTTATGATCAAGCATCATTCTTGTCAGTTTCGCTTTTTCATCTTCGCTCATCAGGATTTTTACTGTATCGAAGATTGGCTCTTCAACGGTCTGATAACCTAAAGCTTTCAATCCGCCTTTCAGAGCATTGGCTTTAAAGTGAATCTGATCTGCAATATAGTTTAATCCTTTCGGACCGTGATAAACAGCGTACATTCCCGCCATAACCGCCAAAAGAACCTGTGCTGTACAGATGTTTGAGGTTGCTTTTTCTCTCTTAATATGCTGCTCTCTTGTCTGCAAAGCCATTCTCAATGCACGTTTTCCGTACATATCCTGAGAAACCCCGATAATTCTTCCCGGAATATCTCTCTTATAATCTTCTTTACAAGAGAAAAATGCTGCGTGAGGACCTCCGTAACCCAATGGAATACCGAATCTCTGAGAAGTTCCAACAGCACAGTCTGCGCCCATTGAAGCTGGAGATTTAAGTTTAACCAAAGCCATAGGATCACAAGCTACAACAACCTGAAGATCTAATTTTTTGTACTCAACGATATCTTCTGTATAATCTAAAACGATTCCGTTTTTACCCGGGTATTGTAGTAAAACTCCGTAATAAGAGTCATCAAACTGATGTGTTTTATGATCACCAATTACGATTTCAATTTCTAAACCTTCAGCTTTTGTTTTTAATACTGAAATGGTTTGTGGTAGAACCAAGTCAGAAATAAAGAATTTGTTTGCTCCACCTTTCTTCTGATCTTTCGTTCTGTTGTTGAAGAACATGTGCATTGCTTCTGCAGCTGCCGTAGATTCATCCAGCAAAGATGCGTTTGCCAAAGCAAAACCAGTTAAATCACAAACTACTGTCTGATAATTTAACAAAGCTTCTAATCTTCCCTGTGCAATTTCAGCCTGATATGGCGTATAAGCAGTGTACCAGCTAGGATTTTCAAAGATATTTCTCTGAATTGCCGATGGTAACAAGGTGTTGTGATATCCGAAACCGATATAACTTGTATAATCCGTATTTTTAGCTGCCAATTCTTGTGAATGGATCAGCATTTGATACTCAGAAAGTGCCTCTGAAATGTTCAAATCATTTTCTAAACGGATGGATGATGGGATGGTTTGAGAAATTAACTCTTCGATATTTGAAACGCCAACTTTTTCCAGCATCGCCTGTTTATCAGCTTCATTTAAGGAAATGTGACGGCTCACAAACTGTTCTGTATTCATTTTTATTTATTAGATTTTGTTTGTAAAAAAAGATTCGTAAAATTACGATTTTTTACGTGATTGTACAACCTATATTAAGGTGATGTTAAATCATTTAGACCTATCGTTTTGGATAAACATTTTTAATCAAAACCAAAGAAATTTATATCATAATCCTTTACAAAACCGCTTGAAATCAACGTTTAAAGCAAATGAAAAATTATTTAATTATATTTATTCTAAATTAATATATTTGCAGTATGAATACAATTATTCCGTTCAAGGTACCTGCGCTTACTCCCGCTTATAATTTTAGCTATGAAGAAGTTTCATGTGGTGATAAAAAGTCTTGCTGTAAGAAATTTAAAAAAGGTAAAAGATGTAAGAAATGCCCGGGAAGAAAGAAGATGGCTTAAAGCTGGGTGCTGAATGATAGATGCTAAAAGTTTGCAATTCGGAAACTTCGAGTTCTGAATTTTAAATATTAATTTCGAACCTTGAATCTAAGATCTTGAATTTCGAATATTGAACGCTACGTAAAGTTGCTGATTAAAAAATACATCGCCAAAGCTAAAATCAACAGTGCAAAAAATATTCTGAAAATTTTCGGATGCCCTTTAGGATTTGTAACGCTATTTGGCTGTGATCTGAATAGTTCTTCTGCCCTGTCTCTGAATTTTTCGCCATCAGATTCGAAGACCTCAGTAATTGTAATTCCCTGAACGACTGTTTTGTGCAAAAGCGAATTGGTCGCATGAAGCAAAATCTGAAATTTCCCGTCTTTGAATTCTGTAATTTTAAAAATCCTTTCTCCATACGCTTTTTCAAGTCCGAAAGGTAAAACTTTTACTACATCCGCGTTGCTGGTCTGCCAATTGACAATAATCTCCTCTCCCTTTTTTGCATGAATCTTATTTGCCGTAAAAGTCTTTATCGACGGCGGAACATTATATCTGAAACTTTTCTGGTGATTTTCTAAATTCTGATCGTACGTTTTTCTTCGGCTTCGGTCGCTTAATGTTTCATACGCTTCCTGAATTTCCCTGAAACGGTCAGCAAAAAAATCGTCGTTTTCGTTTTTATCGGGATGATATTTTAATGAAAGCTTTCTGTAAGATTTTTTGATGTCTTCTTCTGAAGCATCATGAGAAATCCCGAGAAAATAGTAGTAGTCTTTCATTTAGGCTAACAAAAATAAGGAATTTGTCATTGCGAACAAAGTGAAGTAATCTGTTTTTAACGCAATGTTCGCTAAGGTTTTTTTTAAAATGATTGAGAATATTTTTCGGTCGCAAAGGCGTTTCACTCAGCAAAGACATGGATTCTTAGCTACGAATGCACAAATGCAATTGTTTTGCTTTTTATTTAAGTATAGTTTCAGTATTTTAAAAATTTTGTGAAAATTTGTTTTCAACTAAAAAGTAAAAAATCAACAGTCTCTTTATCATTCCGGAGGAATCTATAGTGTATTATTTTCAGCATGTTGAGATTCCTGCGGAATGACAAATAAACCGTTAAAACTATTGTAGCACAATAATTTACGAGTGTAGAAATTCGTGTATTCGTGGCAAAAAAATTCCGACACATTTTTGCGCCGGAATTTAACAATTTCAATTTAGTTTAATATTTTATGCTTCCGCAAATTTTTCTTCTTTTCTGTCGAAGTTTTTGTGACAGCATTTTGAAGCAAATTCTTTCTTGAACTTTCCTTTCAGTTCCTGATATTGCTCTTCATTCATTTCTCTGATTTTATCAGCCAAGCCGAATGGAGATCTTTCTTTAATTCCGTATTCTTCAAAAATACCTTTTACGAATCTTTTTCTTTCAATTACTTTTTTGGCTATTACGGCAACTCCTGCAACAGCAACAGCTCCTAAAACACCTTTTAATACTGAATTTTTCATTTTCTTAATTTTAAATTTTACTACTAACATTTTGCCTCTCTGAGGCTTTTTTATATAGACGAATCCGCTTTAATTTTTACTTTACTACTTCCAAAAATTTTAAATGATTCGATGATTTATTTATTTCTGTTGAAAAATCCGCTTTCGCAACGGCTTCTCCATACTTCTTTGAATTTTTCACGTTCTTCCGGTGACAATTCGCGCATTCTTTCACGCATCTTTTTTTCTTTCAGCTCACGCATTCCCTGTCCGAACTTCCCGTGAAAACCTCCAAAAAGAATTTTGCTTAAAACAAGGATTCCCATTGCCTGCCAAAACGTAATCGATTTCACACCTAAAATTTCAGGCAAAAGACAGTTCCAAAGCAACATCACGATATAAGATACTGCAAGGAAAATCAGTGGTGGACAAACTAAAAAAAATATCCAACCTTTTTTATATTTATTATTCATTTCTATTATTTCTAATTATTTAAATCTTCGTATAACTTTCTCAATCTGTTTCTCAAATGCTTTACTGCATAATTTTTTCGACTGATGATGGTTTTGATATTCTCTCCCTGTTCATCGGCGATTTGCTGTAAAGTTTTATCGTTTAGTTCATTTTCTGTATAAACTAATCTCTGCTTTTCGGGGAGTTCTTCCAATGCTTCAAAAAGTTTTTTCCAGATCTCGTCCTGAAACATTTTCACTTCGGGACCCGCACTTTCATCCATCAACAAAATATCTTTTATAGAAAACTCACCATCCTCATCTTCATATACAAAATCTTCAAGGTTTTCTGTCTTTTTCTTTCGGTATTTATCGGTGATTTTGTTGGCGGTAACTCTGTACAACCAACCCCCGACATTCACAATTTCTGAGAGATTGGTAAGACTGCTGAACTGATACCAGACTTCCTGCAGAATATCTTCTGCATCTTCGGTATTCTTCACTTTGGGACGAATGAAAGACATCAGTTTTCCACCGTAGTTTGATACGGTCTGAGAAATAATGTTTTCCTTTTCCTTCTGTGGCATTGGTACTTTTTCGACAATCTCCATATTGATATGACGACTGTGCTTTTTGTTTTACTTTAATAAATTTAAAATATTTTTTTGAAATTTCGATTTTTCTTTTGTTTATCAGTGTTTTTTAAACACGAATAGCAAAAATATTTCTTCACGAGTTTCACAATTTTAAAATTCCTGTATAAGATTGGTTTTACTCTATCATGATTAGTGCTTATTTGTGTTTAAATAAAAAACGGAAAGCAAAAAATGCTTCCCGTTTAATTAATTATAAAAATTGTCAGTCTTATTTCTTAAAATTCTCCGCAAAAAATCCTAACATTGATTTATAAAATTCAATTCTGTTGGGTTCTTTTCCGAAACCGTGCCCTTCATCATATTTTACCATGTAAGGTACTTCAAATCCCTTGTTTCTTAAAGCTTTTACAATCTGGTCAGATTCATTGATATTCACTCTCGGGTCATTTGCTCCCTGAACAACAAATAATGGTTTTTTAATCTTATCAATCTGAAAAACGGGTGAAACTTCTTTTGCTATTTCAGCTTCTTCAGGATTATCCAGATCATACCAGATTTGTTTTACCATTTCTTTGTAAGGCTTCCAGTATTCGGGGAAAGAATCGAAGAAGGTAAAGATATTTGAGACACCTACGTAATCAACTCCGCAAGAATATAAATCCGGAGTTTTAATTAACCCCATTAAAGTTGCATAACCTCCGTGACTTCCACCATAGATTGCCACTTTATTTTTGTCGATCCAACCTTGCTCAATTGCATATTTTACTCCGTCTTCCACATCATCCATCGCTTTACGGCCGATCTGCTTATATCCTGATTTCTGAAATTCTTTTCCGTAACCACCTGAAATTCTGAAATTAACCTGCAATGTAGCGTATCCTCTACTTGCAAACAATTGTGTTTCAGGATTGAAACCCCAATCATCTCGGATTCCCTGCGGTCCGCCGTGAGGATTTACAATCAAAGGAACTTTTTCTCCTTTCAAGGCTGCTTTCGGTAAGGTAATATATCCGTGAATGGTAAGTCCGTCTCTGCTTTTGAACTCAATAGGACGCATTTCCGCCATATCTTCTTCTTTTAGCTGAGGCATTAAATCAAAAAGAAGCTTGGTTGTTTTGGATTTCGTGTCGTATTCATAATATTTACCATACAATTTATCGCTATCAACAACCACCAACAATTTTTCGTTTTTATCATCTGAAGAAGCAATACCAAACTGTTTATCACCAAATTCAGAAGTCAGCTTATCATGAATTTCCTTATAAAACTTGCTTACCGGAATGGTTTCGCTTTTAATTCCGTTATAGCTGATGTAATCCAGTTCATAATTTCTGTATTTTCCAGCCTGTGATATCGAATAAACATCAAAAGTCGGGTTTGAATATACTTCTTTAATCAAAGCATTTTTCTTCAGATCATACAATACAATTCTGGATTTATCACTGTCGATATTGGTTATCAAATAAACTTCATCCTTATTTTTAGAATTGTCATTAAAACCTATTACACTAAAGGTATCTTTCCAGTCAGTTGCTTTAATAAGATTAAATTTACCGGTCTGAAGATCTTTATAATAAAGCTTGGTAGTCAAACCATTTTCAAGAATTGTATAGCCTCTGAGATTGCCTTCTCTGTCGAAAAGATAATCATCAATCGGACTTTTTACATCTTTGTTTTCATACAGCTGGGTCATTTCACCTGTATTGAAATTGATTCTGTAAGGTTCAAAAATCTGTTTATTGTTCTTATTCATCGTAACAATTACAAATTCTGTGTCTTTGATCAATCGTACAGAATTTAAAGTAATTCCTTCGTACGGAGTAAGATCTTTCAGGTTTTTCCCGTCAATATCAGCTGCATACAAATGAATATTTTCGTTTCCGCCTTTATCTTGTGTGTAGTAAAGACGCTTTTTATCGAGCCAGCCGTAACCTCTGATGAGATCATCTTTTTCAACCAAGGCTTTGGTAATTTTACCCGATTTTAAATCTTTCACATAGACATGGTTTTTGCTGTCCTTATCTTTTTCTTTGTAGGATAAATACTGTCCATCAGGAGAAATTTTAAATTGTGAAGCTTTTGGTCTGGCAAAATAATCTTCCACTTTATACTTAAAATTACCTTTATCGTAAGATATAAGCTTATCAATTGTTGCTTTCGATGAAACCAATGTCGGATCGCCCGGCAATTTGTTTTCAGTAGTTTGTGCATTCATCATGAGACTTGTTATTACCACCTGTGTAATACCGAAAATTTTGGAATGTAGATTCATATTTCATGGATTGGGTTAAACGATATTATATAAGACGTTTCAAATGCATAAAACGTTACATCATTTATCAATGATTTGTGAAATTGCTTTATTTGAAAGGTATTACATTATAAATATAAAGAAAATAAAAGCCTTGCAAATATTTAAACTTGCAAGGCTTATTTTTTATAATTAAAATCAAATTATTTTGTCCAGTTTATTTTCGAATGGCTTACCTGCTCAGAGTTTGTACCAATCATGATATCAAATTCTCCCGCTTCCCAATCATATTTCAAATTTCCGTTGTAGAATTTCAGTTGTTCCGGAGTGATGTCGAAAGTAACTTTTTTAGATTCGCCTTTTTTCAACATTACTTTCTGGAAACCTTTCAATTCTTTTACCGGTCTTGTAATCGTTCCTACTAAATCTCTGATGTAAAGCTGAACAATTTCCGCTCCGTCATAATTTCCGGAATTCGTTACCGTAACCGAAGCCTGAATCGTCTGATTTCCTTTTGGATTGGCGTTTGAAACCGTTACATCAGAATAATTGAATTTAGAATAACTTAAACCATAACCGAACGGATACAATGGCGTATTGCATTCATCCATATAGTTGGAACGGAATCTTTGGTATTCACATTTATCAACCAACTTCTGGTCTAAAGGACGACCCGTATTTTTAGCATTATAATAAATCGGCACTTGTCCTAAACTTCTTGGGAACGTCATAGGCAATTTTCCTGAAGGATTAACTTTCCCGAAAAGAACGTCTGCAATGGCATTTCCAGCTTCTGAACCCGGGAACCATGCATTTAAAATCGCATCAGGTGTATCTTTTACATTCGTTAACGCCAAAGGACGACCTGTAAATAATATCATCGCAATTGGTTTTCCTGTCTTTTTTAATTCGTTTAACAAATCCACCTGAGACTGAGGAATCGTGATTTCTGTTCTTGAAGAAGATTCACCGCTCATTTCCGCAGATTCTCCGATCGCTAAAACGATAACATCGGCTTTGTTGGCAACGTCAACTGCTTCTTTTAATAAAGCTTCTTTTGAACGATTGTCTCTGTCGGTTTTCTTACCGTGTGCTGCATAAATGTCTTCTAATTTAGCATCATAATCAATGTTTGCTCCTTTTGCAGAAAGGAATTTCACCTCTTTACCATAATTCGCTTCAAGACCCTGCATTAAATTAACAGAAATAGCGTGTTTTGTAGCCACACTCCATGTTCCTGCCATGTTCATTGAGTTGTTTACTAAAGGACCAATTACTGCAACCGTTCCTGTTTTTTTCAGTGGTAAAACCTGGTTTTCGTTTTTCATTAAAACCATAGACTGAGCAGCAGCGCTTCTTGCAATATTACGATTTTCCATGCTGTACACTTCTTTTGCAGCTAACTTTGCATCTCCGTGTTTGTAAGGATTATCAAACAAACCTAAATCATATTTTGCTTCAAGAATTCTTCTCGTTGCCATATCGATTTCGGCCTGCGTCACTTTCCCTTCAGATAAAGATTTTTTAAGTGTTGTTAAAAATCCTTCACCTACCATATCCATATCGATTCCTGCTTTCAAAGCTAAAGCTGAAACTTCCTGAAGATTACCCATTCCGTGGTCGATCATTTCGTTGATTCCTGTATAATCAGTTACCACAAAACCTTTGAATTTCCATAGATTTCTTAATACTTCGGTCTGCAGCCATCTGTTTCCGGTTGCCGGTACTCCATCTACTTCATTGAAAGAAGCCATTACCGAAGCTACACCCGCATCAACTGCCGCTTTATAAGGGGGAAAATATTCGTTGAACATTCTCACGTGGCTCATGTCAACAGTATTGTAATCTCTACCCGCTTCACCGGCTCCATACAATGCAAAATGCTTTACACAAGCTAAAATATTGGTTCCGTTTGCCAAGTCTTTTCCTTGGTAACCATAAACCATATTTTTAGCGATTTCACTTCCTAAATAAGGATCTTCACCCGAACCTTCGGAAACTCTTCCCCATCTTGGCTCACGGGAAATATCTACCATTGGCGAGAATGTCCAGTTGATTCCGTCTGCTGCTGCTTCTTTTGCTGCTACTCTTGCGGATTGCTGAACCAGATTCATGTCCCAAGAAGCTGCTAAACCTAATGGAATCGGGAAAGTTGTTTCGTAACCGTGTATTACATCCATCCCGAAAATCATCGGAATCTTCAGACGGCTGTTTTCCACTGCCACTTTCTGAACGGCTTTGATTTTATCTGCTCCTTTTATATTGAAAAGTCCACCGACTAAACCTTGCTCTACTTTTTTTCCGATGTCTGAATTTTTAGCCAGACCCGTCGTAAAATCTCCTGAACTTGGTAAATTTAATTGTCCGATTTTTTCGTCTAAGGTCATTTTAGCTAAAAGTGCATCAACAAAAGTCTTTTTCTTCGACTGGTATTGTGCAGTCTGATAAGACTGAACAGGCTTTGTTACCATTTCCTGCGCCGAAAAAACAGGCGCTAATGCTAACGTGGCTATTACAATTAACTTTTTACTCATAACTTCTTCATTTTTTTAAGGAATTCGTGAATCTTCGATTTCATACGTCTTCTTCTTTAAGTATATTTCTTTTTTGTTTTTCTTTTTATATTTTATTTTAAACGCAAAGTTCGCAAAGATTTTTGTTTAAAATTGCCCTGCATATTTTTTGTTCGCAAAGGCGTTTCATAGAATATTTACGATAAATTATTTCTCTTTTCTTTTTGACAACATCCATTCGTATAAAGCAGGATTTGAGTAGGTTGAATCCCATGAATTGTGATTATCATTCGGGAAAATCGTTAGTTCTGCTGATGGATTGACAGGATGGAGTTTTTGGTAGAAATTAAATGCATTTTCAGGTAAAACAACATCATCCATTCCTCCGTGGAAGATTTTCATATTGAGATCTTTATACTGATGAATATTCGCATACATCACACGATCTGTCGGTGCGCAAACTGAAACCACGGAAGCAAACATTTCGGGATGCTCCATTGCTAATTTTAATGTTCCCCAACCTCCCATCGAAAGCCCTGTAAGGTAAATTCTGGAAGCATCAATTTTGTATTTTCTCTGAATTTCTTTGATTAAATTATAAATACTTACCGTGTCCCACCATTCATTTTCAGGACATTGTGGTGCTAAAATCGCCACAGGTTCTTTAATTAAATTCTTGTAGGTAAACGGACTGTGCGCTTTTACTTTTTCCAAATCGTTTCCTCTTTCTCCTGAACCGTGAAGAAAGACAATCAATGGAACATTTCCTTTTACTTTCTGAGGGTAATCTAAAATGTAGGAAATTTTTTCCTGTCTTTTAATTTCTTTGTTGAGTTCGGCTTTTATTTCCTGAGCGTTTAGGCTTAGGGAAAATGGAAGAAGTAAAAGCGGTAGATATTTTAATTTTAAACTCATCTTTCTTTAGGTTTTGGCTAAAGCCGTTTGATTTTATTTTTTTATTTAAACGGGCTAAAGCCCGTTTCTATTGATGTTTTTATCTATAATCTTATCCTTATGAATGCTTGAATCTTGACAAAACTTTGATTTGTTGTCTGAATATTTTAGCCCCGATCGCAGCAAATGTT
>NZ_MAUH01000021.1:0-41572 GCF_001693475.1 Chryseobacterium sp. CBo1
CAAATAAAATCGGATTCAATCCGAAAAAGAAGACAGTTGTATTTTCAACAGAAATTAATAAATTTATAACCCTAAATACTCCTTAAGGATTTATTCCAAAATGTCCAAGTTAGTTTGAAGACGTACAATGCCGATGATTCGGATCCGTATTATGACAATCAACATTGTGTCCCGGCGAAATTTTCATGGCTTCGGCTCTTGGAGAAATGTAAGGAATACCCTTCGCTCCCGCACGATTGTATCGTGTGTGAGATAAATAAAAACCCTCGCAACTTGCGAGGGCTTTGTGTTTTATATTTTTAAGTTTAGAAGCTATAATAAAAGCATCGATAGTAGCAAATATGCAAACATCCAACTCTTTTATTTTTTTTAAGTATCAATTCAAAATTCTACTCCGAAAACTTAAAAACAAACTCATTTCGAGGATCTTTCTTATAAGCATCTTTTTGAGTAATAGGCGAGATACCGAAAAGAGAAGAATAGGTTTTTACTTTTACCGTTTTATTATCCGGATAAAATTCAAGAATTCTGAGCCAGCCATCACCTCCGTTGCCATTACGGTGACCACCGCCTTCACTCTGCATATCAAAAAGCATCTGGTTTACGTTTTTCCCATAATTGTTGGGATCAACACGGAAACCTTCTCCGGAGATATGACCGCTTAATACCAATTGCATATTCTGAGAAGGCTGTATCAGTTTTTCCCAGATCTGTTCGCCGTTGTTAGACTTTGGAAGGGTAATGGTCTTTGATTTTTGAGGCACATTATCCACCAAAAAGGGTTCATACATAAACCATGAATTTTTTTTATTGGTTCTCATATCCTTTTCATTCAAAAAAGCATGGGTTACCAAAACTGATCGGTGGTTTTTGTATTGAGGCATATCAAGAACTTTTTTTGCCCATTCTAAAGTTTGATTTCTGGGTGCAAATTCCAGACTGAAAAACAAATAGTCTAAACCATTTAAATTTTTAAGCTCTAAAACAGAATTTTCCATACTCGGAGCTCCTGCATCATTAAAAAAGTTTTGAGCTAAATGTTTTTGGTTTAAATTATTAAAATTGGAAGGAAAGAATTCATTATAACGCGAAAATCTTCTGCCTTCGTCATTAATGCTGAAATCATGATTTCCCGTTGCTGCAACATACGGAACTTTTCCATTGAGCCTTCCCAAAATTGACTGCACCGATTTCCATTGATCATCTGCACTTTGGTCTCCGTCATATCCTTGATTGAGAATGTTGTTATGTTCCACCAGATCGCCGACCTGGCAAACCATTTTAATATTGAGTGAAGAAATGTTATCCTCAATCCACCTTACCATCAGATCCAAAATAGGCTGGTTTTTGTTCCATTTTACGTAATTTTGTGTATCAGGAATGAGAATGATGCTCCACGATTTTTCATGATCTAATGCAGGAGCCTGAAATTTTTCTTGTCCGAATGCTATTGCAAAAACAAACAGCAGTAGCAGCGATATATTCTTTTTCATAATTAATATCCGGGATTTTGTTTTAAAGAAGGGTTTGCATCCATTTCCGATTGTGGGATCGGCCAGTATTCATCTTTGTTTATTCTGTAAACCACTTCCTGAGTTGTAAAATACGTTGAAGCCTTTGAATGATTGTAGATCGGGTTTGCGCTTTCATCAAAACCTGTAATTGCAGCTTTTGTCCAGCTGTTTGCATTACGGTTCAGGTATAAATAGCCGTTCATCACATTATTTGCAATACCCCAACGTCTGATGTCGTACCATCTCAATCCGTCGTTTGCCAATTCTACTTTTCTTTCATAGCGAAGTGCTTTTCTTAATTGAGCCTGAGACATTCCCGTACTTAAAGGCGGCATTTTTGAACGTACTCTAATTTGATTAATCACATCATACACCGAATTATCCAGCTGATTCAATTCAATTTTTGCTTCCGCGTAAATCAACATCAATTCCGGCAATCTGAAAATCCCGACATTTAAATCTGAATTTCCGCTGACTGAGGTAGAATTAAAATCAGCGATGTCAACTACTTTTCTCCACAGATAACCACTGAAAGAACGATAGGCATTCGTAGCGTCGGCATTGGCAACCTGTGTTGGAGCTCCGGCTGACCAATAGTTATTTACTTTTGTGAAAGAAGTGTTCGGTTCAAATTGATAACCTAAATATCTTGAATGCGGTCGTACGGCGAACATATCAAGACGCGGATCTCTGTTTTTAAAAGGATTGGCTTCATCATACAATGGTGATTCCAATATGGAAAGTCCATCGGTCATTTCATAAGAATCAATGAGATTCTGGGTAGGACCCCAATAGCAGACTCCTTTTCCTAAACGGGAAGCCGCATAATATTGCTGATTATGCAGATATCCGGGAACATTCATATTGTATTCTGCAACCCAGATCCATTCTTTGCTGCTGGAAAAACCGGTATGACCGAAGATATTGCTTGGATCAGGCTCTCCAACAGTATGATCTTTACCTGCATAATTCACAGAAGCATTGAAAGATGTCAAACTATGAACTCCCGCTGCCAAATCCAAAGCCTGTTTGGAAGTAAGAGCGGCATCTGCATATTTTTTAGAATACAATTCGATTCTTGCCTTTAACAATAAAGCCGCAATACGGGAAGCACGTACATTTCCGAATTGGGATTGCGATACCGGAAGCTGAGGCGCAACTGCTCCAAGTTCATCAATAATAAATTGCTGAATTTCTGTAACAGATGTTCTGGCAACATTAGCATTTTCAAGCGTAACGGCGGATTTTATTAAAGGAACATCACCGTAAAGCTCAATGAGCTGAGAATAAGCATAAGCACGGATAAATCTGAGTTCAGATCCCAGTTCAGTTTTTTGAGCGGCAGTAATTCCTGAAATTCCATCGAGCTTATCGAGTACCGCGTGGCATCTTGCAATGGTTTTATAATGAATTTCCCATGGTTTTATGGTTAATGCATTAGTTGTCGTAATAGAGCTTGTAATGGGAGAGGTGTAATTGGTTCCCGGTCTTGCGTAACCGATGTCTGTAATATTATCCATCACATGCCAGATTGGGGTACTTGCGGCATCCAGAGTGCTTAAATTTCTATACGCAGCAAAAAGTCCCATTTTTCCTTCATCGTAAGAAGCCGGGAAAGTGCCGGATGTTGGTCCGTTGAGCGGTTCTAAATCCATATCGGAGCTTGAGCACGACGTGATTATGAGCAATAAAAATATTTTTAAAAAGTTTTTCATTTTTTTTAGATTAAAATTTAACATCAATACCGAATGAGATTGTTTTTACCTGTGGATAATAATTTCCGCCACCCAAAGCAACACCGTCGGAACTTGCTGCGTTGTAATTGATTTCCGGGTCGTATCCTTCGTAGAATTTTGTGAATGTCAGAAGGTTTTGTCCGTTCAAATAGATATACATACTCTGCAGAAAAGTATTTTCTATGAAAGATTTAGGCAATTCATACCCGATTTGTACGTTTTTTAGACGCATATAGGCTGCGCTTCTCATCCACATCGTTGAATTTTGTGTGTTATTTGTTGAGGTTAAAGAAACACGCGGAAATTGAGCATCGGTATTTTCGGGTGTCCAATA
Organism: Chryseobacterium sp. CBo1; assembly: GCF_001693475.1. Classification (NCBI taxonomy): domain Bacteria; kingdom Pseudomonadati; phylum Bacteroidota; class Flavobacteriia; order Flavobacteriales; family Weeksellaceae; genus Chryseobacterium; species Chryseobacterium sp. CBo1. The sequence continues at coordinate 3,585 of NZ_MAUH01000021.1, forward strand.
ATCGAGTTGCCAAGGTTTCACGGCACTTGAATTTACGGCAGGAATGACATAATGCGAATCCAGATAACCATCAGCTTTTCCAACTCCCTGAATCAATCCGGATAATCTGAATCCTTTCCAGGAAAATCCCATATTAAATCCGTAAGTGTATCTTGGAACGGTACTTCCGATAATGGTTCTGTCGGCATCTGTAATTTTTCCGTCTCCGATCGGGTTTCCGTTTGCATCAAACGCTCCGGCTATATCTTTGTATCTGATGTCTCCGGGTTTTAAAGTTCCAAATTGGGTTGGTCCTGCATCGATCTCCGCCTGATTTTGGTATAAACCATCAGCAATAAATCCATAAATGGAATTTACGGATGAACCGACCTGTTGACGAAGAATTGTTCCGGAAGACTGGCCTTTCATGTCTATAATTTCGTTTTTGACATCCGAAAGATTAAAACCGATATTCATTTTAAAATCTCCCCATTTTTCATTGTACTGCGCACCAATTTCCCAACCTTTGTTGCTAACTGTTGCCGCATTTTGAACCGGGGCTTCCAAACCTGTAAGCTGAGAAGTGTTTAATCTTAAAAGAATTCCGTCTGTTTTTTTATCATAAATATCAAAAGACACATCTAATTTTCTCCATAGAGAAAGATCAACACCAACGCCCGACATGGTAGTTTCTTCCCATTTCAGATTAGGATTAGACATGATTAATTGCTGGATCGTCTGATAAACCACTCCATTCATAGAAGTCCCTCCCAATGATAAAGGCTCTGAAAACGGATAATATGACGAACTGATATTCTGATTTCCTAATTTACCCCAAGATCCTCTGAATTTTAACTGACTGACTGTTCCTCTCAAACCTTCGAAAAAGTTTTCTCTTGAAACCACCCAACCCGCAGAAAATGATGGGAAAAATGCCCATCTGTTTTTACCGATAAACCTTGACGTCCCATCATATCTTACATTGGCTTCAAATAAATATTTTTGATTGTAATTGTAATTTAATCTTCCAAAAGCGGAAACCAACAACCATTCGTATTCTGCTCCTGCATTATCTTTGGTTTCATTATCTGCTCCCGCATCCAGAACTTCGTAATTGTCATAGAGAAAATCTCTTCTGTATCCGGAGAGTATTTTCTCATTATACGTTTCCCTTGATGCTCCTGCGAGAAGCTCAAAACTATGTTTGCCAAAATCTTTTTTTGCATTAGCCTGAAACTGGTAAGTTCCGTAAAACTGTCGTCTTGCGGATTCTGTAAGCTCTGTAAAAGTGTTTGCAGCACCCGCTTCAGTTCCGTCTTCGTAATAGGTTGGAACACTTTTTCTGAAAAGATGAATGTTGGTTGTGAGATAGCGTGGAGCAACAAGACCTTTTAAAGTAAGCCATTCTGCAGGTTTATAAGAAACATTCAGATTTCCGATCAATTCTACATTGTTTTGTTTACGGTTTCCACCATTTTCGATAAAACCTACAGGGTTGATTTTTACCCAACCGTCGGAATAATTATTCCCATAGTAAATCGGGATATTCGTGGGCATTCTTCCGAGATAATTCCAGATTGTGCCTTCATCGGCAATCTGCTTTCTATCTTTGTTGACGAATGATAAATCCATTCTGATGTTCCATTGATCATTGGGTGTAATATCCATATTATTACGGAAAGTAAACCTGCTAAAATCAGTGTTTTTAATGATTCCATCCTGTTGCAGATAGCCAAATGAGGGTGCAACACTTATAATCCCTGACTTTGCTGATAACGATAAATAATGATCCTGTAGAAATCCGCTGCCCTGAAGGATTGCTTTCTGCCAGTCATAATTATTTGGATCTTTGTTGTATGCCTGCGTAAAGGCATTTATTGCATCGTCACTGTAGATCTTTGTCCCATTATCGTTCATACTTGCATCATTAAAAACTTTCATGTAGGTAAGACCGTCTGTAACTTTGGGTATGGCAGTAGCCATTTGCCATCCCGAGTACATTCTATATTGTGCGGAAAGTTGATCTCCCTTTGCTCGTTTTGTTGTAACGAGAATTACTCCGCTTGCTGCTCTTGAACCATATATTGCAGAAGAAGCGGCATCTTTCAGCACGGAAATAGATTCAATCATATTAGCATCAACATCATTGATATTTCCTGCAACACCATCAATAATCACCAAAGGATTGCTGTCTGAACCTCCAAAACTATTGATTCCTCGGATTCTGATATTTCCTGCATCGCCGCCCGGAGCGCCTGTTTGTGTCGTCACCGTAACACCCGGTGCAAGTCCCTGTAAAGCATTGCCTGCTGAAACTATTGGCTGTCCTTCTGCTACCGAACCTTTTACAACGGCTACCGAACCTGTGATAATCGATTTTTTTTGGGTTCCGTACCCGACAATCACAACTTCGTCTATTTTTTTCTCCTGTTGGCTTACCGTATCTTTTTTAGTTTCTAAATCATTTTTAACAAACGAATTTTTAGAAACCAGCTTTCGTAAACTTACCGTGTTGTTCTGAATCTGATAGTCTAAAGGAACATTCTTCTTCAGATAATCTAAACTTTGCTGTAATGATGAATAATTGATTTTGCTTTCATCCACCCAAATGTTTTTAAAATCTGAGGCAGAATAAAAGAATTTTGTTTTGGTAGATTTTTCTAATTTTTTAAGTATTTTAACTAATGATTCCTGCCTCTGATTGTTGCTTACAGGTGTATTTACCTGAGTTTGGGCAGAATTGAACGCAGGTATTCCCATTGCCATGAGTAAAGCAATAGAAATTGCAGTTTTTTTCATAAATTTGATGAATTAATTTATTATTCTTTAGCGAGTATTTTGAATTAATTACAGCACTGATAACGCCACATTATTGGTGCTTTTTTATTTTTAATCTAGGATTATTTCAGTTTCATTTTTAAAAGTAGTTTTTAGGTTGAACGGATAATTTATGATGGAAAGAATTTCATTCAGATTTCCGGAGAACGATCCTGAAACCTGGTTCTTAGCAATTGTATTGGGATATTTTATTTCTACACCATATGTATTTTCTATTACATTAATGGCATCTTCGAAAGTTGCATTTTCAAAAGTAAAAGGTCTTGCCACGCTCGTTGCATAATAATGCAAATCACTACTTGTCGGGGAAGTACTCCAGTTTTCATGAGGGAGAAGATAGGTAAGCTTACCGTTGTGGTTAATTTTCACTTTTCCTTCAAGCAGTTGTACTTTTTTCTCTTCGGTGGTTTGGTCTACCAAAAATTTTGTTCCCAAAACTTCAACATTAAAATCACCGGCATTCACAATGAAAGGTTTAGATTTATCTTTTTCAACCGAGAAAAAACCTTTTCCTTCGAGTGTTACATTTCGGTATTTTTTTCCAAAATCTTTATCTAAAGACAATTTGCTGTGAGGTTCGAGGGTAATCATACTGTTATCGGGTAATCTGAAAGTTTTAGGAACTTCATTCGTCTGCATAGTAATTTCCGGTACGACTTTTTTCGTTTCGTTTAATGCAAAATCTTTATAAAAAAACATAATTCCGAATAAAGGCACTAAAACAGCTGCAGCGATCCAATAGAATTTTTGTCTGTGAGTTCGCTTAATTCTGCTTTCAATTCCCCTCCAGATTCTGGAATCGGTTACGGAATCTATTTCCTGTTTTTCTTCGGAAACGGTCTTCCAAATTTTCTCAAAGTGTTTTTGCTCATCTTTCATACATTTATAATTACGCAGCTACATAAAAATATCCACCCCGAAGAGATGGATTTAATAATTTGTTTACAGTGCTTAATATTTGGTTAAAACAGATTCAGGTTTGCCTTGATGTACCGGATGACTTTATTAACCTGCTTTTCTACGGCTGTTTTCGAGATGTTGTTTTCTTTTGCGATCTGAGAATAGCTTATTTTATCCAGCTTATTTAGGTAAAAAAAAGATCTGCTTCTTTCGGGAAGGTCTTCAAGAAGATTATGTATTTTTCGAAGTTGTTCTTCTTTAAATTCATGATCGGTTTTTTCGGTATCGGCTTCATCTTTTATCAGGCTTTCATCCGAGAAAGTGAAAAGCATTTTATTTTTCCTGTAAAAATTAGCGACTTCCTGTTGAGCTGTTTTGAAGATAATAGATTCTAAAGTTTGAGCGTTTTTAAGAGAGGAAGAATGTTTCCAGAGATGCACAAAAACCTCCTGAACAACATCTTCTACGTCTTCCATATTCGAGATAAACTTCCGTACAAAAAAGTACACCTGGTGTTTGTACTCTAAATATATTTCTTTAAAATAATCCATTATAAAGAACCACATTGTTTCAATGCAGGCAAAAATAATCAATTCGAAGCAGGCCAATATCAAGTATATATTAAATTTAAAACTGATGAATTTTTCTTATCACTTTCTTCAGTAAATACAAATTATTATTCTTCTTTTTTGTATTATTACAAATTAATGAAATGACTTTTAAAATTGTTTCAGATGAAGAAATTCGTAAGGCTGAACTTCAATTAGATTTAAACGAACTAAAAATTACAGGAGCAGGACATTAATTTTATTTAAAAAAACATGAATACAGATTCCCATTACAAGCTAAAACACTTTATTCCGTGGACGCGAACTAAAATCTACCAAATGCTTGTTTTAAGCACAATTCCTACTCTTATTTTTTACTTTTTTGGCTGGACGTGGCTTGCAATTCCCTGGGTTCCCGTAGCATTATTGGGTACAGCGACAGCCTTTATCTCCGGTTTTAAAAATACTCAAACCTATAACAGAACATGGGAAGCAAGACAAATTTATGGTGCAATAATCAACAGCAGTCGTGCTTTAGGAATTATGGTGAAAGATTTTGTACGATCTGGCGATAAAGCAAAAGAATCTGAGCTTCACAAAGAAATTATCTACAGACATTTTGCGTGGCTTACTGCAGTGAGGTTTCAGCTAAGGGAAACGAAAAGCTGGGAAAATGTGAAAACCAGAAGCTATTATAAAGAATATCTGCAGTATTATAAAGTCCCGGAGTGGGAGACTAAGCTTTCTGATGAGCTTAAACCTTTTCTTTCTCAAGAAGAATTGAAGTATATCTTAACGACAAAAAACAGAGCAACACAGATTCTTGCCTCTCAGTCTGACCATTTAAGAAAACTGAATGAAGAAGGTTCTATCTCAGATTATAATTATGTGGCTTTAGAAAACCAGCTGAAAGATTTGTACGATCAGCAAGGGAAATGTGAAAGAATAAAAAACTTTCCTTATCCAAGACAGTTTACGAGCGTTAATTTGTACTTTACCAATATGCTTTGCTTTTTACTTCCTCTGGGTTTTATCGGTGAGTTTGCAAAGATGACAGAGAAGTTTGGAGAGCATATTATCTGGTTTGCGATTCCGTTCAGTGTTTTTATAGGGTGGGTTTTTCTTGTTTTGGAGCAAATCGGGGAGAGTTCAGAAAATCCTTTTGAAGGAAATCCGAATGATATTCCGATTACGCAGATCAGTAGAAATATTGAGATTGATCTTCGGGAAATGCTTGGTGAAACAGATCTTCCGCCTGCATTACAACCGGTCAACAACATTTTGATGTAGCGAAATTTAAAAATTGTATTTGAATTTGCAGTTTATTAATCAAAACTGAATAAGTTTCGTGAAAATAATAGAATTGATAATCTGTAATTTATAATTATTTTGAATAAAATTCATACTTAAAGTTTGCAGATATTGAAAAAAGCTATATATTTGCAACCACAATAATCGAGGGTAATACTTCAGAATATTGTGAAAAGATTCGGTAGTTCAGCTGGTTAGAATGCCGCCCTGTCACGGCGGAGGTCGCGGGTTCGAGTCCCGTCCGGATCGCAAAAGTTTTACAATTTTAACTTTAATAAAATTGATCCGGTAGTTCAGCTGGTTAGAATGCCGCCCTGTCACGGCGGAGGTCGCGGGTTCGAGTCCCGTCCGGATCGCAATCCTGTTTCATTAAGAAACAGGATTTTTTTTGCAAATACATTTTTATTTTCTTCCTAAGTTTTGTATTTGATCCTTTGGATTCCTGATCCGTATTGATTATTAATCTTCTTATTAAACCAAATTTTTTTTACGCTTAAAATTGTTTTTCAAAGGTACAATCAGAATTTTTTATGATTTTATAATTTTTGCGTGCTTCGTTTGTAGGATGATTAGTAAAATATCTAGTATTTATTTAATTGTTTGAAAATGAATTGTTTGAAATTATATTTTATTGCAATTTTTACAAATTTTTACGTCATTATTTATAAATGATTCCGACATGTACTTGCCAATAAAATTTTGTGATAATATATTTGCCATAAATAAATGAAACACCAAATCATTACATAATAATTTTCATCATTCAGTTTTCATGTAGAACATCAGGGTTCATATTATCTAGGGAATGAGCCCTGTTCTCTACAATTAATGAAAATACTATTAAATGAATATGAAATCAAGATAGACACCAACATTTACATTTTATTAATAGAAAAACAGAATCTTCGAGAAGATTCTGTTTTCATTTGTAGCAGAGGCGTTAAAAGTCATCAGCATATTGCTGTTTAAATTCATAAATATTCTAATTTGATATTCTATTGTTTCTAAATATTTTTTATTCACCGATGTTAGAATTTTGAGAGTTTGTTATAATTAATTTAACAAATATTTATTCATAAGGAAACATTGGCAGGTAACCACAGGATAGCCAGACTACTCATTAACTATACTTTTATGAAAATTAAAAAGGATGATTGTTGTCATTCTTTTCTAATTTTTGACCCGATTCTTTAATGGAACATATAAAACAAGTAAAAAATTTTTAAACCAATCACAACGTATACATGAAAAAGACGATAATTACGCTCGGTCTTTTAATCGGTACTGTTAACTTAGTATTCGCACAGGAAAATCAGACGAACGGTGTGGCTAAGGATACAACGAAAAAGACTAAAGATATTGAGGAAGTAGTCATTATTGCTTACGGAACTCAGAAAAAAGGAGAAGTTACCGGTTCTGTAGGAAGGGTAAATGCCGAAAGTTTCAAAGATCGCCCGATTGCCAGAGTTGATCAGGCTCTAACCGGACAGATTGCAGGGGTAAAAACCCGTTCTACAACAGGAAAACCCGGTGAACCTTTAGAGATCAGAGTTCGTGGTTCAGCTTCAATATCGGCAAGTAATTCACCTCTTTACGTAATCGACGGGATGGTTGCCGATGATATGGCCAATGTTTCTCCCGATGATGTGCAATCGATTGAAGTATTAAAAGATGCCGCTTCTAGCGGAATGTACGGTTCGAGAGGTTCAAATGGAGTTGTGATTGTAACTACTAAAAAAGGAGCGTCAGGAAAACCTACATTCTCATTCTCCCAGTATTATGGTGTTCAGACCATCGAAAAAAAGCTCGATATAATGAACAGTGCAGAGTGGATTGATTATGCGACAGAAGCCATCAATAAAAGATGGGAAGCTTTAGCCCCCGGGAATTCCGCATCCGACAGCTATGAAAAAAGAGCAAGTTATTTCAACTTAGCAAATACCTACGATTATAATTTAGCCAATATCACCTATATGATTGATCCTAGATGGGGAACCAATCAGGTGGCATATATCGATTGGCAGGATGAGTTTTATCGTCCGGCAGCCATTCAGAACTATCAATTAGCAGTAAGAGGCGGAAATAAAAATATGAAATATGCTATTTCGGCAGCTTACTTTGATCAGGAAGGATTGGCTTTGAATACGGGTTTCAACAGATTTAATCTAAGTGCGGCGATCGATGTTAATATTTCAGATAAATGGAAAGCCGGAGTTACCTTGCGACCAAGTTATTCCCAAAGTTACGGAGCTGCAGTAGACGGAAAAGATAATGCAGCGCACAAAATGCTTTCAATGGTTCCTGTAGCAGAATTATCTGCAGGACTTTACACCAACTTCTGGAAAAACCTTCAATACAGATGGGCAGGTTCTACACAAAGTCCGATAGGTATTTTAGAAAATACAACAAATGATACGGATGAATTTCGTTTATTATCCAGCTTATATATGTCTTACGACATTACTCCGGATTTAAATTTTAAAATTTCGGGAGGGGCAACGAATAATTTCAATACCAATACAGGTTATATCCCAACATTTAATTTGGTAACAAATATTCCGGGACAGGTAAGTATTGCGAGCCGAAGAACGGTAAATTACAACAGATATTTAGGAGAAGCTTTATTAAACTATAAAAAGACCTTCGGAAATCACAGCATTGCTGCTCTTGCGGGTTACAGTGCAGAAAATTACAGAACAACATCACAGTACAACCGTAACAAAGGCTTTGCGAATGATGATCTTAAAACATTCAACTTTACGCAATCTGCATCGGTGTTAAATTCAGAATATACCGCTTCAGAATGGATGTTGGTTTCAATGTTTGGTCGTGTGAACTACGACTACAAAAAGAAATATATGTTATCAGCAAGTGTTCGTAGAGATGGATCTTCAAGATTTGGCTGGAATAATCTTTGGGGAACTTTCGCCGCATTTGGTGGAGCCTGGAAGATCGATGAAGAAGAATTTTTAAAAGATACTAGTTGGCTGAGCAACCTAAAACTGAGATACAGTTGGGGAGAAAACGGAAACAATTCCATCGGAGATTACCGTGCTTTCGGAACATTGGCAGGCGGAAATTACTCTTTTGGAGGAAGTTTATCAAACGGTTTGATACCCAATACGATAGAAAATCCTGATCTAACCTGGGAAAAAACACAATCATCAGATTTTGGTCTTGAACTGGGATTATTCAACAGAATTAATTTAACGGCAGATTATTATATTAAAAAAACCAAAGATCTTCTTCTGCAGGAACCGATACTTGCAACAACAGGCTATACAACGATGTGGAGAAACGTAGGCTCTGTTCAGAATAAAGGTCTGGAATTAGAATTAAATACAAAAAACTTAACAGGAGCATTCAAGTGGAATACTTCTGCAAATATCTCATTCAACAGCAATAAAGTACTGCAATTGGGAAGCAATAATAAACCAATTCCTACAGGCTTTAGCGACCTTACCAACATTATCCAGGTAGGTGAAGAGCTGAACTCTTTTTACCTTTATGAAGCAATAGGAGTATTGTCTACAGCAGATATCAATAATTCAGCTGTTGCAAAAACCAACGGTGCAATTGCCGGAGATGTGAAGTACAGAGATTTTAACGGAGATGGTAAAATTGACGAAAATGACCGTCATATCATCGGTAGTCCGACTCCTGATTATTATTGGGGTTTCACCAATACATTTTCTTTTAAAGGATTTGATCTTTCATTATTCTTCCAGGGACAAAAAGGAGGCTATAGCTATGCTTTATTAGGTCGTGCAATCGATCGCACCAGTATGGGGACTACAAACAATGTGATGGGCAACTGGGCAAACCGTTGGCGTTCCGATGAAAATCCGGGAGACGGAAAAACTCCAAGATTGGACGGAACTACAGGAAGCCTTTTAGATACAAGATGGTTGTATGATGCCACTTACATTCAGCTGAAAAATGTGACGTTGGGTTACAACTTCCCACAGGAATTGGTTGAAAAACTGAAAATATCAAACCTGAGACTCTATGTAAGTTTAGAAAATGTATGGCGAAAAGATCATTATTACGGAGGTTACAACCCTGAATCTGTGCAGTCAGACGGTACCGATTACGGAGCATATCCTAATGCGAAAGTATATATGATGGGTTTAAACTTTAATTTCTAAATTTTTAAAAATGAAAACAACTAAAATAAATAAATACCGATTACAATTTAATATGAAAAACATTGGTAAAATGTTAATCTTCGGAGCATTAACTTTAGGTACAGTAAGCTGCGAAGATGATCTGATGCTGGAACCTGAAAACAATATTACCCAAACTTCTTTCTATACAACTGAACTTCAGATTCAGCAGGCGGTTTCCGGAGTATATTCTGCAATGATCAATGCGTCGTCAAGAGGCGGTTTTGATGTTAATTTTTATTTACTGGCATCAGAAGTCCGTTCCAATAATTACAATGCAATTTTACAAAATGGTAACAGAGATTATTACGCAATCAACCGTTTTCAGGATACTTCCTCTACCGAAGAAATGCAGGTGCTTTGGGAAGATGCGTATCAGATGATTACGTATGCAAATAAAATCTTATCCAGAATTGATGAAGTTCCTTTTGCCAATACTGCAACTAAAGAACAATATCGCTCAGAAACCCGTTTTCTACGTGCTTATGCCTATTTTGAACTGATGCGTAGTTTCGGTAAAGTTCCTTTGGTTACAAAACCGGTGAGCCCGGAAGAGGCTGCGCAGATCCAGAGAACAGATCTGGCAACGCTTTATGATTTCGTGACTTCAGAAATTGAAGCTTCGGTAGGTGGTCTCAAAGATATTTATGACAACGCAAATAAAGGCCGTGTGACAAAATCTGCTGCTCATGCGATGTTGGGAAGAATTTATCTTACAGGATCGGGTTATCCTTTAAATAACAGTTCTTACGTTGCCAAAGCTAAAGATCATTTGTTTACGGTAATTCAGGGTGAAGGTCAGTTTGTAACTTTTGCACCTACTTATGCTGATTTATTTAAAAGTGCAAACGATAACAAGTACCATATTTTTGAAATACAGCATATCAGCGGCGGTTTGTCACAAGGCTCTTATCTTCCGAGCTATGTTTCTCCGAATTTTGGTACGGCAGATCCGTTGTACAATGCTCAGAGCAGTTTATACAGTGCAAGTGAATTGGGTGTTTCGCAATCACTCATTAATGCATATGAACCGGGAGATCTTAGAAAAGCTGTTACAGTTAAAACCCAATTTATAGCCGCTAACGGACAGCCGGATAATGCTAATTATTTTATCAAGTTCAGAGAGCCGGGAAAAGTGATTACCAACAGATACGACTGGCCAATTAATTTTCCGATCATCAGATATGAAGATGTTCTTTTGATGTATGCAGAGGTTTTAAATACGCAGGGAAGTACAAGTGCTGCAGTTCCGTATGTGAACAAAATTCGCCAGAGAGCTGGTCTTACTCCGCTTTCAACATCAATTTCGGCATCCGATTTTACAACAGCTCTTCGTAAAGAAACAAGAGTAGAATTTGCAGGAGAAGGCGTTTACTGGCACGATCTGGTACGTTGGAATATCGCAGTAAGCGTAATCAATCAGGCTGCAGCCGACCTGAATTACAATTATACCATCACAACGAACGATTATCTGTATCAGATTCCTCTTTCACAAATTCAGTTGGGAGGATACGAACAGAATCCTTAGAACTTACAGTTATTTTAAAATTATATTTTAGTCAAGAAATCTTCCGGAAACGGAAGGTTTTTTGTTTTTTCCCACCTTGGTGTAAAAATTCGCGATATTTTTTTAATTTTAAAGGATAATAATTTTGCACAGATGAGAAAATTTATTCTTATTTCCATTTTTAAAGCGTGGTTGTTTTCATCAGTCATTTCTATACTCTTACTGTATTTATATTTGGATGCTATAAAAAGACCTGAAGAAAAATATCGTCATATGTGCGATATGAGTGGTCTGGCTTACGGATTAATTATCATATGGCTTTTATTTCTGAGCCTGTTTTCTTTTTCTGCTTTATTGAGCTGTAGAAAAACTTTTCAGAAATCTGCTTCAAAATTTTTGTGCTGGTTTTTGTTGCCGTTCTTATTTTGCATCGTATTTTTTATTGCCTTTTCAGAAAGTGGTTTCGATAAAGAAAACATAATTCTTTCATTGATTTCATGTCTTCCTTGGTTTTCTTTTTGGGGATTTTACTATTATCAGTTTAATAAAAAATTTAAAAGTGATGAAAATGTATAAAGCTCTTTTTATTGTTGTCTTATTTTTTGCCTTTCATATCAAAGCCCAGCCATTTACTTTAAAATCGGTTGGTGAGAAAAAACCATTCAGTCTGGAAATTTATTACGGAACCAAAGGGAAAGGAGCTTTTGTACAGTATAAAGGCCAGAAAGGAATTATTCCTTTAAAAATAAAGAGCTACAAAATCGATGACAGTCAACGGGAATACGGTCAGCCGGATTTCACTTCTTATGTTTGGGATGAAATTGTAGACGGAAAAGTGAACGGAACCTATTATCTATCAGAAGGACTTCGGGATGTTTTTGATGTAAAATATATCAGGAAAAGCGACAGCAAGGTTTTTAAACTCGAATTTCATGAAGATAAAAGTGAAGAATATGATGGGGTAAACCGCCTTTTCTTACATCATGCGATAATCTCGTATAATACCTTTTATAATAATTTATTGACGATAAAATATTCTGAAAACGATCAATTTAAAACTGAATTACCGGATATCGACAGTCCTAATTTTTCCCGCCATGCAATCATTGATGATTATAATTTTGATGGCTATGATGATATTTCTTTCTCAATTCCCGATGCAGGAATGGGAGTTTACAGAACCTTTACCGTTTTTATTTTTGATCCTGCGACAAAAAAGTTTAAAAAGTTGAAAGAGCCGGATTTCAGTAAAGCAAAATGTTCTTGTTTTTGTGATCTTAAATTAGATAAAGTTAAAAAAGAGGTTTCCAGTGCATGCAGAGGCGGTGCAAGATGGTGGAAAGATGTTTATCAGTACAAAAACGGAAATTTGGTTTGGCTTCGGTCTGGAGAAGCAGAATAAAAAAAGCATTACCATCTTTCGAAAGTAATGCTGTTCTCAGTTTTCGTTTGAAAACGTTATTTCATGATTTTATCGGTAATGGCAGTTTTAATTCTACCACTGTTATTTATGATTTTTATTTTAAAATTGTTTTCTTTTGACGAACTGTTTACTACATAAAGTTCGTTTTTAAAATCGATTTTTGTTACAACAGAATCGTTTTTCGGGAGAACTTTTGTTTGGTTCTTATTAGTTACATACTTCAGATCATCAGTTTTGGACGTGTTATATAAAACCACATTTAGATTTTCTTTTGATGAATTTTTGATCTGAAGGTTTTTCTGTGCAGGAATTGGCCACTGATTTCTGTATAAATGTCTCCCTTTTGAAATCTGGAATGACGATAAGATTAAAGTTAAAGCAAAAACCGCTGTAGCAGAGTAAACTGTTGTCTTTTTCATTGTTTGGTAAATGTTTTGATTTGAATTAATTCAATATTTAATGAATTATTGCAAATATATAATTTCTTTGATGAAATGAAAGATATTTTATGTAGATTTAATCAAGACTTATAGAATTAAAAAAACGTAACCATGAGAATTTAGGTCTGATATTTGTAAGTCTTATCAAACTCAAATGAACCATCGTACTTTATGAAAAACATGACTTTGAAAAGATCAATCATTTACACATTATTTTTCGCATTGTTTCTTACTTCCTGTAAAAAGGATGAGGTCGCAAGCAGTGATCCGCAAACTCCATCTTCAGAAGAAATTGCAAAAAATACGTCTGATCCGGATTCTATCAAAACAAAACCGGTTGAAGAATCTGCACCGCCAATGATGCAGGAAAATGGCTTCTACAATGCTTTTGCCATTCCGAAAGATAAAAAGCTGAGAGATTCGCTGTATGCAGTTTTCAGTAAAAAATATAGTGAAAGAGAGCGATATGCAATTTTGGCATTAAACCGTTTAGATTCAAAAAGCAAATGGAATTCTGATACCCTAGTTGTACCCGCAAAAATAGATACGACCTTAATGGCATACTCACCTTTCCCATTACAGCTTGATGTTTTGAGTGATGTGAAGAAATTTGTGATATTTTCGTATCCGATTCAGGCTTATGCCGTGTATTCGAACGGGGCATTGGTAAAATGGGGACCGACAAGTATGGGGAAAAAATCGGCTCAGACTGATCGAGGATTAATGTTTGCGAATTGGAAAAAGAAACTGGCAATTTCCACCGTCAAAAGCGAATGGAAACTTCCATATAATTTTAATATTCACAACACCCACGGAATCGGATGGCATCAGTATGATTTGCCGGGTTATCCTGCATCACATTCATGTTTAAGATTATTGATGAAGGATGCAATCTGGCTATACAATTACGCCGATACCTGGATTTTGAATCCGGGTGGAGCAACAACGAAGGCAAAAGGAACTCCGGTGATGGTTTTTGGTGATTATCCGTGGGGAAAAAGAAAACCCTGGAGAAACCTTCTAAATGATCCTAATGCCAACAATATTTCTGTGGAAGAAATGACGAAAATGATTCAGCCCAATGTTGAGAAAATGATTTTTGAGCAGACCAATCGTGAAAAAGTTGCCGATTCGATCCAGACAGCAAAAGCTTCAGAAGCAGCGGCTGTTCAGGAAACTGAAGTTTCAGAAAATTAAATGGTTTTTTCAAATTTTAAAGTAGATTCCTCCGCAAATTTGCGGAGTTTTTTCATTTCGTCTTTTGCTTTACTTTGCCCAAATCTCGCAGCAGCGTAAGTCGCAGCAATAAAAATAAGCATCAGAAAAGAAGCGTTCAAAGCCCATGGATATTCATTGCTGTTAATTTGATTTTCTACATAATACATGGTAAAAAAAGTCATCCACATAATGGTAAAAAGGAAATAGAGAAACATAAAAAAAGTCCATACTGCCGAACTTGGTCCGAAAACTCCTCGGATGACGGTAATTTCTTCATCAAGCTCTGTTCGAAGTGCTAAACACGGCTTCCAATAGTTGTCATCTTTGGTCAATACAGAAATTGTCGCCACTTCTTTATTTACATTTCCTGTAAATTCGTCTTTGTGTTCTGCCAGATAATTTTTCAGATTTTCCGCATAAGATTCTTTGCTGAGATGGGTGTACATTTTAAATCTAGGTCTGTTTCTTATTTTATCTAAGGTGGTTTCTTTGGTTTCCATATTTTATTCTTGATAAGGGATTGGGTCTTCTAATGTGAAGGAGAATTTCAGTTCCACGCCTTTTCTATCAATAGTCATGCTAATTGTTTTGCCTTCTTCCGATTTCATCATTTCCATGATCTTGTTTAAGGTCATATCAGCGGTTTTTCTTCCGTTGATAACGATTAATTTATCGTCTTTTTTGAGTCCGGCTTTGTAAGCTGGAGAATCTTTTCGAACTCCGGCGATTGAAAACAATGGTTTTAAAATAAATTTATACTGCAAATTACTATTGTATAATTCACCGTTTCCGGCGGTGGATTTTTCGTTTAAAGTTCTGAACGTTAAATAATCTTTTTCCCATTGAAGCCCGTCTTGCTTAAAATCGAGTCCGCTCATATTAAAATGAAAAGGATCATCATAATTTCTGTTTTTTCTGAGATATAATTTTTCCTTCTGATAGTCGAAAGCTACGGTGAATCTTCTCATAATATCGCCTCCGAGAGAACCTTTCCTGTCTTTCACCAAGTTTAGATGCTGAATAGAATATTCATCGGGCATTGCAGTCAAAGGTTTTTCAAATTTAAAATCACCTAGATAAAAATTATGGATGCGGCTTCGTTTTCCATAAATATCACCGTTGAAACCTCTTCCCAAAAAATCTTCAATATTAGGACGATTGTAAACAAAATCTTTTATCAGAGTCGGAAATAACCAGATTGCATCACTATTGCCAAGATCAATCAGAAGTTTTGATGTTTTCTTTTCATTGGTCATTTCTACCTCGGTATCAATGTAAGGTTTACTTTTTTCAATAGAAATAGGCAGTTCATCAAATTTTTGAACTTTTTTTAGAAATAACTGTTGATCTTTAAAAACAGTAATTTTCTTTGAGCTGTAATCGATGATTACGGGATAATCTTTAAAAAAATGATAACCTAAAATACCGTTGACGGGAATTCCAACATGTGGAGAAATATTAAAATCTTCATCCAGAATAATGTAAAGCATTAATGAACTATTGACGATGTGGTTTCCGATCTTGGCAATATTACGGTCAGATTTAAAACCTTCAATGCTTGCATTTCCTCCCAATCCTGAAAATTTCATTTTTTCCATTGAGGGAAGTGTCATTTCTTTATTTTCTAAACTGAAAATTGTGTTTTCGGCGACTCCGGTATCCAGAAGAAATGTGAGCTCAACTCCGTTTACAGTCATCGGAATAAAGATCAGATTATTGATAAACTTAAAAGGAATAACAACTTTTCTGGCGTTTTTTATTTCAAAATTATTCTGGGCATTCATGAAAATGCTCAAAAACAAAATTGACATTAAAAACCATGATTTCATTTACTGAATTTAGTAAAATATATCACATGTAACAAAAAAAACATTCTTCGGAAAGAATGTTTATTATTTTGAAAATCTTAAATAATGTTATTTTGAGAAGAATTCCATCAGATCGATATAGTTTTTCTGATTGACTCCATGACCGCTCATATATTCTCTGAATGTAAAATATGCGCTCAGATCATAAAGCATGTCTGCTGCTTTTCTTCCCCACTCCAAAGGAATAATGGCATCATCGGTTCCGTGAGAAACGAAGAAACGCAGATTTTGAAGCTTCTTTTTGTCTTTTACAATGTCAGTAAGCAACTTTTCTTCAGGATAACAGCTTAGGCAGGCCACTTTACTGAATAAATCAGGATATTGCAAAGCTAAGGCATAACATAAAATCCCACCCTGGCTGAAACCGCACAAATGTGTTTTACCAGTCGTAAGACCATAGTTGTTTACAATTTTCATGATGTTTTCAGTAACTGCCGCTAATGATTCTTTTGCCTGATCGATGTCAATAAATTTTTCAGGGTTATTAAAATCGATATCATACCATGAGTATCCTTCAAACTGAGTGGTTTTTGGAGCTCTGAAACTCACGATGATCCAGTCTTCCGGAAGGCTTTCTCTGAAACTGAAAAGATCCTGCTCATTGCTTCCGTAACCATGAAGCATAAATAGGATGGAAGTATCGGGTGTAATATTTTCGGGTTCTCTTACAATGTAATCTAAATTCATACAGCAAATATAATTATTAATGAATGATTTTTTAATTGATAATTAATGAACTTAAAATATTTGAAATCTATATAAACAACTGCGTAAAAGTCTTTTGTTGATTTGATATTATTTAGAAATCTTTATTGGAAATTTTACATAAAAGTTATTTTTATATTGATAAAAAACCTATATTTGAAACATTAAAAAATCTATTTGGAGAAATGAAGCAATTTTACAAATCAAAAAATTTACTTAGACTTTCATTTTTAGCAGTGATATTACTTTCAGTGGCTTCTGTTTTTAATTCTTGTAAAGATGATGAAGAAGATGAGTTTCAGGATCACCTGGTACAATTTGAAGCAAAAATAGTTAACGGAGGTACGGCTCCAACTCCTCCTGTGAGCACTTTCAAATCCATTGTAAGTCAGGTAGGAATTAAGCAGGAAACTTTATATGATTCTCCTGGTTTGGTATGGACGAGCGGTGAGTTTTTTGTAAACTCAAGCCAGTCGCAGTTGAATTTAGCTGCAAATGCAAACCTTCTAAATGCTGATTCTAAACTGATCGTATCCATCTATATCGATGGTGAGATTGCAGAAACAGATACCATCGAAGGAAGCGGAACGAAAGAGGTTGCAGTTGCACACAGCTTTCTTGAATTATAATTGAATAAAATTATATATATAAAACCTCCGGATTTTTCGGAGGTTTTTTTGTTTAGATACTTTCCTTGTGCATAATTCCCCATTTTTCCAGTTCTTCAATGACGGGTTTTAATTTGTAACCGATTTCTGTTAATTCATACTCAACTCTGGGCGGAACTTCTGCGAAAACCGTTCTTGTAATAATTTTATCTTCCTCCAATCTTCGCAATTGGAGTGTGAGCATTCGTTCTGTTATGTTTCCCAGGCTTTTTCTTAATTCGCCAAATCTCAGTTTTCCGTTGATTAAATAACTGCAAATAGCGAGAGACCATTGTCCGCCTATCATTTTTGATGCATAGAGTTCCGGACATTCGTCTGTGAGCGCTTTTTTGTTGGCAAAATTGGTTGAGGTTTCTTTTATTTTAGTCATACTTACATTTTTTATAGTACCATACAATGGGTTGCTAATATCGTAAATGTAAGTTACGGCTATTATTTTTGTAAAAGAAATTTTAAAATATGAAAACATTAATTATAGTAACACACCCTAAAATGGAGGAATCTTTAATCAATAAAAGATGGGTGGAAGAATTAAATAAATATCCTGAAAAATATAAGGTTCATCAATTGTATGAAAATTATCCTGATGAAATTATTGATATTAAAAAAGAACAGGAACTAGTTGAAGCCTATGATAAAATTGTTTTCCAGTTTCCGTTTTACTGGTTCAGCAGTCCTTCTTTGCTTAAGAAATGGTTTGATGAAGTTCTTTTGCACGGCTGGGCTTACGGAAGTAAAAGCGGATATAAAGTGGGTGGAAAAAAGGTTGCTTTGGCAATATCTGCAGGTGTGTATAACGAAGATTTCAGTGCTGATGGAAAGTATAGACATACGGTGATAGAATTTACGAGACCGTTTGAACTGAGCTTTGAGTATGTGAAAGCCGATTATCAGAAGCCTTTTGTTTATTATGGTCTGGAGCATAATGTTTCTAAAGAATGGATTGAAAAAAGCGTTCCTCTTTATTTGAATTTTATCGATAATCTGTAAACATTCATCTAAAGTAAACTGTCGATAATCTTTTGTCGACAGTTTGCTTTATCTTTGTTTCATTTTAAATCAATAAAACCTAAACTTCATTTGAAGAATCTTAAATATTATTTAGCTGCCATTTTTGCTTTTGCCATTTGGGGTACATTTAGTCTGGTCTTAAAGCCATTACATGATTATGCTTCTTTAGACATTCTTTTTTACAGGGTTTTCAGCTGTGCGGTTATTATGTCGGTGGTATCATTGCTATTCAGACGAACGAAGCTGAAAGAGAATCTGAAAATTTTCAAAGGTTTTGACAAAAAAAATAAGCAGAAAGTAATCGGATTAAATATTCTGAGTAGCATTTTGCTCACCGGAAACTGGTTTTCATTTATTTATGTAATGAATCATATCAGTGTAAGAGCAACTTCTGTTGCCTATCTTGTTTGCCCGATTATTACAACGATTCTGGCATTTTTTATCCTGCGAGAAAAGCTTACAAGATTACAATGGCTCTCAGTCTTTCTGAGTGCGGTTGGTTGTGTTTTGCTCTCGTATTCGAATTTGATTGATATGGTTTACAGCAGTGTTATTGGGGCTACTTATGCATGTTATCTTATCATTCAAAGTACCAATTCTAAATTTGATAAATTTTTGATACTGAACTTTCATATGATTTTAGCATCATTTATTTTATTGCCTTTTTTTCCAGCCTATTCTGGGCCGATCCCGTCAGATTTTCAATTCTATCTGTATGTCGAAATTATCGCTGTAATGTATACAATTGTTCCGTTATTACTAAATCTGTATGCTTTATCGGGAATAGCTTCTTCTAAAGTTGGAATGATTTTAAATATCAATCCGATTATTGCATTTATTTTGGCGGGAGCTGTTTTTCATGAATCACTCGGACTTTTACAGATCATATCGTATTCAATTATTTTTATTGCAGTTATTGTGTTTAATGCAAAAGAAATTTTCAGGTTGAAAACTGAGGAAGCTGTTTAAGTTTAATTATAAAAAATAGTCTCCTGACAAACAGTTGTCAGCAGTTTATATTAACTTTATCGTAAAATTTGTTACAATGAGTTATTGTTCAGCGATTGAAAGAATGCAACCTGAAAGCAGGAAAGAACTGCATAAAAATTACCACGATAATCACTACGGATTTCCGATTCATAATGACAATGAGCTTTTTGGAAGATTAATTATGGAAATCAATCAGGCTGGTTTGAGCTGGGAAACTATTTTAAAAAAAGAAGGAAGTTTCAGAAAAGCTTACGATCAGTTTGATATTAAAAAAGTGGCTTCTTATTCAGAAGAAGACAGAGAAAGATTACTGAATGATCCCGGGATTATAAGAAATAAATTAAAAGTAAACGCTGCGATCGAAAACGCAAAAACCATTATTCAGCTACAACAGGAATTCGGCTCGTTTGAAAAATGGCTCGAACATCATCATCCAAAGACTTTACCGGAATGGATGAAACTTTTTAAAAAGACGTTTAAATTTACAGGCGGAGAAATCGTGAATGAATTTCTGATGAGCATTGGTTATTTAAAAGGAGCTCATGCAGAAGGATGTTCTGTGAATGATGAAATTCTGAAACATAATCCGATGTGGAAAAATTTAGGTTAGGGTTGAGTTTAATTTTCATCTAAAATTTTGCAAAATTTTAGATTCTTTTATTTGTAGTTTTAATTTCGGCGGCGGCTTTGCCGCCGCCGAAATTAAAACTATCTAAGATTTCTTACTGTAACATCAGGTTTTTCACCCTGTGGAACGATAAAAATTGCATCATCATTAATCGTGTCTCCCACATCAAAATAATAACTTCCAATAACAGGAAGAATACTGGTCGTCATTTTTCCAGATTTATCATAAGCAGAATATGAAACATTAATGGTCTGCGCTTTCATTTTAAGCTGAATTTTTTTTGAAGTCAGCTTTGCTCCTGTTGCGTTGATGCAGTCCAGCTCTACAATTCCGATATTCGTAACGAT
This sequence comes from Chryseobacterium sp. CBo1, assembly GCF_001693475.1. NCBI lineage: Bacteria > Pseudomonadati > Bacteroidota > Flavobacteriia > Flavobacteriales > Weeksellaceae > Chryseobacterium > Chryseobacterium sp. CBo1. The sequence goes on from NZ_MAUH01000021.1 coordinate 24,132, forward strand.
TTGCGGATAAGAAGTTAAACGGATATTATAAGATTTATCAGAATTATTTTTAACGGAAGCCGAAACTTTATATCGGTCAAATGCTTTTCCGTGAACATCAATGCTTTCTTTATTGGTGAGGTTGAAGCTTACCTTCATTCCGTTTACATCAATACTCTCACCATCGGAAATTTTTTGAGCCTGACAAAAATTACTGAAACTTAAGAATGTAAGAACAAAGAATAAAAGAATTGAACTTTTCATAGGGTTTTTAGTTTTGTGGTTGGTAGTGTAAAGATAATGAAATAGTTTCATTTTTTTTTATATTAATTCCATAGTGTGATAAAAACGAGTAAATCACTTTTAAACATTGTCATTCCGACGAAGGCGGAGTCTCAAAGTATTTATTACAATTGGCTTTAAATTTCTTTTAAATTAGTGTAGAATTTAACCGTTTTTATGCTTCGAATAACCCAATTCATACTATTTGTTCAAAATCAGATTAATTCTCCTTTCCGCCTCTTCTTCAGAAATTCCATCATAACAATCTCTCACGAAACGGTCGTCATGAGAATTATGCGGAAGAACCAATGGTCGCCCCAAAGAATTGTCTACTTCTACATTTGTTGGGATGGAATCATAGTCATAATCAGGCAAATAATTAGCTAACCATCCGAAATAAACAGCAGTAAATTCTTTATTATCATAGTTATCAACATATTCATTAAAGCTTTTTTCGCCTAGAGAAACCCAGACTCCGTATTCAAGATTTTGGCAACCATCAATCACGTTCTGTATGAGAACTGCTCGTATAAAATAAAAGGTTTCAGTATCACATCTGATGATACAAAAATCAGAAGTTAATTCAGAATTTTTCTTTTCTTCATCAGAAAGATCCATATACAGAGATGGTGAATCATAGGCAATTGCGGGCCATTCTTCTTTTTCTTCGCCACAGCATGAGCAGATGTATTTCATATTTTAATATTTCTCAATTTGACTTTTCAAACGTTCAATTAACATCGTAATAATTCGTTTATTAAAAACCTTATTGTCAGAATTATAGATCTTCATTTCCTCTAAAATAAACATACCAATCGTCATTCCAATAAGAGTGTTTTTTAATACCAAATCGTTTTGTAGACTTTGTTCAATAAACATATATTTCTTCGGTGTAGATAACAAATTAAACTCTGCATTTTGTCGAGTTGCATAATTTGTAAAAAACGAAAGATACAAATCATTCTGTAATTTTAAAATAGGACGTAAAGTCTGGTTTTGAAACTTTTCTTCCAAAGTTGTAGTTTCTGAAATAGGAATGTTTAAAGATTCTCGTAAATCGATTTTGGTTGCTATCATTTATATTGATTTCAATTATTTATAATGCAGATAAAAAGTTATAATTTTAATATCAAATACATTCCATTTTATTTTAAGGATATGAATGATGGAAATTGCTCAAAATATAAGAATTGATAGAATACTAATGATAAAGAATTGCTTTTTTAATCTTTTGTAGCATAATAATGGTCAACAATAAGAAAATTCTTTCTGCTAAATAGGCAGATATAATCTTTTATGAAATGAAATAGCAATCTGTATTGATGGATTCATGTTTCGAAAAATATAAAAGTAATAAATAAAATAAAATTTTATGTTCTTATAATTATCTCTCCTTCTTTTTGTTGGAGGAAATTGTTCCCGCCATTTTTCTTTTTACCTTTTATATACTTTAAGCCACCAACTTTAAAATTCAATTTTACTTTGGGTTTTATGGTGATTATAATCAATCCATCTTTTGCCATATCTCCGCCCAAAGTTGGCGCATTTTCTTTGTTTAGAAGTCTGATTGATTTGATGTTTTGGCTTTTCAGTATCTCATCAGTAAATTCCTTCACAAGATAATTATCAACAATATCTAAACGATAACTATAAAATTGTTTTGAATAGACAGTTATTAGAATTGAATAAGGCTTTTCATTCTGAGTTCTTCCATTTAAGTGTAACAAATCTTTACGGTTAAACTTCACTGTATCAGAAAGAATTTTTTGTTTTAAGCTATCAATAAATGGTTTAACCTTTTCATTTTCTATTAAATTCGACGGTATTATATTAGTTCTTGTTTGTGCAGTATATTGAAAGCTATAGCATAAAATCAAAATAAAAATTAGAATTCTACTTTTCAAACGTTTGTATGTCATAATTTATATAATTATTTAATTAAATATAATGATTTTGTTTTGTAATATGATCACCCCACCGTCGGCGTATCCTCTTCCTTCAAAATCTTTTTCTCTTTCATGGTAACCATCATGCGTTCGTATTTATATTTCGTCCAGTCGAATTGGTTGAGGAAATCGAGGGCGGCAACAAATCCGGCATTGAAAAGCTGTTCTTTTTCCTCTCTTTTCATAAAGAAATTCAGCCAGTTGCTCGTTCCGCAGTTGACAGTTTTTATGCTGTAGAGATTGTAGAATGAGTTCTTGGTGAGGAAAGATTTATCGTTGAAACCACGCAAAGTATCAATGATATTTCCGGTGTAGGAAAGGGGAGTTCTCATGATTTGTTCGCTGGTTTTTCCTTTTTCCTTCAGTATGTCAGACTCGCTTGTGAGCTGTACACCGAATAGCGGAAGTCTCGGATAAAAAATATCGTGCATGTGAAAGACATCAATCGGAAAATTGGAAATACTTCCGCCATCGATAAAAATCCCGACAGGATAAATGTTTTCTTTGGTGGTATTCATCCAGAATTTCCAGGCGTATTTTACCGAATCATCGTCTTTGTTGATGAGCTTTTGCATCGGTTCGAAAAAGAAAGGAACAGACATCGAGGCACGAACAAATTCTGCCGGACTAATATGTTTTAATTCTTCCTCAGACCAATATAAATTGGCCATCGTAGGAAGCTCAACTTTTATTTTGGCATTGATGTCGGTTGTAACGACAATATATTCAGATTTGAGCTGATAAAACGGATTGTTCTTATAATAATCATTGTTTTCGACGCTTTCAAAGTATATTCTATATCGGGTTTCATCGATGTGCTCGAGATTATTCATCTTGATTTCTTCAATTCCGTTAAGAGCGTTGGTGTAAAATTCCATACCGTTGCCGTAACGGTAATTAAGATTGAGTTTATGGTCTTTCTGAATAAATTTTTTGTTGAGTTCAGCCACCGTTTTAATTCCGAAATCATCCAGCACTTTTTTCATTGTTTCTTCAAAAACATTTCCGGGATTCAGTCCGCTGTTGCTTTTTGTGAAATTGTGATAAAGTTTTTTGAGGATTAAAAGAATGATAATCAAAGGAACAAGCGGAATCAAGAAGTAAAGTTTGGCTTCACGTGTGGTTTCAGAAGATAAAATAAATGGCAAAGTGACCAATCCAATTGTGAGAACAATAGCGATGATCAAACTTATTTTAAAGAAATTTTTGTTGTTGAGCATTGCATGAATGGTACTTTTTACATAGCTTTTTCCATCCATAAAATCTGCAAAATTCCAGTTAAATAATATTTCTTTGATGATTTCGCTTTTGGCTTCTTCTTTGGTTTTGCAGGCAGCAATCAGCATGGTGTTGATGGCTCCTGCGCTGGTTCCGGCAACTTTCAGAAAACGGATTCCAAAAATTTCCAAGCCGTACAAATAACCAACCAACGCACTTCCCCAAACTCCGCCTCCTTCCTGTACAAATTCTATATATTGATTTCCTTCAGCATCCAGAAGGTCAGAGAATTCTCTGTTCGAAATATTTTCGTGCAGTGCTTTCAATTTTTCTTTGGATTCCTGAGAAAGTACATTTTCATCAAGGATTTTTTGGAGGGTTTCGGGTTTCATGATTTTGGTTTGGTGTTTTGTTGGTTAAGCGCAAAGGCGCAAAGTTTTTGGTGAAATTATTTTGTTATAAGGCGCAAGAAAATCAAAGATTTTCAAAATATTCTCAATCAATTTATCTTGATAAAATCCTTGCGCCTTAATAGTTTTAAGTTTTATAAATTTCCTTGTGTCTTTGCGTTTAACCTATATAATTTTTCTCTCGCAGATTGAGCTGATTTTGCAGATAAATGAATGAAAAAAATCTGCGTTATCTGTTAAATCTGCGAGAATATCTTACCATTGCTTTCTTCTGGCATAAATAAAAGTAATAATCACAATTAATCCCATTACACCTAAAGTATAAAAATATCCTTGCTTGGTATGTAATTCAGGCATATTGTCGAAGTTCATACCATACAAACCGGCAATAAATGTGATGGGTAAAAAGTAAACCGAATAAATTGCCAGAACTTTCATCACCTGATTCGCTTTTTGATCAGACAACGCCAGAAACATTGAAATAAGGTTGGTAATCTGAATATTTAAATGATCAAAATCGGCAACAACATCTTTGTGCTTATCTTTTAAATCTACAAATTCAGAATCGGGAAGATTGAGCAGTTTAAACTTATCAATAGCATCGGTAGAAACAGTCAAAACCCTCGAATTCAAGCCTGATTTTCTTTTTAATTTATAAAGCCTGCGAATCTGATTGGTGTGATTGGTATTTTTAAGGAAGATTTCGTTTTCGATATTATCCATGGTTTCAAATAAACTCAAAGATTCATCGTCAAAACTTTTCATGATGACCAAAGCGATTTTTAAAGCGATTTTTTCCGGAGAACAAACTTCCTGATGTAATGAAAGTTCTTTCTTGGTTTCAGAAATACTCAATGCCTTCATTCTATGAATCGTAATAATCGTATTATCTAAAAGGAAAATTCCGATTTTGGTACTGATGTCGCTTATCGTGTTCAGGTTTTTTCTTTCCAGTTCGGTACTTTCACGCAAAAGGAAAAATTTCACATTTCCATCTTCCTCATACTTGGGTAAATGATTGGGATCTAAAGTATCTTCAAGAAGGAGATTGTTGATTTCGTAGCGTTCGTGAAGGTATTTCATATCTTCTGCAGCAGGCGCTTCCACGTCTATCCATTCGCATCCCGAATCTCTGTAAATTGTTTCTATTGGCATAAAGTAAATTTACTGTAAAAATTGAAATTGTATGTATTAAATAAATTTTATCTTTACCAAAATTAGAAAATCGATATGATTAAAAGTACAATAAAGGGGATCGGATTTCACGTTCCGGATCATGTTGTTACCAATGATGATTTAGCGAAACTGATGACCACCAATGATGAATGGATTACCGAGCGCACCGGAATTAAAGAAAGGAGGCACAGAGAAAATAGAAATGATGCGCAGGAAACTACAGCATACTTAGGTTTCAAAGCTTCAGAAAAAGCATTACAGCACGCTGGTTTATCAGCAAAAGATATCGATTATATTGTTTTTGCAACACTTTCACCGGATTATTATTTCCCTGGATGCGGCGTTTTGTTGCAGGATATGTTAGGGTGCGATACCATCGGAGCATTGGATGTAAGAAACCAATGTTCGGGCTTTGTCTATGCGATGAGTGTTGCGAATGCTTTTATTAAATCAGGAACCTATAAAAATATTCTGGTTGTAGGTGCTGAAATTCATTCTTTCGGACTTGATTTTTCTGATGAAGGAAGAGGAGTTTCCGTGATTTTCGGAGATGGAGCAGGAGCGATTGTACTTTCTGCAACGGAAGATGAAAACGCGGGAGATATTTTGGCCGTAAATATGCATTCTGAAGGAAAATTTGCCGATGAATTATGCACTCAGTTTCCGGGATCTAAGTTCGGTTGGAGTGACAGAATGAGAAAAGAACCGGAGAATGTGACCAATAAAGAAGTTTACCCGATCATGAACGGAAATTTTGTTTTCAAACATGCCGTAACAAGATTCCCCGAAACCATGCAGGAAGCTTTGGATAAAGCCGGAAAAACGATTGAAGATCTGGATATGTTTATTCCGCATCAGGCAAATTTGAGAATTGCTCAGTTCGTACAGCAGAAATTTGGATTGCCTGATGAAAAAATCCACAATAATATTCAGAAATACGGAAACACAACAGCAGCTTCTATTCCGATTGCTTTGAGTGAAGCGATAGAATTGGGCAAAATCAAAAGGGGAGATTTGGTTCTTCTTTCTGCTTTTGGAAGTGGGTTTACCTGGGGAAGTGTTTTGTTTGAGTATTAGAATAAAAAAAATGCCACGAATGCACGAATGAAATCTTTATTTTAAATGAATAATTCGTGCATTCGTGGAAAAAAAAATCCGAGGAACTAATTTATTCTTCGGATTTTCTTATGTTTTTAAATTAAAGATTAAAGGCTCTTCAATAGCTTTTCGGTGTCTCCAGTATCTTCACCAGCAGCTTTCCCAAGCTCCACTGATTTTTGTGCCCAGATTTTAGCGTTTTTCTTATCACCGATTTTATTGTAAAGGTTCGCTAAAGTATCTGTGTTGGCATAGCTTTCTTTTTTCGTTACAGATTCCTGTGCCCATTTTACGGCAGTTTCCAAAGAAGATTTTGTCGTAACGTTTTCAAAGAAATTCCATGCTAAAGAGTTTAACTGATCTGCATTTAAAGCCGAAACATCCTGATTAAGCTCAAGTGTTAGCTTTTCATAAGTTGCAATGTCCTTATCTTTCAAAGCTCTGCTAGCTTTTACTCTTTTCAGAAGGTTTTCAGATTCATCTTTTGTCATGAATTTTTGAGTTCCAGTAAGGAAATAAGCTTCATCCAACTTTTTGGTTGTTGTATTGTAAGCTTTTGCCATTACTGTATTCACTTTTACATTTTTATCCATTGCAGCATATTGTTGCTCAGGAAGCATTTTTGTAATATCAGCTTTTCTTTCTGTAAAAACCTTGTAAGCTGCACCATCCGTGCTCTTCATTGCCTGAAAAAGAAGACCAAGGTTATCCTGATTAAATTCAGGTTTAGCAGCAAAATAACGCTCGATTACCTTATTAGAAAAATCGGTGTCATTATAAATAGTAAGATTGGCAAGATTTAATAAAAATTCAGGATCTTTTTCGCCTTTTTCGAATTTTTGTTTCAAAGCAGTCAGTCTTTTGTTTGGATCTCCTGCATCCATTGCAAACTGGATGAAATCTTTTTCTTCAACATATCCGATGGTTCTGTGAACTTCTTCACCGTCTCCGTTGATGAAAAGATAGGTAGGAAATACTTTTACATTGTATTTTTTGGCCAGATCAATTCCTTCACCTTTTTCCATGTCGATTTTTGCATTTACAAAATGTTCGTTGTAATAATCACCAACAGGTTTTAAAGGGAAAATATTTTTCACCATTAATTTACATGGTCCGCACCAAACGGCATAGGCATCAATAAAAACAAGTTTGTTTTCTTTCTTTGCTTTTGCTAAAATAGTTTTGAAGTTGCTGCCTTCTTCAAATTTAATTCCCTGTGCAAATGCAAGTGCTGCAAAGAACAGGAGTGATAATATCGCTGTTTTTTTCATGAATTTTTTTTGTTGGATACAAATGTAATAATTAAGTTAAATAATTATTCTCTTTTTGATGAAAATAAGATAAAAGCATTAAAAATTATCCAAAAATAAATCCGTAGTAATTTATGCTACGGATTGTTTGTTACCTTGAACCTCCCACTTGTGTATTGGGTTTTGTTTCTTTACTGCTGTAATCTGTCGGTGATGCTGCCGTGTCTTTTAAACTTTTCGGGGTGTCAGTTTCCGGAGTTGTGGGTTCAGAATTGGCTACGGCAGAATCTCCCAGATGATTTCTTAATGAATCTTTGTTGTGTTCTGCTTTAAATTCTTCTCTGTTTTCTTTTTTGTCGGCACAGCTTCCTAAAGTGACTAAAGCTATAATTGCTCCTATTCCTAATTTTTTCATAGTTAAAATATAATGGTTGATGTATCAAATATAAAAAATCTGCTGAAATTTTCAGCAGATCTTGTGTTATTCAAAGCAAATTGCCTATCGCATTGGTGTTGTTGCTGTATCAACAGGCATTTTCATGGTATCCGGACTTTGCATTGGTGTGGAAGTTGCGGTTGTGTCAACTGTTGTAGTTGTTACATTCATTGAATCTTTTTCTGATGACATTGAAGGTTCTTTTGAACCACAGCTTGTCGCGACTAAGCCTAATATGAAGGCTGTTAACATTAATTTTTTCATAATATTTTATTTTTATGGTGGAATTAATGAAACTCAATTATCATTCCAAAAACTGTGATGTTTTTATTAAAAATGAATAAAATTTGTTAAAAAATGCTCTTTTGTAATTTTTTGTCGTAGTTCTACTACATGAAATCGTAGAATTACTACAAATTTTTAAATTTCGTTCTCAAAATATAAAATGTACTTGTAGAGGTTCTATCTTTGAACCATAAAATCAAACAAAAAATACTAACGAATTAAAATTTACGCATCATGGCAGCAAATTCAAGAGGAATCTTAAAATTCAACGGCGGTGAAGGACAAAAATTATTGAAGCTGAACTACAGCGTTTCAAGATCTACGGATGTTTCGGGACGTGTAGCATCAGATCCTTCCAATGCGATCATCAAATTAACGGTTGAGGCAACAGAGAAATCTGACATTCTTGAATCATTGTTAAACGGAAAATACAAACCTACAACAGGTGAAGTTACCTTCAACAAATCTCACGAAGAAGGAACATTGATTACTTTGAACTGGGAAAACGGTTATGTGATTCAGCACGAAGTAGATTTCGACGCAGTAGACGAAAACTCAATGCTGATCAGCTTTGTAGTGAGTGCAGAAAAAATCAACTACGGAGGTGGAGCTTATGAAGGACTTTGGCCGTCAAGCTAAAATCATTAACGCTTTTAAGTATTGATTATACAAAGTAAGAGGCTGTCTTTTGAGGACAGCCTTTTTTGCTATTTAATAGTAGTGTATAATTTTAAAACTGTTAGAGAATGTTTGAAATGGAAATGATCATTCTTATTTTAAATAAAATGGTGAAAAAAATTGCTAATCTCCACTTGTTAATATATGCTAATTTTTCCTAAATAATCTTAATGAATTTTTCGCTTAAATGTGAAAATTTCTGCTGAATGTGTTTGTGAAGTACTTTAAATAAAAGGTTTTTTATGATTTTACTGTGTAGTCGTAGTTTTACTACAACAAATCGTAGTATTACTACAAAATATGAGATTTCCATAATTTGTTCGTTATAACGGAATCAATGGCTCTATCTTTGAATCAAACAAATCACAAAATATTAATTAATTAAAATTTACCATTATGGCAGCGAACTCAAGAGGAATCTTAAAATTCAACGGAAGCGAAGGACAAAAATTACTAAAGCTTAATTACAGCGTTTCAAGATCTACAGACGTTTCAGGACGCGTAGCTTCAGATCCTTCCAATGCAATCATCAAATTAACTATTGAAGCGACAGAGAAATCTGACATCCTGGAAAGCTTACTTAATGGTAAGTATAAACCAACTTCAGGTGAAGTTACATTCAACAAGTCTCACGAAGAAGGAACATTGATTACTCTGAACTGGGAGAACGGTTATGTGATCCAGCACGAAGTAGACTTCGACGCAGTAGACGAAAATTCAATGTTAATCAGCTTTGTAGTAAGCGCAGAAAAAATCAATTATGGAAATTCTGCTTACGAAGGTATTTGGCCGGGAGTATAATTTCCTGCTACAATAATGCAAAATGTGTATGGGTAAAATTATTCATACACATTTGTATTCTACAGTAATTTCTTTCTTAAAGTTAATTTTTCACTACTCAAAGCTTTATTCATGAATCAGAATGACGTTCAGGAATTTCTCGATTTTGGTGCGTTTAAATATGCTTGGTACAGAAATGGAAGGTATTCTGTAAATGTGAAGTCATACCTCACTTTAGGCAACGGAAAAGCCAACGAAACGGAAACTGAAGAAATCTGGGAAATCGTTCCCGGAGAATACAGACACCTCGAAATTTTTATTTCAAATAAAAAGTACATTCATTTTGATTCTCAGATGAAACCTTTTTATGAAATTATCGATCAGGTAAATTCTGCAACAAGTCATCTTTCTGTCTTTTTAGACGAAGATAAAATCATTGAAAAAGTAGAAAATGAAAACGAAATTACCGAAAAATGGGAGGAGATAAAACGCAAAGAACTGCGTTTTTTACAGCTGGTGAAAGATTCTTATAACGAAATTATCGGCATTTACGATAAAGAATTTGAAAGAATTGAAGATAATATAAAAGCAAATCTTCTTTACCAGATCATATTTTATCCGTTTCCGGAAGCCGGAGTTAATTTTAAAAATGAAGGTGAATTTAAAGAAAGAGAATTTCTTTCAACACTTTTTCCGGGTGAGAAAATTGTTTACAGTTCAGATTATCAGTTTCAGAACGATAAAGATCATTACCGGATGAATGTAAAAGGAAAAGTAAAAAGCCACACCGGAGATTTTGAAGAAATTTATGCTTCGAAATATCAGAAAGCTTTAGATATTCCTTTAGATTATGATTTGATGATGGAAGGAGAATATCATTATAATCATGATTCGGTTTTATCAGAAGTTATTTTTCATGTGAAAGAGAAGCTTAATGATAAAATGTTGTATGTCTGCAGATATCATATTCAATTAATACAATAAATATGAGCCAACTGTATATCGCACAAGAAACTCCGCTGATGTGCACAAGCGGAAGACGTTTGATTGGGATCGGGGTCAGCTCGCAATCTACTGTTTACCTGAAAGGTGGTTCAAAATTGGTTGCTACCGAAGAAGACCGTTTCAAAGATAATTTTATCTGTCCGCAAATGATGGTTGCAGGAGCTGTTGCCGGAATTGGAATTGCCGCTGCATTTGGTGGTGGTTTATTCGTTCTTGCAGCAGCAGCATGGGCAGGAAGTGCACTCATTGACGACTGTCTGAATATTTGCTCATTTCTTACAAAAGCAAGCGACTGGAGTAATACTCATCCAAAAGTAAGAGTAGAAGGCAAAAAACCGCTCCTTCAGAATTCTACGTTAAATTGTTTTTTAGGTGGAACGGTGAAATTTCATCTTCCCACAGCGGCGCAGATTGAGGAGCTGAGTAATGCTGCAGCAATGGCCCAGGATTCTTATAATGATAATTCGGATGATGCTGCACAAATAGGAGATTATACAAGAATCAATACAGATAATCAAGATGAGCTGGATGCAATTTTTGGTGCCGGAAATCTTAAAACAGAAGATTTTGATACCAATGAAACCGACGGATTCTTTGCATCTCTGTATTATAATGAAAAAACAAATAAATATTTTGTCGCTTTCCGTGGTTCTGAACCAAAAGGAGCACAGTTTTATCACGACTGGTTTATAGAAGATGGCGGACAGGCATTCGGTTTTCAGACTCCCCAAATTCAAAAAACAATGGATTTAGCTGACAAAATGGATGAGGCTACCAACGGAAATGTTGCCTTCACAGGACACTCTCTGGGCGGAGGAAACAGTGCAATGGCTTCCTACTACACAGGATTGCCGGCTTACACTTTCAACACAAGAGGCGTTCATGATAATACGCTTAATTATTTAGACGAACATGGTGCTGTGGGATCAACTTCAAATATTACAAATTACAGTACTAGTAACGATATTCTTAATGCTCTTCAGAATAACAGAGAAGGTCTGTTATCCACCCTTGCAATTTCAAGAATTCCCGGACTGAATAATTTAGCACTTTTCGGAGGTTTAACAGGTGCAGTTCCTCGTGCATTAGGAGAACAAAACGAAATTTTCGGATACATCCCGGATAATGAAGGAATGAATCTGAAAACCTTCGGAAGCGGTCACAGTGCGTATGCAGATGCCGTTGAAGCGATGATTGCGACAATTAATATGAATGTAATTGCAACAAACTCATAATTCATGAAAAAAATAATTTTTTTAATCTTTTTTACCATGACCTTATTTTCCTGTCAGGACACCAGATCCAGAAAAACTCAAAATAAAGAACAATATCCTCCACAAAAATTATTTGAAGGTGCACAACTTGATGCTGCTCAGAAAATTTTTAATGAAGATCATTCTGGTTTAGGAAAGGAATTAAAAGATAATCCGAGTGTGGTGAACCAACTGAGTGATGTGAAAAGCTACGGATATACTCTACTGATGTACGCCTCTATTCTTGAGAATCTTGAAGCAATGAAAATTCTTTTAGATAATGGAGCTGACCCAAATATTGTTATTCCTCATCGTTTTATGACTCCATTATCACACGCTGTAGGAACAAACAATGATGAAATGGCAAAGCTTTTATTTAAATATAAGGCAAACCCCAATCCTGCAGTAGGTAATAGCCCGCTTCGTGCCGCAATGTTTTTGGGAAATGTACAAACAGAGAAAAAAATGATTGATTTTTTGCTGGATAATGGTGCGGATATTAATCATATTTCTTACTTGGGTGATAATATAATGGAAGCCGCAGCAAGAAGTAATATCGAAACTGCACAATATTTGATGGAAAAAGGAGGTAACCCGAAAATAAAAGATACTGAACTTTCTCCGATGGCTCTTTATCTAGATTCTCAGGATAAGAAAGGAGCCAGAGTGAAAAATTCTAAAAATGCATCTTATTTTGATAAGATTTCATTATTAAAAAAACAGCTTACAGAAAAATACAATATTGTTTTTCCTGTAAAAAGAAATGAAAAAGCAGAAGCAGAACTCAACGTAAAGTTATATGAAAATCTTAATGAAAAAGATAAGAAAACAGTAAATTTCAATAACAGTTATGGTGAAAACCGCTATAAAAAAGATAAGGAAATGGCGGCTCAGTAAATGTTATGAAAATCAAATAACGATAATCGTAGTTTTACTACAAAAATTAATTTTATGATGATTTAATTTTTATAAAAACATCACTATTATTAAATTTAAGATATATAAGATGAGAATGTTATCAAGATTTCGTTTTTTTAAATCGAATTCTGTTGAACTAAAACATGTCAGAAAAAGAAAGAACCTAATTCACAAGTATAAAGAAAATTATTATGTTTCAGGATAATACTACAACACCGAAAATGCCGCAAGACGTAACGTCGAATGCCGTGCAGAATCTAAAAGAAGAAGCAACTTCAAATGTTGTCAGCAAATCGACTGAGAAAATTAAGGAAGCTGGGTCTAAGATTACAGAGCCTATAAATTCGGTAAAAGATTCTTCAGGAATGTTTATGAATCAGGTTGCTCAAACAAACAATCCCTCTTTAGTGGAAGACAAAGTCTGGTCAAATCAGCCTACCTCAAAAATTCATAATGCATTGGCGATTGCGACCAGCCAGATTTTGGGCATCAACAGAGTTGTAAAGCTTGATGTGATTGTCGAGGGAAAAGAAATTAAACATTTTAAACATTTTAAACTTCATCAAAGTGCCACAAAACATCATGAATTCAGCATTACCCTTGCTCATGATACTCTTGGCGCACCTGAAAATCATAATCTTGAAGAGGCTCAAAACTTTTTAGGGAAAAGACTTACGGTTATTTTCAAATACAAAGATGTGATCGACGGCCCTGAAAGAAATTTCGTGGGAGTGATTACTGAAGTTGGCTTCAGTCAGGAAAAAGGTAGTTTGGGAAATATTGTTCTGAGCGGTTTTAGCCCGACTGTACTTTTAGATGCAGCTCCACATATTCAGAGTTTTGGTGGAGCACAGCCAATCAGCTTAAACAGTATTGCCGATCATGTTATAAAAGAAGGTTTGGGCGGAAATAAATTTGATTTCAGAGTTGATGCTCAATACGGAAATGTTTCTTACAGTTCGCAATATGAAGAAACGCACTATAATTATTTAGCGAGAATTGCCGAAGCTTATGGTGAGCAGTTTTTCTATGACGGAGAAGTTTTGCATTTCGGAAAACTTCCGCCTGCAGAACAACCGGTAAAGCTTACCTATGGAAGTAATGTGAGTGATATTAAGGTAAAAATGAAGGCGCAGCACGTGAATCCGTCATTCTACGGCTATAACAGTAGCAAAAACGAAAAACTGACAACAGGAAGTTCAAAAATTACACATGCATCAGATATTGCAAAACGTGCTTACGAAATTTCAGAAAAAACATTTACAACACCATCTCTCAGAGTAGCTCCGATAAAAGCAGCATCTTTTATGGATATCGATGCTTCACAAAAGGGAACGGCAGGAAGCAACGCCTCACAGGTATTTATTACTTCAGGAGAAACAACAGTTCCGTTTTTATATCCGGGTTGTACTGCAGATGTGGAAATGAGAAAACCGGATACCAATCAGACTTCATATTTTACGAAGCTGATGATGATTGAAGTTACTCATGAAGTAGATGCAAGAGGTTATTACACAGGAAATTTTGAAGCCATTGCTGCCGACAGCGGATATATTCCCCGTCCGGAATTTGAAAGTCCCAGAGCGGAAGCTCAATTTGCTAAAGTAACCGAAAATGCTGATCCGTTGAATCAGGGAAGAGTAAAAGTGCAGTTTGACTGGCAAAGTGGGCAAGATACTTCAGAATTTATCAGAGTAATGACTCCCGACGCAGGAAGCAGTGATAAAGTAAATAAAAATCGCGGATTTATGGCGATTCCTGAAATTGGAGATCAGGTGATTGTTAGTTTTGTGCATCAACATCCTGACCGACCGTTCGTGATGGGCGGAATGTTTCACGGCGGAGTTGGTGGCGGAGGCGGCGCCGGAAATAATATTAAAAGTTTAAGCAGCAAAAGTGGAAACATAATCTGCCTGAATGATGGAGCCGGTATTGAAATCAAAGATAGAAACGGTAATCATGTGACACTGAGCGGAACAGGAGATGTTACCACTTTTGTAAGCAATGATAACAAGGAGGATATTGGGAATAATCATACCACGAATGTTAAGACTAAATCAACCGTTACAATTGGGGAAGAAAAAAGTATTCTTACAATGGATAATTTAGGGAATGTCAGCGTGAAAAGTATCAACGAAATAAAATTAGAGACAGGTAGTAGTTCTATTGTCATGAAAAAAGATGGTACGATTGATATTAAAGGAGTTAATATTACAATTGCAGGCTCAGTAATCAAAATTAATGGATCAACTTCGGTTACTGCAGATAATTCTTCAGATACATCGTGTTCCGCATCAGGTATTAATGTTTCTCCGTCAATTATTTCAATCAATAATCCAAATCAGGTAGATATTAATTAGTAAATGAAAATTATAAAATATAAGATTGAACAAGGAGAAAATTTAACGTCTATTGCAGATAAATTTAATGTAGATACTGAAGAATTGAAGAAGTTTCATAACACGCATTCGGGTTTTTCAAACATGATTTTATCTGATAGTATACCTCTTCACCTTAATACTATTTTTATTGAACAGAAAAAGTTTGAAGATTCATTTATTAAAAATGGGAAAATGGAAAGTTTAAATTTTGAAGGTGTTGCCAGATACAGGAGCGAGCAGCTTAATATGAGCAGAATAAATAATGAAATTATTACACTTTCGGCAAACACGATCTATGAATTTTTAGTAAAAAAAGCAGAAAATACAAATGTTTTTGAGGTGGAACTTACAGATTCTGATTTTTCAGTGGAACCGGCAATCTATGAATCAGGTTTTTTGTTTGCACAAAAATTAGAAAAACTAAAATTACCGATTAGATTTAATATTTCGGATGAAGCTTTTATAAAGGAGATTTTCAACCATAAAGAAATAGAAAACAGATGGAACAAGTTTCGTGATTATGAATTACAGAATACAGACATTTATCAACAGCTAATTTCCCAATCTCCAAAGCAAGCCGAAGATATTATTAATACTGGAAATAAAGAATTTCTTGATCAGGATAACTTCATTAAAATGATGGATAAAAATCTTTTTTTCCATCTCTTCACGAAGTCTTTTTTAGGAGATCAGCTTCAGAACTACAGACTTCAGCAGTTTTCTCAGATCTTCCCTAATGTAGATCTACAAACAGATGTGACGAAATCTATTGTTCGTGAAGATGAAAATACAGCTACTTACCGACTTGTAGGAGCTTTAAACAGAGAAAATATTTCTGAAGAAAATTTGAAAAATATGTATGATAGTATTTATAAATCAAGTTTAAAATTTAATTACACAGCTTTCGATTTTATTTATAGAATTACATATACAGTTGATAAAGAAACCGGACTTTTACAGGAAGGAAAAGTTTCTATTGCAGAAAAAATTAAGAATAATTTTGAAGTAATTACCGAGTATAACATTAAAAAAGTTGAACTTTAAAGAAAACGATGGAAAAAAAATATGAATTTAGGCAATTTAGTATTTTAGTCTGGGCTATTACTTTGCTGGTGTTTTTTATTGGACTAATCGCTTTCATAAGCACAGATTTTATTTATAGGATTTTTAGTAGTACAACACAGCAAACCTATATCTTAATTTTTGCTTTATCTATTGCGTTATTTATAATTGTAGGGATTAATCTTTATTTTTCGAAAATAATTTCAATCTCGGTAAAAGAAGATTCGATTGTAGTTAGCAATACCAAAGCAAATACAAATATAATATTATCAAAGAATAGTATTATTAATTACAACTTAAATATCACCCGAAAAGGGATGTTAGATATATTGAGGATCAAACTAGCTGATAAAAACCTGTATTTTTGGTTAGGAGACGTTAGTCTTAATCAGGAAAATAGAAGTGATGCTTCCAATAAAGAAAATCTACAGCATCAACTCAAAATACTATTACCTAGTAAGAATGTGAAAACTTCTATGGATAATATGATCTTGTTTTTTGCTAATAAATTTCCATTTATCGTGCTGTTTGTAGCATTAGTAATATTGATTTGTGGATTTTTTTATATAATTAACTTGTAATCAATGAGATAAAAATTATCATTTTTTAATTAGAAAAATAATTTTCTTTATGAAAAATTATTAAAAAATACAATGAACAACGATACTATTACCATATCTGTTTTTAATACAAAATATAGTTTTTGGGCAACAATATTTACTATTCTCTTTTTATTGCCATCAGTTATATTATTAATAAAATATCTAAATATTAGATATACTAGCAATCAAACTCATCTAATTATATTATGTCTTTGCTTAATATTTGGATTTTTAATTGTCGTAATGAAAAGTACAATGCAAAAAGTAGATATTTATAAAACTGATACTAATTATTTTATAAAATATCACAATGGCAAAACATTTTTATTATCAGATCAAATGGTCTATAATATTTATGATTACTATTCCAGAAAAGCTTTTATGCTAAGAATTTCAGATGAAAAACTAACAAAATTTTTGTTATCTCCGGATATGAGTATAAAACCTGAAATTGATTTTTTTTTTAAGGATTGTATAAAAAAGAAAAATAAGAAAGATTTTGTAGCATTAGCATTTCCGATAATTATGAGTTTTGCATATTTTCTTCTTAGTATAACCCGTAGTGCATTATAAAAAAAGTTATTCATGTTACAAAAATTTGTAAATTGTATTGACTACCAATCAAATACATTCATGAATAACCTAGATGCAATTTACGATTTTATTCTCACAAAATTGAGAG
>NZ_MAUH01000022.1:0-37491 GCF_001693475.1 Chryseobacterium sp. CBo1
TTGCACCGAAAGAATACGTCCTCAAAGGCGGCAGAAAGCCCACCGAACTAAACTCAGGATCAACCCCGAAGTATTTCGTCCACGTATACAGGTTCTGTCCCTGAAAATAAAGCTTCACTTCCCGGAATACCTTTCCCTGAAGAGGAATGCTATAAGCTAATTGGACATTCTTCAGCCTCACAAAAGAAGCATCAGACACCGTCGCATCACTCACCTGAAACAGCTGATGCGAAGCCGTAGGTGCCACATGATAAGGCATATAAAAACCATTTGGATTTTCAGCGGACCATACATTCAGCGCTTCCACAGGAAGATTATTCATCAAGCCAGGCGAAGCCATCAGACTGTTATAATTCCTGCTCTCCTGTTTTACAAACTGCAGCAGCACAGACAGGTTCCAATTACCATACTTAAAATCATTCGTCAGACCCCCATAAAACTGCTGTCCCAGGTTCCTGATAACCTGACGGTCATCAGGCGAAGCAATCTTACCGTCACCATTAAAATCCGTAAACGCATACTGCCCCGTAGAAGGATTAATACCATTAAGCTGATACAGCTTTATAATATTTACAGGCTGTCCCACCACATAGGTGTTGGCATAGGAAGAACCTTCCAGCCCAGGAAAAGACAACAGCTTATTTCTCGGAAAGCTTATATTGAATCCGGCATCCCACGAAAACGAATCAGCAGAACCCCTCACCAAATCCCCCTTCAACTCAAACTCCCAGCCCTTGTTCTGAACCGTTGCTCCAAGATTCGCCAATACAGAAGTAAACCCCGTCACTGCCGAAAGCTGATAACCCAGCAGCTGACTGGAAGACCTGTTATCATAGTATGCAGCCGTCACGTTCAACCTGTTTTTAAACAACCCCAACTCGAGCGCAGTTTCAAACTTCAAAGTCTTCTCCCAACTAAAATCAGGATTATACAACCTCGACGGAATCAGTCCCACCACACCATTATAAATCAGTGTTGAGGTCACATACGTGTTGAGGTATTGGTTCTCCCCGATATTATCACTTCCCGAAGAACCATAACTCCCTCGAAGCTTTCCAAAACTCAACCACGAACTGTCTTTCAAAAACGCCTCCTTTGAAAACAGCCACGCAGCACCCACAGCACCAAATGTTGCAAACTTATTGTTCGGTCCAAACCTGCTGCTTCCATCCCTACGCCCTGTAAAGTTCACAATATACTTTCCGTCATACTGATAATTAACCCTACCGAACAAAGCAGCATAGCGGTATTCAGTCTTCACATCATCAGAGACCACCTTCGTCTGAGCCGCACCAATATTATTGATAAACACATTGCTCTCAAAACCAAACCCCTGAATCGCAGCATTCGTATTCGTATCCCTCTGATACGTTCCACCAACAAGAACATCAACCGAATGCTTCCCTGTCTTAAAAGAATAATTAATCTGAGGTTCTACCACCATCGACAAACGGTTCTGATTACTCTTAGAAGCTGCAGACTGAGCTGACGTCATCCCCGATGACGGATTGTTTGCCGTATGCGGACGCAGCGACCATTCCTCAAAAGTCTGATAAGTCAATCCTCCATTCAACCTTAGCTTAAGGTTCTTCACCACCTCATACTCCGTAGTGATATTATTCAAAAACTGCAGCTGATCATTGGTATAAGTATTCCGGTAAGTTGCCAAAGGATTATTGAACGTATTATTCTCCCAATTCAGATTCCCAGAAGAATCGTACAATGAAGGCGCATTCGGAGGAAGCAGATACGACGTATTGGTAATGTCCGAAGTCAGCACATTATTATCCAATGCAGAAAACATGTTCGACATATTCAGGCTGAACTTCCTGTCCTGAGATCGATGTGCTATATTTGCAGAAACAGTACTCGTCCTGTACTTAAAATCCTCACCAAACACCGTTGTCTGTTCATTATGACCCAGGCTCACCAAAAACGAAGTCGTATCACTCCCACCACTCAAAGAAAGCTGAGAATTCGAAAGCGTGGCATATCTGCCAATCAATTCCTTTCTCCAATCTGTAAAACGATTCTGATCCCAAGTCCCGTTCACATCATACGCATTGGCAGGATAAACAGAAATGTTATCATTTGCAAAAGCCTGTTTACGCATCGCAATATACTGCTCCGTATTCATCATCTCCAATCCCGATACAGCATGACTCAAACCATAGGAAGAATTCAAAGTCAGCCTGAGATTCCCTTTTCGGGCTTTCTTTGTCGTAATCAATACTACTCCATTCGCACCACGTGATCCATAAATAGCCGTAGCATCCGCATCCTTCAGAATCTCAAAACTCTCAATATCATTAGGATTAATACTGTTCAGAGGATTCACATTCGCCATTGCCAGCACCGTTCCACCATACCTTGAATTTACGCCACCACCAACAGGCACCCCATCGACAATATACAACGGCTGATTCCCATCAATCTCAGAATTAGACCGTGTACGCAATGAATTCCTACCCCTGATCTGAATATCAAATCCACCACCAGCAGTCCCCGAATTCTGAGTTATCGACACTCCAGCCATTCTCCCCTGCGCAGCCGCAAGAACATTCGTCACAGGCTGATTCTCAATATCAGCAGCACCAATCTTGGCAATACTTCCCGTCCTCTCCCTATCCTTAACCTTATAATAACCAGCATTAAGAACAACTTCCTCAATACCCTTCACTTTCTGATTTAAGACAACATCCACTACATTCCGATTACTAACAGCAACAACTTGCTCTGCATAATCAGAATGCCTAAAAACAATCAAAGGATTATCACCTGAAATACTAAGATGGTAAACACCACTTTCATTAGTAACCGAACTCTGATCACTGCCCTGCTGTGATACGATCACACCGGATAAAGGTAAATTATCTGCGGTAACCTTACCGCTAATCATCTTAGTCTGAGCCCTAGCCGAACCACAAACAATGGTCAACATAAAGACAAGACTCATGCTTCCTATGTTAGAATAGGATTTTTTCATAGTTTTGTATGGGTTTTAATTTTATTAAACTCCTTGATTATTATTGAAACTCTTTCTGCAACTGTAAATTCCACTCTACTAAGCAGAAAGAGTTCTTTCTTTTATACTATTATTTAAATATCTAATATTCAATCAAAGAGAATTTCTGTTTCATTTTTATACGTTCTTGTATTTATATTAATATCACTACCGAATTCAGGTCTTTGAAAACAAAACTCTCTAAGTGCCCCTTAGCAAAAAAAAAGCAAAAGGATATTTCTCCAGTCTACCTCAAGGCACCAGAAAGCATTAATTAATATGAATGAAAATGTGTCCCGTGTAAGCTTAAAAGCCGCAATAGGCTGTACCTTCCTATTGTACTGTTTCTCAATGAGAAATAATCAATTTAACCTAAAACAGCTCCAACCATCTGACCATGCGGACCGCTACTATTATTGTCTTTTTGTATTAAATTCCCTTCGTGCTGAAAAAATATTTGGAATATTGAAAGAAAGCCAGTACTTTTAAGGTGTGAGTTTAAAGCGTACTTTGTCTTTCCCTTACTATTAAAGGAATTTCGGAGTGTGGCGGTAATTAGTTGAGGCTATACCTCTTCTACCTGCATTATTTCGGGCAGTATTGGTATAGAGCTGTAGTTTTTCCTTTGTTTTGCAACACCTACTCAGGTGGACAAATAAGCAGAATGGTTGAAAATGTCGTCCTCATAAATATTTTAGTATTTAGAACGATGCTGTTTTGAGTAATCCTAAAAACGCAGTAGGACGACCTCGCAACTCTGATCGTGGTTCCGCCAGAAACCGTCCTTTAAATAAAGGTTGCCTCAAAGTGTTAAACGAGGTACGCCCTACTGGAATATTTGCAAATATACAAAATACCAGTAATAGGCGAACACTCGTCAACTCGTGGCAATCTGGCGGATTTAGAACGAGTGACATCGTTTATTCATACAGTATCAGCTGTTGAATTTCGCTTATCAATAATTACAAATATACAAAGTTTTACGTTAAACGCAAAACTTTTAATTAATATTTTATGAAATTAAATAGACTAAAAGAAGTTTTTGATGAGTTTGGAGTTAAAAATCGAACATTGGCAACTATCCTAAATAAGTCAGAATCTACAATATCATTATGGCGAAATAATAAAAGGCAACCATCACTGGAAGAATTTCATATCATTTCAAAGTTGCTTAGAGTTAACATCCATGAACTTATAGAGAGTACAAACTGGGAAAATGACAATTCTATAACATATAAAGAAATTTCAGAAAAGATAAATAAAATCCGTATTAAAAAAATTTGAAAAACAATATTTCATTTAAAAAAAATAATATTATTTAGTATTATTATGACTAATCCTAAAATAGGTTTACAAGTTTTACCATTAAAATACTAATGCGGAAGATTTTGATTTTCCGGATTTTTTGTGGATTTTTTCCGGGGTTTTCATCTTCAGGCTAATATGTGGTCTTTTGTTCTTGTAAATATAAATACTTTCCTTCACCATTTGTTTTAAATCCTGAATGTTTTTGCATTTATAAATTAAAAATTCCTGCTTCAATATTCCATTTATTCTTTCTGCCAAAGCATTTTGATAACAATCATAGCCGTCAGTCATTGAGGGGTGTACGTCTTCAAACTAACTTAGACATTTTGGAATAAATCCTTAAGGAGTATTTAGTTTTATAAATTTATTAATTTCTGTTGAAAATACAACTTTCTTCTTTTTCGGATGGATTCCGCTTTTGTTTGCTTTCTTTTTTCCAAAATCTGCTCAGATCTTCCGAAGTAACATCTGCCGGAGGAAGGTTTTTCAAAGATTCGTGATATCGCTTGTTGTTGTAGTTTTCTACAAATTTTTCTAAAGCTTCCACTAATTCTTCTGGATGGTAAAAATGATTGAGTTTAACCACATTTTTCATCGTTATATGGTATCTTTCAATTTTGCCCTGGGTTTGCGGATGCATAGATTTTCCGTGAACCTGTTTCATCTTCAAATTGTCTTTCAGGTAGGTTCTGAGCTCGTTTGACACGTAACAGGAACCATTATCTGAAAGTAATTTTGGCTTGGCTTTAGACTTTAATTTTGCTTTTTCAATCGCCGTATTTACTGTTCGTTTTACATCTTCAGCCTTCATCGAATCGCATAGCTCCCAGTGGATGATATACCTGCTGTAGTCGTCTAAAACAGTGCTCAGATAGTACCAACCCCAGCCAATAACTTTAAAATAGGTAAAATCCGTCTGCCACATTTGATGTACAAATTCTGTTTTATCTTTAAATTCATTTGCTGCTGAAAGTAAAAAATGATTCGGTGCTGGGATTAAATCCCTCTGCTTTAAAATCCTCTAAACACTGGATTCTGAGATGAAAACACCTTGCTCATCGGTAATTTTGTGCGCCAATTCTCTTGAGGAAAGTTCGGTGTTTTCCAAAGCGATTTCTACTACCAAATCTTTTTGCTCTTCCGGAATGCTGTTCCACTGTCTTTTAGATGTTATTTTGCTTGTCTTCAAGCCATCATAGCCATTTTCAAGGTATTTATGATACCATTTGTAGAAAGTACTTCTTGCAATCCCAAAGTTTTCTAGAGTTTGTTTTACGCCAATTTCACTTGTAGTAACTTCTTGAATAATTTCGTATTTCTCACTTGCTGATAATCTCATAAACTTTCTGTATTTATGGGTTAATCCAGCATGTCTAAGCTTTTTTTACAATGTCATTGCGCAGAACCAAATCGGCAACCATTTGGCTACGCCGAATCTTCGATTTCCTTCAAGCGGACATTTTGACTTCGTCGAACCACTTCGTTAGGTTTCTTTCTTCAAATCAGACACTTCATCACTCGTGGCTTCTCTGACAACACCACCATTGAGCCGTTTTTTTTTACGGATATCTTTTACGAATTTTTCGGAACTTTTCTTTTTAGGTGTTTCCATAATTAAATGTAATTATTTTTTTGAAAACACTCCTTAAATTTTTAATGTCTAATGTCCACTTTTTGCTGACGATTTACACTAAAAATACTGAGCCGATTAAGTAAGTTAATCGGCTCAATAAATAATACAAATGTGTAAGAACATATTTACAATCAATATAATAACAATTAAATATTATATTAAGTGACGTACTTTTATCCGCTTGAATTTCTTACCAATCCCCATTAAAATTGCTTCATTATTCTTAATAATAAGCTCTCCTTTTCCGAGGCTAGCAATTGCCTGTTTTAAATCCTGTAGTTCCGTCGAATTCGCGCCATAAAGATCTTTTAATACTCCATCATTAATTGATTGTTGCTTCATTATTAATGGATACTGAGCATTTGCATAGAAATCAAAATGTTTTGATTTAAAATGTTCCATATTTTGAGTTGCTAAAACTACACTCATTCCTTTATTCCTACCAACAGCAATCAAATTACGCAATGGCTTATTATCAAAATCTAACATGTAATGTGCCTCATCTATTATCGTAAAATGTCTTAATTGCACTTTTTCACCATCATTAGCTTGTTGCGTTAGATTTTCATAAATTGAATTTAGTTTTGAAATAATAAAATAGACTATAGCTTTACCAACAGGACCATCACTGGCATATTTATCCATTTTTATAATAAAACTATTGTTTACTAAATCTATTTTATCTTCATTTAAGAATAGATTCGATCTTATCAATTGATTTAAAACTGATTTAACACTGTCGATTTTATCTTTATCATTTTTTGGTTGAGCTGCAGTGTAAGTATCATAGATCATTTGAAATGTAATAGGGAGTCCCTTTGTCTCTATATAAGCATCAATAATTGCTTCAGAAAGTCTATTGCTCATATTAGCACTAATTGAAGCTCTATCAATTGCACATAAAGCATTAGCCATTTCTGTTGAGTAAATATTTATCTCATTTTGATTCGCATTTACAAAATTCTTGAATGGCGTAAAAGGAAGAGGAGCGACAATAGGATCTAAGATTGATGAACGATCAGCCGCAAAATGATTTAGCCAAGCGTTATTTGCCACATCAGAGAACTCACCTTTATAATCGAAAAATAAAAAATTAACAGGATAGCTCGTTTCAACAGAAAGTGATCTAATTTCATTCATTAAAACTGCTAATAAATTTGATTTACCCGAACCTGTTGTGCCTGCAATTAATATCTGAGTGTTTGTAATTGCAGTACTATTCATATCAAGAAAAGCAGGAATGTTGTCTGCATATTCTCCAATATTTAAGTTAAGATGTGGAATTGCATTTGCATTAGCTGTCTTACTGCCACTAAACTGCAACCATTCTAAAAGGTTATCATTTTCTAAAAGATAATTTGCACCTTTCAGTATCTCAAAGCATATAATTTTACTTCTTGTAATATGATCGTCCCAATTTACATTAAGGTTATTGTATCGATAATGCAATAAAGTATTCAAATAATTGGATAAGTTATGAACAGTAAATAATGTTGGATGAATACTGTTACTCGTCATCTGAAGGTTTTGAAAATCGTTATTTCTAGTATTGCTTAATGATAAGCCTGCTAGCAAGGAGATTCTCATATATTTAGCATTTCCTTTTACGGAAAATGGTTTATTGTCGAACTCGTATTTATCTAAATTTAAAATTGATTCTAGTTTATAGCGCAGCTCTTCCATTTTAGGAGCAATGGAATCTGCAATACGTAAGTTGGTTTGTAAAGTCAGCATAGGAAAAAAATTAAGCGTTAAAATACCCTTCTCTTACATTAGTTAATTGATTCACTTTATCGCGATCCAAAGTATATTTTTTGGCAATAAATCCTTCTATTTTTAATAAATCTTTATCTGTGCGGATTTCGCTATCCGTACTTAAAAGGATTGTTTGGTGAGATAATTTTGGAAAATAATTTTCTAATAATGAAGCCCTACTTTCTTCATCTAAATACCCCATTACGGTATCAATCATAACAGGAGGATTATAATCTCCAAATTGATGTAAAGCTTTTAGTAATACTTGAACAATAATTTGTTTGGACGCTGCATTTAATTCTTCTAAGTAAATTTCATTGCCATGTTTATGATAAATTTTGAATGTCAAATCACTTAAATTTTCAGAGAGTTCAACTTTGCCTATTTGATCTGCATAAGCTACCAATGTGGAATTTAAATCCTCTTGCATTGTATTCTCAATTCGTTGCTTTTTTGCTTTTAATAACTCGTTAGAAATTTTTGAAAATACTGGCTCCAACTTCTTCAATACTTCAAGCTTAGGATTGGGAATTTCTTCTTCTGAAATATCAAACTTATTCAGTTCAGAATTCAGTCTAACAATTTCCAAATCTAAATTAGCAATAGAAGCTTTTAGATCACTCAAAATACTTTCATTATTTTCATAAGATTCAATTAGTGAATTATCGTCATTAGAAAGATGGCTTTTCGCTTCCGCTAAGTCTGCTTTTAATAATGGAAGTTGTTTTAATTCCTTTTGCAAGATATCTTTTGAATGATGAATAAAATTAAAACTATTGATCGATGTCAAATTTAACATTGCTCTAATCACTGATAATTCTTCATCCGAAAAATAGCTAAAATCGTTACCTCCTTGATTTTTATTTTGTTCCTCTTTTATATAGCTTAATATACCATCAGAAAATGATCCAACTTCATTTGCTGCCCATTTATTATCATTTAAATAATCCGATATTTTTTTATGAATATAGTCTAATTGATTTACGGAAAACTGATTGGATTGTGATGATTTGTCATTTGAGTTTATTATTAAACTAAGCTCTTCTTTAATGGTGTCCAAAAGTTTTGGTAAAAAAGATTGCAACTCAATTTCATCTGCATATTTCGCCACTACATGAACATATTCAGCTTCTTTTGCTTTTAGATCATCAATTTTACTTTCTATATGTTTAATTTGATCTTGAAACTCTTGTTGGAGATTCTTTCCTTCTTTCGCTTTTTTGTATAAATCCTTTTTATCAATAGAATAACCTAGCTTAACTTTTAATTCTTCCTTTAAAGACTTAATTTTGGTTTCAATTTCAGATTTTTGATCAATTATTTTCTGATATTCAAGTCTTTCAGATTCTAATTCAATCGAGTCGGCAATGTACTTTTCTTTTAATTTATGAGTAGCTTCTTCTAAGTTAATGTATTTATTAAAGCCCATTACATTTTCAATATTCTCTTTTATCACCCTAGATAAATAATCTGCCTTTAAAAGCTCACCAGACTCCATCGCATCAAATAGAAAATACTTACTGAGTTCCTTCGGGAGATTGGCTTTGATAATCTTATTAACTTCCGCTTCCATTTTATTTCGTTGGCTAAAAGGCATTGCAGAACCATAGGTAAATACATCTCCATTGAAATTTAAGCTTACTGATTCCACAGGTTGATTTTGTGTGTTTATCGCATAAACCCTCTTTATTTTATATAGGAAGTCTTGCGTAAGGACTTTTCCTTTAAAATCAATTTCCAGTTCAATTTTAACATCATCAGAATAAGGTGTAGCCGCAGATAATAATCTTTTGAAATGAGATAAATCTTTGACTTCTAAGCCATACAATGCGGAATAAATTGCCTGAAACAAAGTTGTTTTACCTCCTCCATTTTGACCTCCAATTAAAACAATAGGTTGATCAGGATTAACGGATAAATCTAAGTCCACCTCTTTATAGGTCTTATAATTTTTTGCGTAAATTTTAGTAATTAACATAGCGCTTTCAATTATTAATTTGACAAGGCTTTTTCGACCAATTTTTGTAGGGATTTTGCATCCATTTCCTCATTTTTCATCTTAAGTTCATGGTATTCCTTCAAAATAAAATCTTTGAACCAATCAAAATCTATATTTGCTTCTTCACAAATTTTCTTTATAATTTCCATATCCTCGTTGCGGATACCGTAATTCATAAACACTGCATCAAGACCTTTATTCATAAATACTATTATTTTTTGTGTTAATTCGTTTTTACAATTTGGTAGCTATATCTGTAAAGCCTGTTGTTGATTCGATATATTGATTCTCACTGAGATCAAATTCGGAATAGTAAAACTTCCAAATTCCAGACATTTCCACAGGAATAAGAACGCCTCCAAAATAATTTCCATCATTGGCTGCCATCCATCGTCTTAATGCATTATGCTTATTCGCATCAACAATATCCGATTTAAGAGTTTTAGTATCAAATAAACCAATTCTATTATCCTTAGTTACTACTATAAAATCTACATAAAACAAACGCTTTACTCCAGAATTATCTTCATAATCTATTGCAAAGTGTTCTCGACCACTATCACCGTTTTTATACCAATATTCTATCTTATCTTCATTCTCAATCAAGAAATTTTTGAATAATTTCTCGGGATTAGAAGCTCCTATCTGCTCATAAAAAGGAAATAAAGCGTGATTGTCTATATCTTCTTTTATATGTTTTTCACTGTAATACCTTTCCTTTGGTATCGACCAATCACTATATTCAACTCTTCGTCTTTCGTTACCCTGTGCTTGCTGCCAACCGTCAAATTTTTCTAAAGCTACTTTAATATCGTCCAAAATAATAGCTTTGTTTGGAGGGTACAAATAAATTTTTCGAGCATCAAACTCAAAAGATTGCAAATAATACTCAGCAAAATTGATTAATGTTTCCCTCATTTTTCGCCACGATTTTTCTTTGATTAATCTTGTAATGCTATCGTAACAAAAACGATCAAAGTACATCCTAAACTCCTCATTGGTAATTGCAAATTCTTTGCGGCTACCCATATTGATTTGTGTAGCGGCTACTTGATAAGGGTCAACCGAAATATCGGCAGGGATCTTTATTTGATGGGCGTCAATTTCAAACTCCCATCCTTTTTCGATCATCTTATCGGTATTCTCTTTTTTTATTCTTATGACATCTTCATCATCATCAGCACGAGGTGTAAACAAATCAATATCTGGCAATTGATTAATCCCATATTTGTTTTCCATGTAAGAAAAGAAAATGGATTGAAAGCGCGTTGTTAAAGTTGCACTTGTCTTACGGTCGTTAATCATTTGGGCTGTTGGCATTGTTGCAAAAGCCCAAGCTTTATCATCTTGTCGCACAGCTAATAACTTATCAAAATAGTCTGAATCTGATGGTACTAAATTGATTTGATTGGTTTGGATGTTGGTATATACATAACCATGGTTAAGATCATCATTTCTATAATGTCTGCGATGTGGCATTCTTAAAATTCTACCTACTGTTTGTATCCCAAAATCTTCTGAGCGAACATTTCTGTAACTTACTAAAATTGCTGCACGAGGACAGTCCCAACCTTGCGCGATGGCTTGTTTAAAAATTAAAACATCTTGTAATCCGTTAGGTTCTTCTAGTCCATCTTTATTCTTTTCACCAGATAACCAAATGGCTAATCGACCGTTATTGGTAGAGATATTATAATCTGAAGCTAAAAGTCCTTCTAAGGTTTCGCGAATCGACTTATCCTCCTCGGACATTGTTACAGAATCCGAAGGTAGCTGAATAAGAATTAAGGGATTAATCTTATTTTCTCCTACTTCCTCATTATAAAGCTTCTGTAATTCTGCCTTCTTTTCAAAGGCTTTTCTTAGCAAATGTATATGAACATTTTCACCATTCTGTTGAGCAGGATCGAGACCAATGTTTAGTCGAACCGATTTTTTTATTAATTCTTGGTCAATAACCTCCTTACGCTGCACCACCACATTACGGTCTGGCATATGATTGGGCGTTGCTGTGATGAGGATTTCTACATCTGCTGCAATTAATTCTCTCACCGCTTTGGCTTGTGCACCTGTAAAGGCAGAAAGATGCGCCTCGTCTATCACTAAAATTATCTTAGTGCCGTTTGTACGGGTATTTTCTATTAAAGATTCTAGGTTGATATTGCTTTCGTTTTCTTTACGCCAAATATTGGTTGCCGAACTTAAGCTGCTCCAATTTGCAAATAGCAAATCGCCTTGGTTAAGAACAGGATTGCTGGAAAGTTCGCTTAGGTTAATACAATTTAATCGTCTTTGTTCTTCATATAATGCATTAAGAGAATCGTAGCTTTGGATGTGTAAAGTATTAGGCGCAAACCATATAAATGCCATATTGCTATCTAAACCAGGATGCAAATGTGCCTGATCTACAATACGATCTATTAAGGCAGCAGCCATAACTGTTTTACCCGCTCCTGTTGGTGCTTTTAGTAATACGGGTGTTTGGGCTTTGCGTTCTTCTAATGCAGAAATAACGTGGGCTTGCAGTTGATTAACTGCTTTTTCTTGAAATTCTAATAATGTGTACATGGCATTAGTTTTCTTGTGATGGTTCTTTTTTTACCGCTTGCTTTTTATCTAGTTTTAGAGTGCGGAAGGTAGCACGATAGGCATTATAAATACTATCTGGCAACGGTACAGCTTCTATCTTATCTGCCACCTCGAAGAAATCTTCTTCTATAGACTCTCTCTCTGGGCTGAATGCATACATTTTTACTTTTTCTTGAGTCTCTAGATTTTGGATAATCTCTATAAGCTGCTGTGTAACCGCTTCTTGATCGCGAGAATGGTAGATAACTAGCATATATTTACCTAAACCGTTAGTAAAGATTTTGGCTTGTTTTTCTGAAACTGCAAAATTTGCGGTATGATCTAGGAAACAATCTTCTTTGATGCAAAGTAAATCTGTAGAACGCGCGGTTAATAACCTGCGGTTAAGCTCAGACCGGTTGCTTGGGACAAAATCTGATTGAAAATAACGCAAGTTATTATTGTGTAAACCTTCTACCTCATCGCCTTTAGCATTGGTATAGCCTTGGATAACTCGTTTGTTACGCTCATAGGTAACTTCTTCTGCAATTTTGTTTTCGTTGTTGGTTACCAAGATGCACTGACGATTGCCATCATCTTCTGCATTAAGCGCCATGGTTGCATGTAAAGTCGTCCCTGAGCCGGCGAAGAAGTCTAGGATTATCTTAGGATTAGGATGTATGTTAGATAACAGATATTTAGAAGCAGAAGTAACTTTTGGATACGGAAAAGAAATGCCTAAATCTTTCATTAAAGTTTCATCAGATGAACCATTATTATAAATTGATGGAGTTACTTCTAACAAATTTTCTTTAAGTAAATATTTTCTTCGAGGTTGTGTCTTTTCATCTTTACCGAAAATTACAAGATTATTCTCCAAATAAAAATCCATTGTGGAATCAGTATTTCTCCATCCTTTGGATGGAACAGGACATTCCTTTTTAGTTAATGGATGGATTAATGGGCGATGTGATCTCGTTCCAGGCTTATCTGGAGCTGCCATTGAAACACTTTGATATACATCACCATTTTCATCAATAAATTTATATCCCTTTTCTCCTCCTGAAAAATCTTGCTTACTCAACCAAGATTGGAATTCCACATTAACTAATTCTAAATCATATACAACTTCAAAATCCTTCAAG
The DNA here is from genome assembly GCF_001693475.1 of Chryseobacterium sp. CBo1. NCBI lineage: Bacteria > Pseudomonadati > Bacteroidota > Flavobacteriia > Flavobacteriales > Weeksellaceae > Chryseobacterium > Chryseobacterium sp. CBo1. The sequence goes on from NZ_MAUH01000022.1 coordinate 13,413, forward strand.
ACTTCCTTAGAGTAGTTAAATGGCTTAACAACTTCTTTTATAGATTCAGGAATTTGCAACTTACCAATCTTATTGAATAAATTTTTAGCCTTATTTAGAATGTTTGTTGCATTAGGCTTGGCTCTTTTTAAAATATTTATACTTGAATTTTTGAAAATTTCTTTATTCTTAGCATAAATTAAGACATATTCATGCATTGTCGCAACTCCAACAACCTCACCTTTTGGATTTAACTTATTCCATATTATAACTCCCAAAAAATCATCTGTTGTAAAAACTTCTGTCTCCAATAGTAAGTTTAATGCGTCAAACTCGTTTTCATCAATATGACAAATAAATACGCCATCATCAGCTAATAATAGTTTTGCAACTTTTAATCTTTTTGAAATAAACGCTAACCAAGTGGAATGTTTAAATGGATCATCTTTTAAAATCCACTTATCATTATATCTAAATTCATTTTCTTTCCCAGTATTGTATGGAGGATCTATGTAGATGACATCTATTTTCCCTTCGTGGGTGTATGATAAAGCGGTTAAAGCATGTAAGTTATCGCCTTCTATCAAAATATGGTTGGGTGCTTCTTTGTCCTCAGAAATAATTGCGCGTTCTTTTACTTCTTTAAAAACGGGAAGCCTCTGGCGAAGCTGCTCTTCTACATCTTCGGGTTTGTCTTCCCATACTAAGCCGTATTTCTTTTTGTTGTTCACCAACTCAATAAGATAAGCTTGCTCTTCGTTGGTAATATCTTGTAGTTTTCTGATCTTTGCGATCAACTCTTGTTTGTTCATGGGGTATTTGTCGGCAAATAATCTTTAAAAATACTATTAAAATAGAGGTAGTACCAAATTAATTTTCAAAATAATCCTTCCAGAAGTTTTCACCAGGATTTGGAAGATTCCATTTTTCCACAAAAACATTAAGAATATTTCTGCTTCTACTTTCAATATCCTGCGTGTTCCACGATTTGATATCTAATAATTGCTTTTCGGATTCGTAGATTAAGTTATTTCTACCAATAGCAGTTTCTATACGCGTTTTATGACTCGCAAAATCTCTATCGCCATGGTTATTATTCGACATGAAAAGATTACCTAAAGCATACGAGTATTTCCTTTTTTTGTTGACTCCAAATCGGTTGATCTCTGGATACAAAATACGAACAGATGGACTGCTTTCGGGGTAAATTTTGTTGACACTAATTTCTTTTTGAATGATATCTCCAGAAATATGTTCTTCATATTCTTTTAATACAAAATGAATCCCGTCCCAATTGTAAAAATAAAGTCCATCCGCTAAATTCCTATTTACCAAATCCCAAGAAAAATGACTTACTCTAGAATTTAGCAAGAGTTCGGTTAGCGAAGCATTAGAATTAGCTGCTCTTCCCGTTTTAAAAAAACAATTTACATCTCGGAAAGTAGCTTCTTGATTAAAATTGGTTTTGTTGCCATGGAAAAGGAAGCACATGATGTTATGTCTTTCAGCAGCCCAAAGGAACTTTTCTATATTTTCGACATCCAGCTCCTGCTGAGGCGTTAAAGCCAAGCCATCTTGACATTTTGGAAGCAACCTCACTAAAACCGCCAAAACTAAATTGAGCATATACCTTCCGTAACCAAAAGGAAAACTATTGAGACGCAGCAAAGAGCGTTGTATTGCGGGTGTATAGTAATACTTGAATTCGGGATCCTTTTCAACTTCATAAGGGTTGTTTATAAAATACCAAAGTACAATTGCCCTTCTCATGTTCTTTAACCAACTTTGAGTCTCGGACGGTTTCATAAAATGATTTCCATGTATGTTTTGAAGGCTGAAATCTTTTTCAAATAAATTCTTTTGATAGGCTTTGAAATCTTTAGCCACCATGGTTTCATTAGAGAAATACAATAACCAAAAAGCTTTTAGAAAAGCATCATCATCCATCACCTTTTTAGGATCTGGATTCCTACCCAACCATTTGTAAATTTCTAGCCATGTTTTATTGATGTCTTTGCGGGTACTTGAAATTCTTGTCTGGCTTAAACTCTGTTTAGACAATAAATACAATACCCTATTTTTGAAACGCTCTAAACCAGAAAGTTGCTTGCCTCTGAAGTTTAAAGTTTCAAAAACCATAGAAATATCCAAATTACTCCCCGCTGCTTCACTTAAATTAAGAACCGAAAAAAGAAGCCTATCCGTTACCTTACTAATTAAATCTCGACAATTGGTTTCGTTATATTCTTCTAATTTTTGATTGAAATAGTTTTTTGCAAAATCTAGATTATGGGTGTATAAAGTTTCAGTTAGTTCTGGTTGATAATCATCATCTTCAAAGATATCATGTATCAAATAATTATGAGATGGCACATCTACGTGATAACCAAATAAATACCTGTTTTTATCATCGTGCATGTAAAAATATTGTCTGCTGTATTTTAGTCGTTCCGCAGGATCTCTTAGTCTTTTAACCAGCTGTGATAACAATATTAATATTGTTGTAAGACGTTGTTGCCCATCCACCAAATTGCAAGGATCGTAGGTTTCTCCATTGATTAGAATAGTATTATCATCACGATTTATAAGGTGAGAAAAGCCTTCCTTGTCTAAAGATTTAAAATCTTGTTCAGAAAAATTGTTTATGGTTACTATTCCTGTGAAGTGGAATGCGTCATTTGCAATATGTATATTGGTAAGATCAGCCCATAGATCGTCTAACTGAGACTGCTCCCAAGAGTATCCTCTCTGATAATCTGGAATTCTAAATATTTTGTTTCTGAAAATTTCTTTAAAAGGTAGAATACTGGCCATAGTTTTTCATATTAGTGATTGTGATTTGTATTTGTGCTTTCTAGATTTAGCTATTTTACTACAAAGCTCAGAATCCAAGTAATAATAAATCCTACAGCTATAATCGCCATTAAAATTGTATTATTCTTACTGGCTTTTTCTTGAAATATAAGATGGCTTTTTGAAAGTTGCTCAATATCATTTTCAATTTTTGAGAGTCGCTGAAAAAAATTAGTTTCATCAATTTCCTTCTTTTTCTGATCCACATTGTTAGAAAGTTCAGAAAATTTAGTCTCAGTTCTCGTAGAAAAGTTTTGTATTTTTTCTTCAATATTTTTAGTAGATGATTCTACATGTTGTTCAAAATCGCTTACAATTGCCTTTACTGCTTGTGTAGTTTCAGAAGATAGTGCGCTAAAATCATTAATAGATCCATTTGACATCATCTTGAAGTTATCAATCGAACTGGAAACATTTTGCGAAAATCTTGAAGTTTGAGATTCCACATTCTGATGTACAGAAGCTAAATTTTTATCTAAATTTGAAATTGCCGTATTAAATTTCTCTTTAAATGATACTTCATCTGCTTGTAATGCAGCATTAATACTAGAAATATTCTTTAATACCTCATTATATTTTGAAGTCAGTTTTTCAGTTTTTTCAGCTAAAGTATCTACCTGTTCACGAGAAGATTTTAAAAGTTTTAGATTATCTTCTAATTCTACTAACGTATTATTTATTTGGGTTGTATTCATCTGTAATATATTGGTTTTTAATTAAATTGAGTTGAGCGTTATGTACTTGTAAAAAAACGTCTATTTCTAGTTTTTCAAAATCTACTTCTGTGTTGAACTTTTCAACGAATTTATTGTACTTCTCAAAAAGTTGCCAGAAATCCTTTTGAAGCTCCGCCCTTCTAGAAGCTTCAATCATACCTTGTTTATACCTTATATAAAACTGGTTGATTAAACTTTCATTAGCCTTTGTACCCAAATAAAGAAGGCAAAAGGATTCTAATAAATAAAGTGCAGGATTACTATCAGTAAGAGAGCGACTTATTAATCTAACAGCACCATACAAATGCCTTACATTGTCTAATGGAGTACCCGTACCTACAAGGTCATCATCTATCACTCTTAAATATTTCCAGACTATTTCCTCTGAGGAAACCTTGCCTCTATCTGTATCTTCGACCAAAGAAAAAGCTTCGCCATTGTCCGATTTATAATCTGGTTTTGCATATTTTGAGTTGAAATAATAGTAAAGGAAATCTTTAAGAATTTCATTTCTTGTTATCCAATGCGTATTCTCATCAGCTCCTTCTATACAGAAGGTACGCATATCATCAATTGCTCTTTTCCTTTTTTCAGAAATTTTATCGTAAACAAAAGTGGTTAAATAGGCCAAACATTGATAAATTTCTTTTTTCAAAGGATTAACATCACTTTTAACATCAATTTCTCTTGCTTTTTCAATTTCTAAGGCAGCTCTATCAGCTGTATAATATCGAAGTAAAAATCTTTCTAAGCCTTTTAAATATTCCCCTTCTTCCTTTCGTTTTGTAACAATTCTGAATTTTTTAGAGTCATAATTTTGAGTGAAGTCTTCAATTAACTCTATACAGCACATTCTATAAATTGCCTTTTGAATATCTGCAGAATCTTGATCGTTATAAGGAACAAAAACAACGATACTTTGATCTAATGCACTTTTTAACAAAGAACTTAAAAATCCATTGTATATTTGATCATCACCCTCGATAGAAATTTGACTATGACTTAAGAGATCATTCATGAATCTTTTCTCAATATGATCGCCTTTAAAATTATTGTTAAAGAAGAACATAATCGTTTCATAATCAGGATTTAGATAATTAAAATGTTTTTTACTAATTTTTAAATTTTGATTTTGAATAGACTCTACCAACTCCACTTCAGGCATCCAACCTTTACTATCTGCTTTAACCTTTTTGAGATCGCATCTCGTAAACTCGGTACAACTAGGTCCACAAGTTCCCGATTCGAACATGTTATTATCTTTATGACAATGCAACTTCACTATATCGTTAGTTGGGTTTGCTTTAATGATAAATTCTTCTGGAACTTCAAGCTGATAGAATTTTAGAATTTTTTGTAGATCACCTTCATAAAACCATTTACCTTTTAACAATCCTATTGGAAATGCAATAATATTGCATTGCTGACTTAATGTTACCAATGAATAATCAGAGACTAATATTGAAGCTAAAGCCATTCTACGATCTCGACCTGCTCGACCTGCTTCTTGAACAAAGCTTTCTAAAGAACTAGAATAATTCATATTCACCGTAAAACGAACATTTGGTTTATCTATCCCCATCCCAAAAGCCTTTGTGGCAACCATTAATGGACTTTTGTTTTCACGGAAAATATCCAAATTCCGCATCGCATCCTCGTCATTATCTTTTCCTGAAAATGATGCAGTATCAACAATATTTGCAGTTTTTAAATTATATGCATTTTTATTTACGGAAACCCCAGTATTATCAACATGAGGACAAAAAACAATACCAGCATCTTTATAGTTACTTTTCTCCACAAAATAATTGTGATCAATATCAACTTCTAAATTCTGTTCTTGTCCGAATGTATTATTCTGTCTTTCAGCAAAAGCATTTTTAATAGAATTTATGTTATCAGTACTTTGAATTTCGTTAACATAAGCAGGGACTTTGGTAAGATAATTTTGTAAATAGGCACCTTTACAATCATAAGCCTTCCACTTTCCACCATAATTAACATCGATAGCTCTTGGAAGAGATGGATCAATCAAATTTTTAGTATCAAAACGTTGATCCAAATCAAATTGTAAACTTACTTTTTCAATTTTATATTGCAACTCTAAACGATTGGTATTCTCAAATCTCACAACTACATCGGAGTCTAACTCAAATGCACCATTGCCAGATAACTCTCTCTCTACATCTGCAAGAACGTCAAAAGAAGCGGTTGCAGTTAGTCCAAAAAGAGAAATTTCTTTATCTTTTGATCTTACGTAATTATACAGATTTCTACCTAAGTGCAAATATGAGAATCTAAAATCATGTCCCCATTCAGAGACACAATGTACTTCGTCAATAACTCCATAAGAGAAATACACGCTGTAGTCATGCATATGCCTTAATCGTTCTCTAAATGTGGCTATCGATAATCTTTCTGGAGACAAAAAGATGAAATTCAATTCAGAAGACTCTAATTGTTTTTCAATAATCGCTTTTTCCCCTGCAGATTGCGTACTATTTATATAAGCAGCAGAATCAATTCCACTACTAATTAAGCCATCAAATTGGTCTTTCATCAACGATTTTAATGGATCAATAATCATGGTCACACCAGGCTGAAGCAAAGCTGCTATTTGATATGTTAGCGACTTACCACCACCAGTAGGAAGTAACCCAATTACAGGTTTGTTCTGTAATGCACGATCCAAAATCGGTAATTGACCAGGTCTAAAACTTTTCTTCCGAAAAAGTAATTGCAAAAAATAAGTCAAATTATCTACTCTTTCAGAATTTTCTGTAAATTCACCACTATTGTCTTTAGAAACAATATTTCTATACTCAATTAGACTAGAAGTATAAATTAGTCTTTTACTTCTATTGGTGCCCGCTGACTTTATGTTGAAATAACAATTATTATATACTTGATATTCACTGAAATTTTCAATTTGATCAATCTTATTATCCAACATCGAAAGTGTTAAAACCATATGATAGGTTTTATCTTTTACACCGTCCATATTATTTTTCAACACATTAGAACCCTGATGCAATGGAGATGCTGCAAATTGTGTTTTATTGATAACTGTTAAATTATACTGTGGTAATTGTAAATCAGCAAAATCACTTGAAAGCTGACAAATATTGTTAAAAAGGTTTTTAAAATCCTGCATCGCTAATACTGCAAATGGGATGTCTAATTCCTCAACAAGAATCTCCCAGTGAGCAGATTTAATATCTAGGTGTCCAGTAATTAACGCTTCAATAATTACTTTATGAAATCTCGAGATTGCAAGTGGTGAAAAAATAAGTTGTAAATTAATTAAGTCATCATTTTCAACTTCTAACTTGTTATTAAAGTATTTTTCACACAAAGATTCAACAGAAATATTAAAGTTCTCTCTTGCATTAAATTTTATTTCACCATACTCTTCTGCATATTCAGTTTTAGAAAAGGCTTTCTCAAACGCCTTCTCAATAAATACACTTGATTTTGTAGGAAGGCCTCTGCAAACTATATTGTTTAGTACTGCTAAAATAGGATGTACATCTTCATAAATACTTGCTCCCAAATCGAAAGGTGCCGCAACTTCAAAATTCGTTAATTCGTAACCAATCTTTTCACCAGATATTTTTCTATTATTCTTTACTATATCCAATTCATAGCCACAAAGAAACTGTACAGGAGGATAATACTCAATAGGAATAAGATGTCCTTTTTCATTGGCCTCGAGTTTGTAAATGCGAGTTTTATTTGTCCACTTATCCTTGTAAAACCGATCTTCGAAAGCATAGGTTTCTTTAATTAAATCTCTTTGGAAATAATCTAAAAAAGCATCTATTCTTCTATTGTTAGGATTTAATGGCCCAACGCAAACTAAAAAATTATCAGAAACAACATTCTGATCAATGAGATTTGCTAATTTTTTTAAATCAATCTCAACTACATCTAAAATATTAGAAAAAATATGAATAACTGTTTCACCTTTATTGGTCTTTATTTCTTCGGATAAAATGTTTTCAAAATAGTTATTTATTGTCTTTAGGTTAAAGTCACCTCCATTTTTCAAGTACTTTTCGACAAACAATTGACCTCTCTTTATTGAAGCATTAGAAGGTTCGATTAAAGTTATATTTTCAACATTAGTAAGTTTACTTTTTGAAATTAGAAAATCTAAGAAGTTCACTGTACCCATTGCCTGTCCGCATCCCCAATCTATAATATGGAGAGGTTTATCAAAAATTTCATTTGGTATTCTTGCAAAAGCATCCAATAATTTTGATTGATGCATATTTCCAAAAGAGTATAAGTACTGACACATTTGCTCATGTGTATTCAGCATAGCAACGCCTCTTTTCAATTCATCATAAAAAACATCTCTCTGATTTCTAGAATATGACTTAACCTCATTTCTAGACAATTCTTGGAAATTATTAAACGAGGGTATGGGTAATTCGTTTAATTTATTTAGAAAGGTATTCATACTATTTAATCATCCGAAAAGTTAAATTAATCCTCTCTTTTAGTATTTTTTTAGATTTTGGAATCTGATGTTTCCAAAAGTGTTGTAACTCACCCATCATAATCAATACACTACCATGCTTTAAAGGAATATCAATCCTCTCACCAGTATCTTTATGCTTCAATTGAAATACTCTTTCCTCACCAAAATTCACTGAGGCGATAACTGGATTTTCACCAAGTTCTTTTTCAGCATCAGTATGCCATGAAATTGAATCATTTCCGTCTCGATATCTATTTAACAAAACCGAATTAAAGGAAGATCCCGAAAGATTCTCAATGTCCTTCTTAATATTTAGCAATAATGAATTCCATGCATGTGGATTTAATGTAATTCCAGAAAAAGAATATGGTTTGTCATTATCTCCATACCAAGTGGTTAATCGAGGAAATAGCACTTCCTTGCCATACATATTCATCTTTTGCTGTTCCCAAATAATCGAGTTTAGGAGTTCGCTAAAGTAACTATCGGCTACTTCCTTTTCATAAAAAGTAGGATTATAGATGTAAATGCCATTATCTATCTCGATCGGTTCTATGGAATTCTCATCTTTATCAAATAAAGATTGCATCATGTTTATTAAATGTTAAGAATGGTTATTGTAAATATTGTCAAACCTATTTTATAATCTTGATAATAAAAAGTATAATTTGTAAATATAATCAAAGAATTTGAATGCAAAATACGGAAGACCAGATCTTTTACGAATTTTTCGGAACTTTTCTTTTTAGGTGTTTCCATAATTAAATGTAATTATTTTTTTGAAAACACTCCTTAAATTTTTAATGTCTTATGTCCACTTTTTGCTGACGATTTACAATAGCGCCCAATATTTTGAAAAGAAACTTTAAAGCCGGCCAGCCGAACAAAAAATGGGCAACTGATGTAACTGAGTTTAAAGTCTCTGGAAACAAGCTTTATTTGTCTCCGATAATCGATTTATTCAACGATGAAATCATCAGCTATAATCTCTCAGAAAGACCTGTCTTTGCGCAGATTACAGATATGCTGAAAAAGAGCTTAAAGAAAATTAAAAATACAGAAAATATCATCTTACGCTCAGATCAGGGTTGGCAATACCAGATGAAGGCATATCAAAATATCTTAAAAGAAAAAGGAATTATTCACAGTATGTCCAGAAAAGGGAACTGTCTGGACAATGCCGTGATTGAAAACTTTTTCGGAACACTGAAGTCTGAGATGTTTTATACCAAAAAGTTTAAAACAATCAATGAGTTGAAAAAAGAAATAAAACAATACATCACTTATTACAACAACGACAGAATACGATTAAATCTAAATGGAAAGAGCTCGGTACAGTACCGAACTCTTTTCCTTAATAATTTTGTTTAATTTTGTCTAAACTTTTGGGTGCAGTCTATCTCTGCAGGATTTTTATTATTATAAATTCTTAGTGCTATTAAGATCTATAAGTTATACTTTGACTCAATGAATTTGAATTATTTATTATAATAATGCATGCAGATAGTCAGCAGTATTGGTAAGACCATTTCTTCTGAAGCTTTCCAAAACCTGATATTCATCCATTTCAGGATTTTTCTTGTGCAAAACCAGTTCACGAAATGCTGCAACGGCAGTTTCGTGATTTAAATCAATAATGTCGGTAAGAAAGTCATCAGCACTTATTGCTTTCAATCCAAATGATTCCAAATATTCCTGAGGAAAATCTTTTAAATTATTTGTGACAATCACATTTGCATTGGTTTTGATAGCAGCTGCTAAAACATGTCTATCATCAGCATCAGGTAATATTAACTGATCAATCAAGCCTTGATAATTTTCACTAAAGCATCTGGAAAAGCCATATTCGCTTTTTGAGCTCGGGTTTCAGCAACATGCTCTTCAACACCTTTCCTAACCATTACGCTTTTTAATTCATCAAAAATATTACTACTCCACTTAGGAGTGTAAAGATCATAGTGAGCAAACCAGAAAAGTAAATCTCGTATTACAAGAGGAAAGATTACATTTGTATCTAATACCGCTTTATATCTAACACTATGAATCATACAAACCTATTTCTTCGTCAAAATTCATAATATCTATCAGGTGATTTTTCTGCTTTTTCTTCATTTCATTTAATGCATATCCGTAATTACAAATAATTTCGTACATTTAGCTGAAATTTAAATAATTAGATGGATATATTTAGCTTTACAGCTCATTTTGGGACAGAGGAAGATTGCAGAATTCATTTTAAGAAGCAGCGAGATAAAATTGGGGTGGCTTGCAAATGTGGTCATAAGGAACATTTTTTGGATAAAAAGCATCTGGACTTATGAATGTAAAAAATGCCGTAAAAGAACTTCGTTGAAAAGCGGAACGATTATGCAAAATTCTAATCTTTCGTTTTTAATTTGGTATAAAACTATGTTTTTGATGAGTGTCACTAAGAAAGGTTTCTCGGCTAAGGAAATCCAGAAACAATTAGGATTGAAGCGATATGAGCCCGTTTTGGGCTATGGTTCATAAACTGAGAAAAGCCATGGGCCAACGTGATGAAAGATATACTTTGGAGGGTATGATTGAGTTTGACGAAGGCTATTTTACGGTAGAATCTAGCGAGGTTGAGCAGGAAAAAGGACTACGCGGAAGAGGTGCCGCAGGTAAACAAAATGTAGCAGTGATGGCAGAATCTACACCTTTGGAAAGTATAGAAACAGGTGAAATATCAAAATCATGTAGATATTTTAAAGCCAAAGTTTTGGAAACCCATCTTTCACTTGAAATCAACGAAACGATTAAGAAATCAACTGATAATCAAAGTATTGTTTTCACCGATAAAAGTACCTCTTACGTTGATATTTCGGATTTCGTTGAGCTTCACATCACAGAAAAATCAAATGAGAAGACGACGAATGAAACTTTAAAATGGGTACATATCACCATTAGTAATGCAAAACGAAATCTTTTGGGAAATTATCATAAAATCAAAAGAAAGTATCTTCAATTATATTTAAACGAATTCATTTACAAACTAAATCGAAGATATTTTGGCGACAAACTCTTCGAAAGACTCGTTATTGCTAACATTACAGCAGTATGAATGAAAACGGATATACATTCAAAAAAACGATAAGTTTAGAGAAAATTCAGACTGGCTGAGAATAAATCAGACTTAAAATACAACAGGAAGCAATTATAGAAATTACTTCCTGAGGGACACAGTCATTATAACCGTATTGCAAAGATACATTTTTAAACTTAATATAATTGTATCATATTTTTTATATCTTCTACAATTTCCTCCCGAAAATTCTCCGGCTCAACCACCACTACCCTATTCCCAAAAGACAAAATCTCTTTTTTAAAATCATAGGTCGTTGACAGGAAATATCTAAAAAAACTCCTTCCATTTTCTTCTTTTAAAATACTTTGAGAATGATGCAGCGGTAAAGATTTAATGTAATTTCCCTGTTCCCAATCGAAAGAAAGGATGATTTCCTGTGGTTCGCCGTCGGCAGAGATAATTCCGAAGCTGTTTTTGAATGCTTCATTTACATCGTAGACTTGCTTTCTGAATTTTGTGCTTTTAATTTCCAGGTCTGTGATCCTGTCTAAAGCATAGGTCTTAATAAAGAACTTTTCTCCTTTAAATTCATTTGCTAAAAGATACCAACGGTGCTGAAATTCTTTTAATGCATATGGTTCAACGGCCCGCTTCGAAGTTTCATCTGTCCAGAATTTGGTGTAGGTAAAACTTAAAACATTTTGATGAAGAATGGCATGAATGATTCCATGAAGTAAGTTTAAACCTCTTGATTTTCTAGGCTCGAAAAACATAATTTCGGAATTAGCTTTGGTCTGTCTGTAAGCTTCCACCAAAAGCAGATTATCAAAAACAGATTCTTCGGCATTGGTTAATTCTTCATTTTCAATAAAATAAATTTTTTTGCTGAAATCAAATATTATTTTAATTCCCAAAACATTTTCCATGACTTCCCGGTCACGCTTGAAGGTACGCTCTGAAAAACTCAATTCCTTTTCCCCTTCGACGAATTTTATTTCGAGAAACTTATCAATTTCCGAATAAGTTGCGCCTCGTTTACCTCGGTTCTGTAAAAGCTCCTTAATGTATTGAAGCCTTAACATTTGCTCCTGCTTTGCCATAATTTTGTAATTTTAATTAAGAAATATTCATCCAGTACATTCCTGAGTCTACCGACCTGAATTTTCCGGTCGAAGTCATCGCAAAAATAATTTCGCCTCTTCTTTTTAAATCATGGAACTCTCCCACTTCATTTGATCCTGGAAATCTTACTGTCCACGAAATCCCGGCATTGTCTGAAATTTCTAAAAGGTAAGGATTAGCCGGAGAAATCCTGATGAGTTTAATTCCCATACTTGTAATAGTTGCCATCTTTTTAATTTAGTTTTTTGTTAAAACCTATTGCAAAACTCGGATTTGTGATTAATTCTTCCCTGCAGAACAGTTCTATATTTTTTAAATTTGAAGGCTCACCTAAAACAACTTCCTGTATTTCGCTTTTCCGGATGATATTTTCAATTTGCCCACCCGAGAAACTGAATTTTTCTGCTAAAACCTGACATTCATTTTCGCTCAGCTTTGGAAGTTTTAATTTCCAGATTTCAGATCTGATTTTTGTATCTGGCATTTGAAATTTAATTTTAAAAAGAAATCTTCTTTCAAAAGCTGAATCCAGGTTTTCCGCAAGATTGGTGGTTGCCATTAGAATACCATCAAAGTTTTCTAGTTCTTCCAAGAGAATATTCTGCAACGCATTTTCAGTTTGCGCAGTGTTTGAGTCGCTAATTTCTTTTCGTTTTGAAATAACTGCATCGGCTTCATTAAACAGCAAAATTGGGATTTGATCGCAATCATTCGAAAAATCTGTGTAATCTGTAAAAATTCTTTTAATCAACTTCTCACTGTCACCAAACCATTTAGATTTTGTTTGGCTGATATCCACTTTCATAATCTGACGGTTGGTATTTTTTGCCAGCTGTTTTACAATTTCTGTTTTACCTGTTCCTGAAGATCCGTGTAGCAGAACTGTAATCCCTCTGGGCAAGCCTTTTTCTGCAAGCCTTTTTTGAGTTGCAGTAAATTTATCTTCCTGCAACAACTTTTTTATGGTTTCGAGCTGTGCCATTTCATTTGAATCGAAAATTAGCTCACGTTCAACAATGTCCGACGGCTCAATGACGTTACTTTTCTTCTGTTTTTTACGGAATAATTTGATATCGCATTCATTGAGCATTTGAAGTGACTGTTCAGTAAGTTTCATTTCCGTATCATTGAAAAAATCTGCAGGAACAATTTCAATCCATTTGTTTTTTACTAAAATATGTTCTTCCGAAATCAGTTTCTGTATCTCATCAAATCTTACCTGCTTCATGTCGTAAATCCCTTCTAGCGCACTGCCGATGTCTGTGGTTTCGCTCCCGGAAATCGTTTTCCAAATTACATAGAGAAAAAGATAGGCATCTTCAATTCTTAATGCAAGCTGCCTGATTTGCTTAATCAGCGGAAGATTTGTATTCTTCTCAATATTAAACTGCGTCTCTCTAAAAAGCGTCATCGTCGAAATAATATCTTCGTCCCGTTTTATGCCCAAATCGTAAAGTTTTTCGAGAAGATCTGTGATTGTCAAAACGTTTGTTGTTGAAAATTCAGGCATTGGAAGTTCACATATTACTGCTTCAGATAATTTTTCTTCAATGGTATATCTGTCACCCGCTCCAGAAATTTTCAGACTTCTTTTAGATTTCTCTTTAGTAAAAAAACCTTTTTCGCAAAGACTTTCCAATTTGTGATGATATTTCAACATCTCCAGAGGATTGCAGTCAAAATATTCGCTTAAATTACTCAGATCCGCCGTATCTCCTTTATAATTGAAAGTAAAAACCATCGCAATAAAAAAGGTTTGCGTTTGATCAGTATTGAAATACCGGGAAAGGCTTTCAAGTTCAGTTTTAGCACTGTCAAAAAACTTTTCTTCCAATCGACAGCCTTTAGCTTTTTCATAGACCTTCCCGATATTTTCAAGTATTTGTTTTTTTGTTGTAATCTCCATGTCTCTTTTTTTGACAAAGGTAGATGGGGAGTTGGACAGGGTGTGGCGGGGTTTAAATTTTAATTTAAGGTTCTAAGTTTACTAATTATTTCATTTGCATTTTCTTCTATTTCAGTAAGGCTTATTTTTGAATTTTTTTGATTCAATTTTTGCATTAAGGGGTATTTATCATAGTCAAATTTTCCAGTTTTATTATTGTAATAACTTGTACCTAAAAGTAAATTACCAATAGAATAACTATTTAATGAGCTGTCAGGAGTTTCCATTTTTATTCTAATTAGATTAGGCTTTTCCCAAAATTGTGCGATACTATCATTAAAAAATAATTCAGCATCAGTATTCAAAAATTCCATAATCGCCCATAATAAAACTCTTTCATAATGACCAATATTACGAGTGTCATTGATCATATCCTCAAACTCAACGATATCGTTATTATGTCGTAGTACACTGGTCTTAAAAAATTCTTTCAGCAAATCATAAAAAAACTCAAAGAGATCCTTTTCTGAATGTGACTCGAATTTTTTCCAAATTGTATTGAAATTAGTATGGAGAAATAATTTTTTTCCTGATTTATTACGCATACAATAGCCCCAACCATCCACTGTTCGATGCTCAAAATTACCATCATTTAGGTAAAGCATTAAACGATAAAGATTTCCTAATTTAATATTTGTTGAATAAGTAAATTGGATCGGATTTATTTTAAGATATACTCTATAAAATTTTTCTAAGTCAGAAATATCTGAGTTTTGTGTAATTTCAAAAAGAGGAAACAAGTCTCCCATAAAGTCGGGATGATCCTCCCACTCTTCAATTAAAGTCTTGTGCTCAGAAAGTTGTCTTTTCTTTTTTTCTTCATCATTATACCAAAGTGCAGGAATCTTCTGAATCTTTTCAAATGAAGTTTCCACTACCTCAAAAGATAGAATTTCTTGCAGTGAATTAGACTTTTCTATTATTTGGAGTATATATTTCCAATCCAAATAGTTGAGTTTTCTATGTTTTCTTTTTAAATCAAAATAATTTTTTCTTAATCTTCTAAGGAATTGATATGCAGATTCTGTATCAAATCCAAATTTGGATATAAATGCAAGTAATGGGAGTAAAATATTTTGTTGCCTTTCTCTACTAAGTTCTCTAAGATCAATAATGTTTGATACAATTTTATTATCATTGATGAATTTGAATTGATCTTGAAATTTTTCAATTCCAAGTAACAAAATAATATTTTTTAAAACTTGAAAATAAATATGAATATTATTTAAATTCTCTTCGTTATCATTTTTCCGTAATGAAAATTTAGATTCCTTTATGATATCAATATCTTCTTGCTGTTTTTTTACTTTAAAATACCAAGTAAGAAAATCGTTCACACCTTCATCTGAAATGTTTTCATCCTTCTTTTTGTTCTTCCAAAACCAAGTTTCTCTCTCTTCCCACTGTATTGCTAATTCAGAGTTTTGTGTGTTTCCTAATAAGATTGGTTTTATGTTTTCTGAAACCGTAAGACTTTTCCCTGTTGTATTGATGATGACAAATCGCTCTTCTCCATGCTTTTTATCTTCAACATTGTAGTATTGAATTTTAATATTCTCAATTACAAAATGACAAAAGTCTGAAGTTAAATCACCAGATTTTTTTTCAATAATTTCTAATGCTGATAACATGCTTCCGATTGATGGGTCTAAAGAATACTCATTAAAAAACCAATTTTGATTTTTTACATCAGAAACTTTAAGTTCATTTTTTTTGATAAAAAATTCATTTACCAAGTCCCTCAAAAAGAATACTGTAGTTTCTCTTACCGCATATTGCAAATAAGGTTCTTGATCATCTTGCAGTTCTTCAAAATCAGAAATCAGACATTTTTTCAAGCATGTTTCTCCAAATTTTTTGTGCAACATTCCAATCAAGAGATACAATGTTGTAAGTCTTTGCTGTCCGTCTGTTAGGTAAATGTGATTGGTTGGATTTTCGTAGGCATCTATTTTGCCTAATAAAATCTCAGATTTATTGTTATTAAATTCGTCAAATAAGGTGTCTAAAAAATCACTAACTATATCTTTATTATTCTTTTCCCCATGAGACTCATCTCCCCAACAATAATCTCGTTGAAAATCTGGAATTATGATTTTTCTATTAGGAGTAGAGAAAAGTTGCTTTAAAGAGTATTCTTGTGTATTAATTAATTCCATAATAACTATTCAAGTATGATATGATTGATTTTTTGTTTGAAAGGATTTCTTTTTCTGTCCAATCTGATTTTGAAAACACAGATATTGTGTGTAATAGATTTCTACTGGAGAAAGTTATAGATGAATTAAAGTAAGTATTTTTTTTCTCTGAGAAATCTTTTGCTCCGAAGGCGGAATTATCCCTTCCATAAAGTAATACTAGATTCCCGATACAATGTATGCTACCTTCGATGTAATTATCTCTATTAAAATCTAAAATATTTCCTTTCGATTTCGGAAAAATATGCTCCAAAGATCGACTTCCCCAAATAGAAAAATCAAATTTTCGTTTAAGTTTGTTATCTTCCAAAATATTTAGGAGTAATAAGAAACGAAATGCATATTCTTTTCTAGAATCTTTGAAATCGGCATCGTTTTCATTCCAGTAAACAAATTTTTCATTTACCAAGTCAATCACTTCTTTAGCCTTTCTTTTTTTTATGCTTATATGTTCTTCGGTTTCAGAGCCATTAATTTTTTCAGTTGTATTATTTATGATTTCAAGATGTGTTGCTCCTATCAAAGACCACTTGCTATATTCTTCTAGTTTAATTTTATTGGTGTTTTTTATATCTAAAAAATATCGTAAAGAGCTTTCTTTAGAGTTACTGGTTTTAAGAATTAAACCTAAAAAATTATGATTTAGTGGGTGATTGTATAAATCTTCAAAGGTTTTTTGAAGTTTTCTAAGCCCCTCAAAATGTTTTTTTGCACTGATACCATCACTTATAAATTGAGATTTAAAGTTGTCAAATGAAAAATCTTTTGACTTTTTATTTTCGTCGTTTATGTTCCAGTAGGTTATTAAAAGATAGTACAATGGATGATGGTTTCCTGTACCAAAATATTCTTTTACTTCATTTTGATTCCACCAATAAAGCCACTTGTCCCAATTTCTGGCTAATCGTCCGCGATCCTCATTAATTTTCCATTCAATTCCTAATTGGTGCTCTTTATCCTGATCACTGTTAATTTGAATTCTTGATGATTTAATCAATAAATCAGACTTAATTAATTCTTCATCTTTCATTATTGCTTTTAAGCCATTTAATGCAATAAAAGTATTAACTGCTTTTTCTTTAGGTATAATATTGTAAAGTAAAAATACTTTCTCCTTGAGATACGCTAAAAAGTCCGATCTGATTAAAGTATCATTGAAAATATTTTTAATTTGACTAATCGCTTCTTTAAAATAATATATATCTTGACTATCGTCAGCATTCGATCCATTCTTGTAATCGGGTAAATCATTTTTAAGCCACTCATGACTGTCAATTCGCACATCGTAAATCAGTTTATCTTCTATAAAATCTTTATCATCTAAAAATGAAAACAGAAGAAAAAGAGATGTTGTTCTTTGCTGACCATCGACAAGTATAATCTTTGTATCTTCTTCTACTATAGTTACGGCCTCAATGAAATACTCTTTGACTTCATTTTCGTAGGCATTTTTGAGCGACTTTATAAAATGAACTAATGAACTTTCGTTCGTGGTAGAATCTTTAATAGACCACTTATAGCCTCGCTGATATTCAGGAATTAAAAAAACTCCTTTTTCAAAATAATCTTTTATATTAATTTTACTTCCCATTTTTCAAATGTATTATAAACAACTCCGCACAAGCTTTCGCATCGCTCAGTGCATCATGGTGGTTTAATGAAATATTATACTGACTACAAAGTGAAGCCAGATTTTGTTTAAAGATTCTATAAGTGCAGTGTTTTTCGTACACAGGCGCATTCATTCCATAATATTCCAGTGTTTTCTGAAGTACCGGAAAATCGAAAGACAAACCATTGTGAGCCACAGCGGTTTGTCCTCTAATAAACGGTTCAAGTTGATGCCAAACTTGGTTGAAAGTCGCAGCATTCCTGGTCATCGTGGGAGTAATCCCATGGATGTCTGTAAACTTTGGCCAGTAATAATTATCCGGAGGTTGTACCAAAAGATTGACTTCATTGGTGATCACTCCATTTTCCACACGTACCAATCCCACCTGACAGATGCTGTGTTGATAACCTTGAGCTGTTTCAAAGTCGATTGCTGTGAAATTTTTCATCTATAAAGCGGGTTGGTGTTTCTTGGTCGGACTTTTTGAGCAAGAAAGCGAGGTCAGACTTGTTAAACTTGAGGATTTATGGCCACAACATTTACACGTATATTGTGATTTTTCAGTCCCTTCATATAATGCGTGCTTTTTTCCTTCAGGATTTTTTGAGCATGAAAGTGCTGTTAGTGAACTAACACTTGACGATTTGTGACCGCACCATTTGCAGTAAAATTTTGACATAATTTATTAGATTTATGTTTTGCCTTCGATTGAGAGGTGTTGGCTTTCCTTGTTTTCGGAAGCAAAGATATAGGGAGACTTAGTCGAAAGGTGGCTGGGTTGTTTGTATAAATAGTCAAAAACAAAAAGGTATCGTTGGATACCTTTTTGTTGTATAAACTGAATTTAATTATACTTTCTGAACTTCATTTTCTGCCTTATGTTTTTTGTATAAGTCATCAAACATTTTTGACAAATCATCTAGATTAATTACCATTCCACTTTTATAATATGCGTTACATGCCCATCCAAAAGCAAATGTCATAGAAGCTGCCACTGCAGATGCTACTGCCATTGTAGCGATTTCAACAAATTGGGCTCCTGGAATCCATCCTGCAGCTTTCAAGGCAGTTATTGCCCATCTCGAAATTTGCTTTCCTACGCTACCAGTAACAGTAGATGCTACGATTTTCATAACATCTTGTTTACTTGGTTCAAAATCATAAATATAGGCGATTTTTAAAGCAAGCGTTGTTTGTATTCCCGTAAGTGCAACAATATCGGCACCGGGAATAGGTAATGCTCCTACAGCAGCTGCTGCTGTCGTAGCGATATTAATCAACTTTTTTACGGATTGTTCTTTGTACTTTGATACTTTTAAAAACAGTAATTCCTTACCAATTGTTTCTAAAGTTTTCGCTATTTCTGAATGTAATTGTTGAACACCTTCTCCAGTTTTAGACGATATGGCAATTGCCGAATAACCAACTTCTTCTCTAATTTGGTTTAAAACATCTACTCGCTCGTTAGGATCCAAAGCATCAATTTTATTTAAAACTAAAATAACAGGTTTACCAAGCTTATCAATTTCTTGGAATGCTTTTTTTTCGTGGGCTGTCATTCCCGATGCGGCATTAATAAAATATAAAATAATATCAGCTGTGTTCTCCACAAAGTCAGACGCTTTCTTACTGACGTCCGAGTCAATATCAAATAATCCAGGTGTATCAGCAATATATACACCTTTAGAAAGTTCATATATAGAAACATCTTTTGTCCATCCAGCTCGAGCTTTAACCTCTGTGTAATTTTTACCCGTCAACGCATTAATCGTAGATGATTTTCCTGCGTTTACGCTTCCAATGAGGCTGATGATTAATTTTTGATTTGTTATTTTTTCAAATTCTTCATGCTTTTCATCGTACGATTGATTAAATGCATTTTCGTAATCTTTTGGATCAAATTCGGGATTTTCCATGTAAATTTTTTTTAAGTTTTATTTATTCTTTGAAATTTTAAATATTTAGTAAAAATAGCAAGAGACTATGTCAATACGCGGCAGACTTTAGGAAAAACATTTTTTTTACTTTATCTCCTTCCAAACAAGCTTTTCATCCTCATTGTTAGCAAATCGCAAAGGTGTAAAGTTTTTAAAATCTTTGGTTTTATATTCGATACTCATCGATGGGGCTGTGCTAAAGTCATCTGCTGTATACATACTTGTAGAAACTACATATTCTCCATTCTTATTCTTTGTTATTACATAAAATGCTCTAGGCTCTGTACGCCATCCTTTTTTAGCATATTTCGCAACTTTTTTATAAAAATTGTCGTCTGATGTTGGATCAATATTGATTGGGATAATTTCGTCTTGAGTAATTTTGTAGCTTTTGAAACTCCTGCCATCTGCCGTTCCTGTTTCATTCGAGCAAGTAAGAATTTCCCCAGGAACTGATTCATAGACAGAATTTTCATTGGCTTCATTGGATGGAAATGGAAAGTATCCAAAAACACCAAAGTTTTTCTCTAACAAGAATATAAACTCTTCAGAGGTTTCTTGCGTAGCAAAACGTTTATCAAGTTTCTGAATAATCCTTTGTAAACCAATACTTGTAGACGGATCATTTTCAAATTGTTCTTTTTCTCTTGAAACTAATTCCTCATATTGTTCTTTCAGTTGTTCCGGAGATTTTTGAACCTTATCAAAATAAGATCCCATCTGTAATTTCAAATCTTCGAAATATTTTTTCTTTTCTTTGTCATCCTTGAATTTTAATACACTAGCAAGATATTTCTCCGTTTCTTTTGGATTCTCTGCCATATATTTTTTATATAATTCTAAATGTTCTTCCAATGTAATGCTAGGCTTGAAAAGTTCGGCTTTATTATTTATGACTTCACCGCCTTCATAAAGTGAAAAAATTGTATCTGTAAACTTTTTCAAAACGACATCAGAATAATCTTTATAATTAAAAGTTTGTTTCATTTCCTCAAAATAAAGTGCACGGAAATATTGCTTATAAAACTCATGCTTTTGATTTTGCGGAATTGTTTTTTGAATTTCTTTTAGAGATTTTGTCGAATAATTACCAGAAAATTTTGATTGTTGGGCAAGGAAGAATAGGCTGAAAAATACAGCTGTAAGTAATAATGTTTTTTTCACGGTTAAAATTTTATCAAATATATAAACTTACTGGAAATAAATATTGTGGATTCCCATAAAGTTGAATAAAATTTAATAATTACTTTTAGCGTATAAAAATTTTTAAATGGAAGAAAGAGATTTACTTATATTAAAATGCTTAGCCAACGGTTTGCAGATAAATGAAATTGCCTTATCTCTTCAAAAAGAAAACGGTATTTCTGTAAGCATTAGCACAATTGAAAAGAGGCTGAATGTAATCAGGAAACAGTTTGGTGCAAAAACATTATTTCAATTAGGGATTATTTTGAAAAAAAAAATATACTTTAGATTACCAAGCTAAAACAACATTTTAATTTTCTAAATTTAATATCATAAAATTTAAAAGCTTTTTTTTTTAAAACATTACATGGTGCACATCTATAAATGTTTTAAAAACATGCTTTTTCCGATTTTCGCAAAAATGCGGTTCCGACCAAAGAGAGGAATCGCATTTTTGCCACGCCATTTTCCCAAAACATATCCTGAATTCCGAAACAACAATATTCATTCATCACTAATCTTAAATTTACAATACCTTAAAACCAAAACCACGCATAGATATACCGCATAAAAAACTGCAAGTCTTTCAACTTGCAGTTTCAAAAATTGACTTTATAAAATCTAAATCAATTCATAAATCTTTCCCAAAACCAAAATCAAATCCTACCTCGGCTTTTTAAAAGAAAACAAAATCCTCCTTTCTACCCTATCAAAACAAATATACCCCTGATACTCCTTACCTTTCTCACTAATCAACCCACTAATATAAGCCGTACCCCCAGCCCTCAACTTATCCATCTGCCACTTACGAAGATACTTCCCTCGAAAAGTCGTCGGAATTCCAACTTCAATACCATCAGAAAAACTTTGAACTTTTACTTTATTATCAAAGAAAAACTCCACCCATTGCTTTTCCGCATTAAACTGTAATGTCGCATTAAAAAGCCTTTTACTTTTAGACAACATATTTTCAACATACAGTTGTTTTCCGCTACGAAGAATCTCCTTTTGATCCTCGCTTAAATCCACACCACAAATCACCTTCGGAATCCTCACAAATTCCATTCTCAAAGAAAACAATTCATTGGTTAAATTATCCAAACTCACAAGCGACGGAACGATTTCGCCCGTAGCAGGATTAACAAGCTCCACTACTCTCCCCATATTCCCGCAACTTAAAAGGTTCACTCGATCCTCCTTTGAAAACCTATGTCCAAAAAATTTCTTTCTGAAATCAACCCTTTTCTGTACCCGATGAACATGAACCACCACTTCCCCATTATCATCTAACTTCAACTGCAACCGTGCACCAACCGTATCACCCGAAATCCCACTATCACACTTAACAGGAACTAGCACCGACGTTTTATATCCTTTCAGCAAACATTCCAACACACCCAATTCCTCCAACGTTTCTTTATCAAGACCTATTTCAGCCATAGCATCCCAATTCACATCATCAATCTGAAAACGATATTTTGGATTAACAGCCACAAAATTTGATTCCTTATAGGAACTTCCCCGACCAACTCCATCTATATCCAGATTTTTTTTATTTCTCAAAGCATCCACCGTATCAATCGAAACCTCATACTTTTTCAATTCCTCTTTCTCAACGGTCGAAGAACTATTTACATAATCCTGCAAACCTCTGGCTGTTTCATGCGCTTCAAATTCCGTCACTTTGAAAAACGAAAATTCGTCAGGATTTTTAAGCTGATGATAAAAATCTGCATAGAAATCCGTAAAAGAACCTGCTGTAGAATCAATCCGCATCATCGTATCTAAACCATTACTTTCAGGCTCCAATTCAATAAGATTTCCGTTGGGAGCTACGGACTGCACAATCCCAACGGAATTGCTGCTATGACGAAGCACCAATAAAGTACTGGCTGCTGAATTTGCTGTATAACATGCTCTATTATTCATGATATTTTTTTTATTAATTGTTATTTTGTGATTTGTATTTTCTCAGAATTCAAAAGAATCTCAGACTTATTTCAGATTTTTAAGCCTACATTTTTTCAATCCTCCCTAAACATATAGCCAGGTTTCGGCTGTATAACATCCAGATTGTTCCAGATAAAATCAAAAACCTCTTTGATTTGCTTCTCATTCAATTTATTAAGAAGAATCGAATGTATGTAATCTTCATATATTACAATTTCCCTACTCGGAAAACTCCCCGTAGCCATACGAATTGTAGTCCTTCCACTTCGGATACACAAATGAAAAACACTTTCACTCCAACCTTCATAACCGAGAAACAAAGTTTCATCCAAAGGAACTGCTCCCGCCACTGCTCTATTCACCGATTCATCTGCAAAACTCAACTTTGCCAACCGATTACAATTCGAGATTCCTTCATGTTTCGCCATCTTATTAGCAAACAAAACCTGTTCGATATTGCCTTTAGGATTCTCTATCCCAAAAAGCAACGATTCAACTGAAAATTCAAATGTTGTCTTCATAACTTAAATTCATTTTGATTTTACCATTTTAATAATTGTTTTCTTTTCCAAACCATTGTTTTTAATTTTCTGTCACTGCTCACTCAATAATTTCTCATCTTATCAACCAACTTATTCACATAAAGAACTACCCATCCATTCAACTCAAACTATATTAAAAACCTTAAAGCATCAAACCAAACCAACCAGCAAGGCATCAATCCATATAGTATTAATTACCTCAAATTCTAAAACTCTTGCTTTAATAAAAACAACATCTACCTACCTACCTACCTACCTACCTACCTACCTACCTACCTACCTACCTACCTACCTACCTACCTACCTACCTACCTGAACCAAATTACACTAACCTACCAGCTAAAAAACTACTGACACGCCATCCATCCATCCATCCATCCATCCATCCATCCATCCATCCATCCATCCATCCATCCATCCATCCATCCATCCATCCATCCATCCATCCATCCATCCATCCATCCATCCATCCATCCATCCATCCATCCATCCATCCATCCATCCA